>CAZLZR010000005.1:0-78188 GCA_964564015.1 uncultured Acetivibrio sp.
AAAAAATTCTTAAATTAAGAATTAATAGAAAAAGGTGTTCATGAATTTACCGTGCTCTCCGGATCCTCAGACGTTGATGATATAGCCTGCATATGATATTCTATATCCTTCCTGGCAACAAACGGCTGCCATATGGGTACAGCTACAATATCATACCCATACTGGTTTGAAAGTATACTTTCAACCTCCGGATTGTATGAATACTCACCGGCAAACCAGTTACCTTTTTCAAAATATCCATCTATACTTTTTATTGTAGCGGCATCCTGAAGAATATACCCATTTTTATACCACTTATGCACTAAGGTTGCATACTCTTTGAACTCAATAGTTTCAAAAGTATTTACAAGCTTATAGTCCGTTCTATTGTCAAAATATAGTGCACTTGGGACCTGCTCGTCAATTCTTTCCATAGGCATTGTAAATCCGTGATTTGAGTACATATATATCAGGTACGGCACAACCTCCGGCTCATTTTTCTTTATCACCTCAAACATGGGCTCTAAGTCTTTAAGTTCTGTAACAGATGATATATTTAGGTGGTATTTATCCAAGTACTTCTTATTGAGTGTAATACAAAATTGATGCCCGAGCTCTTTAATTGATGGAATAGCATATATTTTACCGTTTACCTTAGCACCATTTTTCAGCACCTCAGGCATGTGCTCCAAAGTTTCCTTGCCATACTTCTCCAGCAAAGGATCAAGTTCAACAAAAGAGCCCCTTAGTGAATTTTGAACATAATTGTTTATCCATGCGGATGTAAAACATAAATCAAACTTCTTTCCGGACGAAATGACAGATTTAATTACTTTATCATAATTGTTAAAATCAACCAGTTCAAGCTTCAGAGTTGCATTTATTTTTTGCTTAAGGTATTTATTGACCTCCTTCAATACAACTTCTGTGTCCTTTTGAGGACTATTCATATGATACCATACAATTTCATATTCCGATAAGGTAGATTTATAACTGGTGCTACCCTCTTGTTCAGTATTATAATTGCTTTCTGAAGTCTGTTGACATGAAGTTAAAAGAAGAGATAGGCATAGAAAAATTAAAACAATTGTTTTGATTTTAATTTTACTTATATCCATTCAATGTTCTCCCCCCAATATTGACGACACAGTCATAATTCAAATTATTTAATCTAAATAACATTAATATTATACCATAAAATCATGTACACCAATAGGTTGACACCTAACTTGCCAGCACTCCCTCGGCAACTTATGATTTTATTATATACGACAACCCCGGCATTAGCAATATTGCCTGAGCCAAAAGAATTGACAATCAATAGTCATATTTCAAAATTCAACATAAAAGCTCAAAAATATATCTAAAAACAAACGATAACCCAACTATGCTGAAAATACTTAATAGAGCCTTTATAACATAAGGTTTTCTTGGTATATTCATAACCTTAAACAATGCACTGAAATAAGTAATGTTAATTGTAATGAAAAAACCCGACATAAATATTAATGCATAATATAAACTATCAAATATATATTTCCCTATTGCAGCGCCCAGCGCATATCCTATTATCTGCAGCCCACATGAAATCATTGCATAATTTTGTTTTTCCAGTGTTATTGATAAACCATGAACTGTAGTCATAAGAAACATAAAAAAATATTGCAATGTAAGAATCCTGACAAATTCTCCTGCCAGCTTCCATTCAACACCCAAAAATACAATTACAATAATATCACCAAATGCCATAAGAAAAACCATTGGTATAAATACAATTTTCATCCCTTTTATCAAATTATTGTATACATAGTACCCAATCTCTTTTCCTTCTCTTTTCATTAAAGAAGTGGTGTAAAAAAATACACGTCCTACTGCACTTGCCAATAATGCACCTGGAATTTGTAACATTCTCACTGTTACCCCATAATATCCAAGTATTTCTGTCCCCCAAATTCCTTGTATCAATAGTATGGGTATTTGATTTTTGAAGTTTGAAATTATGTTTGTTGGCATCTGATATTTGATAAATCTTTGATTTCTTGCAAAGGTATCTTTGTATATAGAACAATTTAACGTAAAAAAGCTCTTGGGTAAGTGCCTTTTCATATGAATTAATGTAATAAGCAATCCTATAATCTGACCTATAAAATAACCTGATTTATTCATTCCCAACAGTCCCAATATTATAGCTATAACACTATAGAGCCCATTTCGTATTATTGGATTTTTCATCAGAACATTATAATCGGCATTTCTATTTAACCATGTATAACAAACTTGAATTTGCTGCGTAGTGAAAATTATTGCAACAACAATCAAAAACAAAACAGCTGGATTTATGCCCATAACGTTGTTAAATACTGTATAATAGACAGTTATTACAAAAGATGCTATAACACTGATTACAGCAACAATACTTGTAATAACCTTATAAGTATCCTCAATCTCTTCTTTCTTCTCAAGCATTATTGCGTTAGTCATACCCAAATCAGAAAATGACATAATTATCATTGCTGCCGAATTCAACAGTGTCCAAATACCAATTATTTCCGCACCATATATTCTTGTTATTAATGGCAGTGTTACAACAGTAATCACCTGGCCTAACAGGGTTCCGGATGAAATTTTTGCAACGCTTATTTTATTGCCTGATAGCATTTTTTTTAGCAAACTCTTCATTTATTTCATTCCCTCTACTTTAAACAACCTTCATAATATTTTTTATCTTATTTTTAGCCCTGATAAATACTCTTTCGAAAAGTAATAAGCAAATATACTTTTTGAAATGGATTTTCCTGAGATGCTGATATTAACTCCTTTCCACCTTCAAATGCAATAGAAACTCTTTCTAAGAAGGTTTTTTCCTTTTTTAAGTAATTGCAATATCCTTAATTTTGTCAGGAGAGTTCGAATACTGCATTTAATTATACTTTTCAGATTATTGCCACCATATTTTTTTGCAATATAAAGAAAACTCTTCTTTGAAAAGTCCTGCCATAACTTCTCCCTATTCTTTGGTTTTCTTGTAGGTTTCTCCAGATTATACTGCAAACAAGCAGTACTGTTACTTTCCCATTTATCAATCTCACCTTCAATACCATCCAGAACAAGCTTACCTTTATCGGTATTGATTAAAAGCAGAGAAATACCTCTATTGTCATCCAACTCCGGCATTGTTTTTTCAATGCCCCAAAAATCTCCCATCATAATATCAGAGGGTCGGTTCAAGTTGGTGAACGGACATTTATAACATGACGGTCGGAGTATCAAATCACTCCCAAATAATGCTATATATGTTTTTATTTTTGGAGTATTCAGTTCAACCTTTCCATTCTCAAATTCAGCCCTGATGTTATAACCTCTCCACCCTTTTTCTTTATATCGAAATGAGTATTCTTTTAATCTACTTTCAGTTTGTATGAAGTTAAGATAGGTCTTCCATAATAATGGACTTGGAGTACCATGGCAGATAATATCATTAGTGATTAGCTTCTCGGAATTTGTCCCGGCATTATTTAAATACAGCCTAAGTCCAGCTACTTGACACCCAGTCCCTGTGAACAATACACTCTTTCCTTCTTCTAAATCATGTTTTATTTGTTTAAATGTATCTTTCAACTCACTTTGAATGTATTTCGAGCCTTTAAATTTATCTCTTTCTTCAGCGGTTATTGCCTTAGAATGTATTGCATCAAATTTATCATCGAATTTAACACCATAAACAATTCCTGATTCTTTCAGTATGTAATCACTTATTGCGGTATATACCCCACCCGATGAACTGGTTTTTCTCACTTCCATATTCTTATGTTTAACTGCATATATTAACCTGTCAGTTAATTTATCTTGAATAAATACCCTGTTCAAAAATGGGCAAACTCTTTTGCAAAGCCCACAGTCAATGCATAAATTTTGGTCAATTACAGGATACAAGAACCCTTCCGAATCAGGAACCATATTTATCACATTTTGGGGACATATATTCTTACATGCAGTACAACCGCAACAATTTTCTTTTTTATCAAATACTGAGATCATATCACTTTCTCCTCATAATAACGCACAATAACAAGACAAACACATTAAGGGTAATAGAATTGTTATATAATATTAAATACCAATTCAAAAGGTACTCCCATATAACCAAAAACTATCTGTTTTTTATATTGACTTATGCTTATAAAGAGCATTCTTAAGGAAATTTATAGATTTATTGCGTTCGGATTCCAGTATTTTACCAGGCAATTCATAATTTATGTCAAAAATATATTGATAGCCTATCTCTTCAGGATCATTGATAACTCTACTTTCCAAATTCAAAAGCTTAAGCAAATCTTTTACTCTGGAGCTGCCAACCTCATTGGGAACGGAAATAAAGTTCTTTTCAAATATAATTGAAAAAGCCGTGCCATGAAACGAATCAGTTATTACTAATTTTGCGTTGCTTATTAAATCTATGAATTCAACGGGACCTATATCACGGCACCTAATGTGATTTTTAACGTCTACTCTGAGCTTATCTGTCAATACATATATATCAATATCATAAAATTTTGATACCTTATTGATAACTTCTACTATTTTATTGCTGGCTGAAACAGAATAAACAAAAATATAGTTTTTATTATTAAAACTATTTGAATTTATTTTATTCCATTCATTCCTTGGCAAAAGCAGCGAGGGATCTAAAACATTCACCAACTCTTTTTGTGTCATCTCTTTAAGCAGTGGAACAGCACTCGCTTCCCTGACCGAAATATAGTCAAAGTAATCGATATGCTCCCTCAAAAACATCCTGTCCTTTTCATTCAGGTTATTATGACCAATGCTTGCCGCATAGGATATTTTTATTGCTTTTCCATCTGCAAATTTCAAAAAGAAAACTTCATCATAGTTCGTAATTTTAAAATTCCATATTTGATCACTCCCGGCAATGTATACTTCATAGCCATCTATTGAATCACTTTTGAGATATTTTGTATCTGAAATCTTCAAAAATTCTCTTCTGAACAGGGCGAATTTTTTCCGTTTTATTGTGAAATTTTTATAGTGCAATGCTGTAGACAAGATCGATTTAAAAAATGCAGCTACATTGGTTTTATCAACTCTAACAGGTTTATACCTGTCAATTACATATGGTTGTACATAATTTATGATTTCTGTGTCAATATCAAAACCAGCAATAGTCTCCTGTAAACCATAAGCCTGTAATACAGCTCCATAGTTATTGGCATCATGAAAAGTCAAAATACCGACCTTCATAATTTCGGCCCCCTTTTATCATTAATCACCTTGTCTAAATACTCTTTCGATTTGCTTATTTCAATACCAAGTAATTTGTATGCCAAATGATAATCAGGCTTTTCCATTAGCTCATTAATTTTTATATCTGCTGCTTTTTTTATTAATCTGTTTTCCAGCCCAACCAGGCTTAAAATACTTTCAATCCGCGTTCCACGTTCAGAGGGTAACACACTCACAAAGCTTTTGCCAAAAATAATAGAAAAAGCTGTACCATGAAACGAGGAAGTAATTACATATTCTGCTCCTTCCAGTACACTTAAAAATTCTTCCGGACCCAAATTCTTTAAAAACTTATCACAATTGTGTTTTTTTCTGGCTCCACCAATTTCTACTATCTTTAATTTTCTTTCTCCTGCAATTATATTTGCAATATCATCCATTTTTTTATTCGAGTCAAATCCATATAACAGCAAATATTTTTCTTTTTTATAAGGTTTATAGGGAAGCAATAATTTAAAATAATCAGATTTATCTAAAAGAAATACCGGATCTAAAACATGCTCCACATTTACCAATCCTGCTTCTTCTAATAGACTTTTAGCAGAACTTTCCCGTACAGATATTGCATTAAAGGATTGCAGATAAGCCTTCATTTTTGCTAAGTCGCTGTCGGATACATTAGACTTTCCAATGCTCGAAGCATAAGATATTTTTTTGCCGCCGGCAACAAAGTCGAGAAAAAATGCCGGATCCAATCCGCCAAAAATATCACTGTTCCACACCTGATCACTTCCAACCACATATAAATCCGACTGAGGTGGATCAATGAGCAACTCTTTGAAACTCTTATATTTTTGGTCGGTAAATTCCATATGATTATATTCAAATTTCTTACACCTCGATATTCTTTTTCTTAACAAAACCATTTGCAATCTCTCTTTGAGCAATACTAAAAACTCTTTTTTCCCTAAGTTTGAATTATATTGAATAACCTTTGCTTCCCCATAAATATTTTTTATATACTTATAAAGTGCAAATGACTGTAGAACAGCTCCATAATTAATCGGGTCAGTTATCGTTATTATAGATACTCGCATTATTTTCTACCTCATTAATTGTTTTTTTATTTTACTCCACAGTTTAACAAGTTTTGAAGTTATACTGACACCAAAAAACTTGTAGATAATATAAAGCAATTTAATGTATTTCTTGTTTGAGTACTTTAACAAATCTTCGTTCTGTTTAATTAGTTCCCTCAACTCTCTTTTATCATCATTTTTCATCCTGCCATAGTGTAAAAATATTGCGGCAAAACTAAAGGTCAGCCTCTCATAAATCAACTTCCTTGATAACTCTGAACAGTCTGCATTTTTAAAGTATCCTATCCAGTACCTGCACAAATAAATGATATCTTTAATTTTTTTTATGTTTAAATTTGCAGTCACAGAAGTTACTTCAAACAACCTGTAATTTACAATTGGTTCATTAATAAAACTTACATCTTTTGCCTTTAAAACCGATCTGATAAAAAAATCCAAATCTTCTCCAAGAACTAAATTTTTGTTAAAAAATATACTATTGTTTAATAAAAATTTACGATTATACACATTTCTCCATACCGACCAGGTTTGCTCAGGTATTTCAGAGAATAAATAGGCTAATACATCACATTTGTTCTCTTTTTTTAACTTGCTTGAATCAAAATCATAATTGCTCTTACTTGTTATTTGACCGTCAATTAAATAATTGAACTTTCCAATATACAAATCTGAACCGTTTCTTTCTCCTATTATATTATTAATTTTCAATAAGATATTGGAAGTAAATGTATCGTCACTGTCTAGAAAAAGTATATAATCGCCTCTTGCGTGTTGAATGCCTATATTTCTGCAATCAGCCGCTCCTGAGTTTTCTTTGTGTATTGTGATAAAAAATGATTTTTCCTGTGAAACCTTATCACAAATACTACAACTATTGTCATTTGAGCCATCATTAATCAGCAATACTTCGTAATCCTGATATTCCTGCGAAAGTATGCTGCTTATACATGTATTGAGATGCCTTTCCGCATTATAAATAGGTATAATAATACTAAATTTCATTATTATTCCTCCACTCTTCATTAAGGCGGGTGTACATTATTTAATTGAAGAAAAATATGGAAGAAACATTGTGAAGCAAGTTGTAGAGACTGTTAATGCGACGAGGAAAGTGAGAGCATCCTTCTCCGCGAAGCGAGTTTTGCTCGACCTCGAGGAGTATTTACAGTCTCTAAACTGCGAAACTTTAGTTTCTGGAATATTTTTCTTCAATTTCACTAAATGCACATTTTAATCTTGTGTTGCTCTCTAAAGCATCCACTGTACCAAATAACGCCATCAAATATAATGTTGAATGTGCAAAAAAAACCATGCCAATCATGCCGATAGCCAGTATATAAACAGTACTTACAGCATAAGTTGAACTAAATGAATAATTATTTTTAATTAATTTAAAAGTTTTTCTAACCAATGCCACAAAAAACTGTAAATATAACAGCATTCCTATAAAACCAAAACTAAAAATAAACTCCAGCCAGTCATTATGCGCTGCGGCACCGATGTATTGTATAGTTGAACGACTACCTAATCCAATCAGGAAATCAACAGCATTCCGATTTAATATATTACCAAGTGCCAAATTATAGATTTCATTGCGCCCCGACCCACTCTCTATAGCCTCAGCTGTAAACCTGTCGCCTATAAAATTGAAATACATATTGTTTACGTATATTAGCCCTATAACTACTATTGAGAATATAACTATCAGTTTGAAAATACTTTTAATTTTACTCCGGTTTACTTTTCCATCTACCAGGTAATGAACTAATAACATTATTGGAAATACAATAATAGCTCCTCTTTTCATAGAAATTTCAACCATAATTATGATAATTATAATTCCAATATTTCTTAATGCTTTATTTGCACTCAATATTATCCATGGGAGAAATACAATATTATAGTACACATAGTTCACTACTGCTGTTCTGTCATAAATCTCCTGAATATTAATTTTTGCATAAATGGTAGCTCCCACATAGAACAAAAACATTACAAAAATATATTTCAAAATGGAATTCAGAGAACCGGGGTATTCCTGTACATAACTATAAAAAAATGAATATATTACAACCCAAAGCAAAGAAATACCAACATGCACCAACGAACTCCATATATCATTCCCGTTAAACACATTTACGACTGTTGTCCAAAGGGTAATCCCCCAAAGTGCTGCCTCAAAATAACTTATTCTTATCCCTTTTTTAATTAGCATAAAAATATAGTGTGTGCTCAAAACAAAAATAATAATAAAAAGACTAATATAGACACCGCTTCTGTTAGCGTTTCTTAATCCTGTATTGGAGCTGGATTGCAAATCCTGAACAGCATATATAAAAATCAGAAAAAACACTAACTTTAGCATCATCCCTTCTTTTTTTGATGTCATTTTTTTTATATTATTCATATGATCATCCTTAAAAACAGTGTATTCAAAATAAAAAGGTCTAACAGTTTTGGATGAAGGACTTCATAAATTTTGTCAGTTCAAAAGTATCAAAAGAATTAACGAAATGCACATTCTCATAATCATCCAATATTTCACGTGCATAATCACTGTTTGAAGCAATTACCGGCGTCCTATGGCTTTTGGCTTCCAATAAAGGAAGTCCTACTGTTTCAATATATGAAGGAAAAATCAAAACTGACCTTGAATAAAAATCATGAACTTCATTTCGAGATATACTGCCTACAAATTTTACTGGTAAATTATTTTTGCAAACCTGCTTATACAGTTTTATAACATTTTTATTTTCATTACCTTTAAGAGTAAAAACTACTTTGTAATCGTTAATACCATCTTCTTTAAGTTTCATGCACGCATCAACAATTAACTTATGGTTCTTAAAAGGCATACCATTTGCAGGGTAAAAGAATGTTGACAAACTTTCTTTCGAGCTTTCAAATGCTTTATCTGCTCTACCTTGGATTCTGATTTGCATTACTTCCACCTTTTCATCATTATCATTCAGTTTTTCAATACATTTTTGTTTCATCCAATTAGTCTGTACAAATACATGATCAGCTCTCTTAATTGATTTAAAGATACTTCTGCCCAGAATGTTTTGATAAATCCATAATAGTCTGTTATTAAATATAGAAAACCTATATTCTGAAAAGGGCAAGGCATTATGTACAAAAACACTCTGATACACCTTAACATGTGGGATCACAGTATTCTGTAAAGATAATACCTTATCAATCTTGTACTTTCTTACCAGCTTTGGTGCAATAAAATGATCAAAATATATTCTATGCACCCAACTCTTCTTAATCCAAGGGAATCTAAGTATTTTAATATTTGAAGTTTCTTGAAGTTCCGGCGTGCTAATAACAAAAATGTATTCATTTTTTGTATCCTTCTTATATTCATTATAAAAATTGTTCAAAACCGACAGTGCTCCACAACTTTCAGCCGGAACATCAAAAACCATTATTCTCATGCTTTCCTCCAGACCATCTTATTTACAATTCCTGTATAACTCTGAATCAATTTTATTACCTTGGTACTTACATTGGTGTCCATATAGTTTAATACATCCTTGCCAAGGTCTCCATTGGCATTCATTTCTACTGCCATATCAACAGCTTGAAGTACTTGTTCGGTTGTAATACCGCCAATTACCATATTCCCCTTATCAAGGGCTTCGGGGCGCTCTGTGCTAGTTCTTACCGATACTGCAGGGAATTTGAAATAGGAAGCCTCTTCTGCAATTGTCCCACTGTCGGAAACTACGCAAAACGCATTTTTCTGAAGATGATTATAATCAACAAATCCAAAGGGCTTTAAACTCCTCACATTCGGATGGAACTTAAATCCACGCTGTTCTATGAACATCCTGCTTCTTGGATGTGTACTGTAAATGACCGGCAAACCATAAGTATCTGCCATAGTATTGACAGCATTCATTAGATGCGTAAAGTTTACTTCATTATCAATATTTTCTTCTCTATGAGCTGAGAGTAAAATGTACTTCCCCTTCTCCAAACCAAGCATATCAAGAACTTTACTTCTGTTGATTTTTTCAGCATTAGCCTCTAAAACCTCAGCCATTGGCGAGCCAACTACATAAATCCTTTCTTTTGGTACTCCTTCCCAATACAAGTAATTCCTCGCATGCTCTGTGTAGCAAAAATTCACATCGCTGGTATGATCAACTATCCTTCTATTAACTTCTTCCGGTAAATTTTCATCAAAACATCTATTACCAGCCTCCATATGAAAAATCGGGATTTTAAGTCTCTTAGCCGATATAACACTCAGGCAGGAATTTGTGTCCCCCAGCACAAGCAGCGCATCCGGCTTCTCCTTCACCATTATTTCATATGATTTGGCAATAATATTTCCGATTGTCTGGCCTAAGTTATCCCCAACCACTCCGAGGTAGAAGTTTGGTTCTCTTAAACCGAGCTCTTCAAAAAACACTTTATTGAGCGTATAATCATAATTTTGGCCAGTGTGAACAAGTATATGTTCAAAGTACCCATCACATTTTTTGATGATTTCAGAAAGCTTGATTATCTCGGGGCGAGTTCCTACAATAGTCATTAACTTTAATTTTTTCATCAGATCCTCTCCCTACATAAAGTAATGTGGATAAAGCTCTTTGTGGCTTTCAATCCATTGCTTCATTTCCAAAATCATTGCTTCATAATGCGGTACTGTAAATAAAAAATCAGTTCTACCATTTATTAATGATTTATCCAGTGCTACTTTATCACTTGGTATAATCTTAATTTCACTGTTTTTCATGTGCTTGTTAAATAAGCTGAGAAGTTCATACTTGCTTATTGTTATATTATTCACAAGATTATAAAGACCTGTTAGATTTTCCCGCAATGCCTGTTCCATAGCCCTTGCCAGTGTTATCGTTGTAACTCCTGACCAGATTGCTTTTGTAAACCCATTAATCGAGCCATTTTGCTGCATAAACCAATTAAACAATCCAATCCCTTTTTCATCCATATCCGGGCCAATAATTGAATTCCTGAAGGTTAGATCTTTAGAATTTACCAATTCACCCAATGCCTTGGATCTGTCATAAAATGTTTCACCATCTCTTAAGGAAGTCTCGGTATAACCACCTGTTTTTCCTGAAAAAACACAATCGGTACTCATATGAATTACTCTTGTTTTCATGTCCTTGGTAATGTAACTCAAGAAGTGTGGTAAATAGCTGTTTAATAGTACAGCAATGCATTTATTGTCCTCTGCATCCTGGTTCAATATACCAACGGCATTGATTACAGCATCATAATTTCCATCTTCTACAGTCTTTCTCAGAAAGTCAAAATCCGTCACATCGCTGAGGATGTTATTGCAGTATTCAAATCTATTGCGGCTAAGTGCAGTTATTTCATGGCCAGCCTCTTTTAAATAAATTGAGATAGTATGCCCCGCCATACCTGTCGCACCAAGAACCAATATTCTCATATAATCTACCTCTCAGTTCTTAAGCTCCTGCTGAATATATTCCAAACCAAGTAATTTCTCTTTAATCTCTTGTACATTCAGTCTATTGGTATTGTCGGAATTATAATCTTCAATTTGCTCCAACTGCCTGTTTCCTTCCACAAAGTACTTGTCATAATTCAAATCTCTTTTATCTGCAGGTACTCTATAAAAATTGCCCATGTCCTCTGCAACCAGAAACTCCTCTTTTGTGAGAAGTGTCTCATACAGTTTCTCTCCATGACGTGTACCAATAATTCTAATTTCGTTGTCAGCATTAAACAGTTCTTTTAATGCTTGAGCCAAATCACCAATAGTTGCTGCCGGTGCCTTCTGAACCATTATATCCCCAGCCTCGGAATTTTCAAATGCAAATACCACAAGTTCAACAGCTTCATCCAAACTCATTAAAAATCTGGTCATATTAGGATCGGTAACCGTAAGTGGCTGCGCATTCTTTATTTGCTCTACGAACAATGGAATAACAGAGCCCCTTGACACCAGTACATTTCCATATCTTGTTCCACAAATAAGGGTTTTCTGCGGATCTACGGTCTTGGATTTAGCCACAAATACCTTCTCCATCATTGCTTTTGATATTCCCATGGCATTTATTGGATAGGCTGCTTTATCTGTAGATAGACAAATCACCTTCTTAATACCCATTTCAATGGCAGCGGTAAGAACATTATCCGTTCCAAGAACATTTGTTTTCAAAGCTTCCAATGGAAAAAATTCACACGAAGGAACTTGTTTTAGCGCAGCAGCATGAAAAATATAATCCACACCATTCATAGAGTTTTTTACGCTGTTTATGTCCCTGACATCTCCCAGGTAAAACTTAAGTTTGTCATTTCCATAGAGCTTTCTCATATCATCTTGTTTCTTCTCGTCACGGGAAAATATACGGATTTCCTTAATATCCGTATCGAGAAATCTTTTCATAACAGCATTACCAAAGGAACCTGTTCCACCTGTTATTAGAAGTGTTTTATTCTTAAACATGGAATTCATCCTCCAAAACCATATAAATCACGAAAATGATTATAAATTGGAATATTTGATTTTCGTGATATTGTATTAAGGAAATTGAAGCGCTATATAAAATCTTTATCGCGTTCAATATAAACAAATCATCAATGTAATTTATAGGATACTACTGAAAGTGACTTATAATAGTTCGATAAGTATGTTCAGCAGTATAATTGCCCAGTAGATACCGTCTGGAATTTCTGCCATATATCTCAATCTGTGCTTTTTTACTACAGATGCTGTTCGCTAATTCCAGAAATTTGTTTGCATCAGTGCTTTCACACCACCACCCCAAATTCTCACTTTCAATTATCCTGCCCAGATCGGTACTTGAATCGGTACAAGCAAGTGTTGGCATGGAATATTCCATATAAGACAGCAATCTTGAAGGAAAATTAGGTATGGTAAATCGATGATCCAAAAAGACCAAGCCAATATCACATGCTGACACTAACACATCAAATTGTGGTTTGGGTAATCCATTAATCAGCTTCATGTTTCTTGGGGAATTTTCAGTCATAAACCTTTCGAGTTTATAGTACTCTGTTCCACTTCCACATATAACAAAGTATCGATCGTCAAACTCCAAGTTCTTCTTCAAACATTCAATTACAAAATCTATGTCTTGAGGTTTACCCAGATTACCCCCATAAATAAACGTTATAACATTTTCGGGGATATCAAATTGCTTTCTTACTGAGTTTTTATTTATTGATTTAGCTTCAGAAGGCTCAATACTATTGGGACATACCTCAATTGGTTTGGATTTTAATTCCTGATTGTGCTTTATTAAGTATTCTATATTTGCTTGAGATAAGCATCCAATATAATCAGATACTTTATATAAATTTTTTTCTTTCTTCCGGAAATACCTGTACAAAATACCCTTTACCCCTTTTGTACTTAACATTCCTAAGTCAACGGCATTCTGCGGAAAAATATCTTTTAACAATAAATAAGCAGCGGCGTTATCCCTTTCCTTTATATACTTAACGACACTGAAAAAAGTGATGGGAGGTGTGGTATACAGGATTAAATCAAACTTTTTATCTGATGTAAATTTTTTTATGTTTTGTTTTAGAATAAATTCCAGTGTAAGTACTGAAATTCCCTTTTCTATAAGGTTAGTCTTCTGAGTATTTCCAATTCTCGGTTTTAATATAAAAGTATTATCCTTAATAATGAAATGCGTCCTTTTATTATTTCTTTTTTCTACGGGAGATACAACATATACAGAGTGACCATTTCTAACAAAGGTCTTAAGCAAATCTGTATATATGTTTCGCTCATCGAAACTATTAAAATCTAATAACGATAAAAATAATATATTCATTTTAGCTTTCTCCCAATCCCACAAACATTTGCCTTGCCGGAACCCCTATGTATGTTCCAACTTCAGTTATGTCTTTAACAACGACAGCACCTGCTCCAACGATGCAACTGCTACAAATATTTATATTATTGCTCACTACACTTCCACAACATATCCAAGAATTTTTTCCTACTTTGACGTTACCAGCAAAATTTGCTCCAGGAGAAATATGGACATAGTCCTCTATCACATTGTCATGATCCAGTGTAGCGCCAGTATTGATGATACAGCCTTTACCTATCTTGGTGCAGCAGTTGATAACCACTCCCGCCATAACAACCGTTCCTGTACCCAACTCAACCTCTTCTCCAATTACAGCATTCGGATGAACTAAAACCGGTATTGTTGCTCCTGCTGCTTCGAGCTTTTCCTGTAACTTTTCTCTCATAGTGTTGTTTCCAACTGCCACAAATATTTCATACTCATTTATATAGGAAAGGGCCATGTCAGACTGTCCTATTACCTTTATCCCAGCAAAATCTCTGATTGATTCATCATCATCAAGAAAGAAGATGCTTCTCCATCTATTCATTTTTACTGCAATATCAGCAACTACTTTACCATGTCCTCCCGCACCAATAATCAGAAGTTTATCTTTTATAATTTCACTGTTTTTATCAGAAGTTGTTTGCTTATTATGTGTACCATAAAAGTATTCCATTGTGACAGCAGTCTCAGAGTTGATTCCTTCTCTGAAAAAAACTTTCTTTATAGTTTTAAACATGATCTTCCAGTCATTTATGAAGCTTAATGTATCTACGTATTTCACATCCAATGAAAACTTTTCTTCCCAGCTAATTGCGTTGCGTCCATTGACCTGAGCATTACCTGTAAGTCCCGGTCTAACATCATGTCGTCTTTTCTGTTGTTCATCATAAAGAGGAAGGTATTGAATAAGAAGGGGCCTTGGCCCAACAAATGACATATCACCTATCAAGATGTTAAAAAGTTCCGGAAGTTCATCGAGGGATGAAGTTCTCAAAACTTTTCCGAAATTCGTCAGTCTGTCGCTGTCCGGAAGTAAGTTCCCTTTCTCATCCTTCCGCTCTGTCATAGTCCGAAACTTATATAACTTAAATATTTTTTCATTTAAACCAGGTCTATCCTGAGTAAAAATTATCGGACTACCAAGTTTGACCTTCACAAGTATTGCAACTGCAAGTAAAACAGGAGATAAAACGGTTATTGCAATTAAGGATAAAACAATATCCTGAGGCCTTTTTATATATTTCTCATAGAATCCTATTTTATGAGCCATAGTCTACTCCCATAATCCTTTTATGATTCCACAAATCTTCTCAAGGTCTTCATCTACCATCTTTGTATCTGATGGTAAGCAAACACCATTTTCAAAAAGCTTACCTGCCACATCCTCTCCAACAAAATCACAGGCTGAAAATACAGGCTGCATGTGCATTGGTTTCCATAAAGGCCTGCTCTCAATGTTTTCCCTTTCAAGAGCCGTTATAATATCAATTGGTTTAACCTTTCTTCCTGTAGTAATACAACTTAACCAGTAATTAGGCTTATTCCATCCATTTACAGGCATTAACTGAACACCATGAAGTCCACCTAACTCACTTTTGTAAAAATCATAGATATATTTTTTCTTTTCAATTCTCTTCTCCAGAACCTTCAACTGACCTCTCCCGATTCCAGCTACAATATTGCTCATCCTATAGTTGTAGCCGATTTCAGAATGTTGATAATGCCTGGCCTGATCTCTTGACTGTGTCGCCCAGAACCGTACTTTCCTTATCCGCTCTTCATCATTGGAAACTAACATCCCCCCTCCTGAACTCGTTATAATCTTGTTGCCATTGAAGGAGAATATCCCATATTCACCAAAAGTACCGGTATGCCTTCCTTTATATATTGTTCCAAGAGATTCTGCAGCATCCTCTATCAAGGGAACATTATGCCTTTTACAAAGTTCAATGATTGGATCAATGTCAGCTGACAGGCCATAGAGATGAACAATTAAAACTGCCTTTACCTTTGGGTATTTATGAAAGGCACGCTCTAATGCCTTTGGACACATGTTCCAGGTCTCATAATCACTATCAATAAAAACCGGGGTAGCATTCTGATAAATTATGGGGTTTGCAGTTGCCGAAAAAGTCAGGCTTTGGCAAAATACAATATCTCCAGCTTTGACACCAGCGGCTTTGAGTGCCATATGGATTGCAGCTGTTCCTGATGCTAATGCAACCGCATGCTTAGCGCCTACCTTTTCGGCAAGTTCCTTCTCAAAGGCATCTACATTTTCTCCAAGTGGAGATATCCAATTTGTATCAAATGCTTCCTGCACAAACTGCATTTCATAACCTTCATCGCTCATATGAGGTGAAGAAAGCCATATTTTCTTGAGTTTCAACTTTTTTGAATCCCCTTTCACTTCAGCCTTACCAAATCTATATGGATTGATATTTTTTCAGATGTTTATTTTACGAAGAGAGACCGGAATAGTAGTTCCTGCTTTGTTTACATAGTATAATATGCATATTGCCCATTATTGGTTACAGTTGTTTTTATAGTTAGGAACAATCCTCTTGATGAAATCTACCACTTTTTCGGCATCTTCCAAATCCTCGGACATAAATGACTTTATTTCTTTGATATAGTACTCAAAGTCAATTCCCCTGGTTTTTTCAATGAAAATCTTATCATTTTTTGTAATATCCACCCCATCCTCTGATACAAGAAGCTCTTCATAAAGTTTTTCACCAGGTCTCAACCCAACATATTCAATTTCTATATCAACATCCGGCTTCAGTCCCGATAGGCTAATCAAGGACTTGGCAAGATTTACAATTTTGACCGGCTTCCCCATGTCCAACACGAATATTTCCCCTCCCGCCATCATTGCACCGGATTGAATAACAAGACTGGAAGCCTCGGGTATAGTCATGAAATATCTGGTTACATCGGGATGTGTCACTGTTATTGGACCCCCGTATTTAATTTGCTTCGTAAAAAGCGGAATAACACTGCCATTACTCCCTAGTACATTACCAAATCTTACTGCTGAAAATTTAGTTTGGCTGTTCCTATTCATATATTGCACTATTAATTCAGCTACTCTTTTTGATGCTCCCATAATACTGGTAGGGTTTACTGCTTTATCAGTTGATATCAGCACAAACTTTTTACTGTGGTATTGTTGAGCACATTCAGCTAAATTGAGGGTACCGAAAATATTATTCTTAACAGCTTCCTGAGGGTTTTGTTCCATAAGCGGAACATGCTTGTGAGCAGCTGCATGGAATACTATTGCCGGATTATATTTTGAAAAAATATAATCCAACCTGCTTTTCTCCCTAATAGAACCGATTATTACTTTGATATCCAGCTTGTCTTTGTATTTTTGAAGCAGTTCATTTTGTATATCATAAGCGTTATTTTCATAGATATCCAAAATCAGAATACTTTTAGGCCCAAATGCTGCTATTTGCCTGCAGAGTTCGGAACCAATAGAGCCTCCTCCTCCAGTAACCAGAATAGTTTCACCCTTAAGGTATCCTGAAATTTCTTCTATTGACAATGAAACTTCATCTCTTTCAAGAAGGTCTTCAACGGTAACATCCCTTATCTCTCTAATGCTTACTTCTCCATTTACCAGATCATATACACTTGGTAGTACTTTTAATTTACATCCTGTCTTTTCACATAAGCTTATAATATCTACCGTCTCTTTTCTTGAAATGGAAGGTATGGCAATAACTATTTCGTCGATTGACTTTTCACTTGCTGTCTTAACAATATTTTCTCTTCCACCAACTACAGGAACTCCATTTATCTGTGTATTATGTTTTGCAGGGTTATCATCAACAGCCACTATCGGCTCATATATGCTTCGTTTATTATTCTTCATTTCCTTAATTAGCAAAGAAGCTGCATCGCCGGCACCAATAATCATTATCCTTTTTTTATTAACGACATCTTTTTTTGACGTATTAATATTTTTTATTACACGATTGATGAATCTTATTCCACTTACAAAAATTAATGTAGTCATCCAACCGATAATATATACTGAGATTGGCAGTATTACACCAAAGCAGGCAACACAAAAGTACTGCACAATCGACGCTACTACAGTTGCAAAAAATATCCTTAAATGTTCTTCAACACTTGCATAATTCCAGAGTGTTGAATAGAGGCCAAATATGGAATATACAACTATACTTATTAATGTTGCAAAAGCAAAGCTATAAGGAAGTATTTTTAAGAAGGTAGCTGGAATATTCATTTCATATTTTATTATCAGTCCAATACCCAAAGCTATGTTTACACATAAACAATCCAAAAGTAAATATGCAACTTTATTATTAGTATTCCTCAAATTGAAAACCCCCAGTTCAAAAACAACTTAAATTCCACTAGTGCTTTTTAACATTACTAAATTCCAGACTATCATAATGTTAAAAGTGCACTTCATCTGTCTGTGCCCCGCATACTCTAGAAATTAATTCTGTTACGGGGTACAAGTATAGGTTGAAACATCATTAAACACATGATTTAACTACCATACCCGGATACCAACACGATTTATATTATGTTGCATTTTCCAAATATGTTATCTGAAATCCAAGAAATCGTTTTTTCAAATTTTTTGTCATACGAACATGTAACCATATAGATAAGTCAAGAGTAGTATGATAATAGAATAAGGTGCACAGAAAGGAGAACAAGATATGTTAAGTGCTATCATCCTAACCCTATTGTTCATATCCCCAGGATTTATCGCAACATCAATTTATCTATCAATGTCCAAGCAAAAGACAGAAAATTATTTAGTTGCAGGTATTACTTTTGACTTTCTCATTTTTACAATCAATAGTATGGGATTATTTTTCTTTAAGAGTGTTTATACCGTACAATACCTCACATCCTGTTTCGGATGGGTAAGTTTTTTCTGGAAATATGCACTCCTTAGCATTCTTGTAGCAATAATACTTGGAGTTATATCAGGAATAATCTCAAAATGCAAATGCATTAGAAAAAGAGATTAAAAGCTGTTATTTCTCAAGCCACATTTTCAGCTTGCAGAGCTGTCTGTGGCTTGAGCATCTCATAATTTGCCGCTAAAACTGACTATTAAGTGACTTTTAATGCATATTGAACTGAAATAATATGAAAAGGTGATGTAAGTGGAACTCAAGCAGTTTTTCATACTTCTACGGAAAAAATTAATATTTATTATTTTAATCCCTATAATTGTGTCTGTTATAACTTGTGTTATGAGCACATTACTTATAACTCCTGTCTATGAAGCCTCAGCAACACTATATGTAACTAATCAGAAAACAAATTCTGAAGCTGATCTTACCTATGATGAAATGCTGACAAATCAACAATTGGTTAAGGATTATAAAGAGCTTATAAAAAGCAAACTTGTTTTAAAAACAGTTGTAGAAGAATTAGGGATGCAGGATCTTACTCCTGCTGCATTGTCAAGCAAAGTAAACGTTTACTCAAAAAACAATACGAGGGTGTTGGAAATAAGAGTAGAGGATAAAGATCCCATCAAGTGTATGGAAGTTTCAAACAAAATATGTGAGGTCTTTACAAAGTTATCCACAGATATTACAAAGTCAAATAACATAAATATTATAGATACCGCTGAAATACCTATAAATCCTATAAAACCCAAACCAGTTCTCTACATGTTATTAACCTTATTATTAAGCACTTTTGCAACAATAGGTACATTTTACCTGTTGGAACTGTTAAATGAAACTATTAAAACTTCTGAAGATATAGAAACATACTTGGGTCTGAGTGTCCTCGGGACTATACCTTCTTTTAATCTCAAATAAGGCGGTGTTTTAGTTGGCAGAAATAAACTATGTAGTTAAGTATGATATAAATGAAACTGCCGAAGAAGCATACAAAGTTTTGCGGGCAAATATTCAATTTTATGATACAAATAAGAAAATCAGGACACTAGCCCTTACAAGTTACGGACCTGGTGAAGGTAAATCAACAACATCAATAAACCTTGCAATTTCAATGGCTAAGATAGGGGTAAAAGTTCTATACATAGATGCCGATATACGTAAGCCAATGCCGTTTAAATATTTTATGAGCAGTAACTTGAAAGGACTTACTAATTATCTACTCGGTCAGGTTAAACTTGAAGAAGTAATTAACCAAACTGATATCGCGGGCTTCAGCTTTATTACCTGCGGTATCAAAATAAATAATCCCGGAGAACTCATATTGTCTGAAAGGTTTAGCAAATTTCTTCTCGAAGTTGAAAGCCTATACGATCTGGTCATTGTAGATACACCTCCTCTGGGAAGTGTTATAGATGCTGCAATTATTGCCTCACAGGTAGACGGAACAATTATTGTTATTGAGGCAAATACAGTAAAATGCAAAAATGCGTTAAGAGTAAAGGAACAGCTTCAAAAAGCTAACGCCAACATAATTGGAGTTGTTTTAAATAAAATAAGCAAATCGGAATATAAGAGTTATTATGGAAGCTATGATTATTATAACTCCCAAAAAAAGTATATAAAAAATTGGTCTAACTCAATTAATGACCTGAAGAAGGGAAAACATGATTGATATTCATTGTCACATAATTTTTGGAGTAGATGATGGGCCTTCAACAATTAAAGATTCGGTAAGAATGGTATTGGAGGCAGAGAAACTTGGAGTAAAAACAATTGTTACTACTCCTCATTTCCATAACGACATTTATAAATCCGATAAAGTGCTTGAAAACTTCTACAAAATCAAGTCAAGAATAAGAGATTTCGGGGTGGAATTACTTTTAGGATATGAAGTCTTTTTAATTTCTTCACTAAATGATGTAATCTCCAAAAAAGACAAGTACACCCTGAATAAGACTAAATACTTATTATTTGAGCTCCCCTTTGATATCATGCCAATTAATAGCAACGACCTCCTTTTGAAACTTCACATGGAAGGAATAGTTCCTATTATTGCACATCCTGAACGAAATATATATTTTGTACGAAACACACAAAAATTTATGGACTTTATAGAAACAGGTTGTCTTGTACAAGTAGATGCAGCCAGTTTAGTTGGAGTTTATGGTTCAAAGGTTCAAAAATTTGCAAAAAAGCTTATTGACTTGAACTTAGTGCAATTTGTAGCTTCCGATGCTCATAAACCGCAGGATTATAACCTCTATCACAAGGCATATGATATGGTTAAAAATTGGGCTGGAAAAGAATATAGTGATAAAATATTTAATTATAATCAAAATGTTATTATAACACCTCCTATAATATTTGATGAAGAAGGTATGTGATAACCGTTTATCACATACCTTCTCTTAATATATTCTTAAACTTGAAAGTTTTCCCTTCATAATAAATGTATCTAATTGCATACTCGTAATGTAGGAAATATTACATATATCAGGATTACTTATGCTATTATGGGTGCATATAATAAAGGTGAAGAATAATATACACCCTGCTATTATAAGAAGGTGGAAAGCCTACTGAGTTTATGTTACAATATAACCGAAACATTATTGTTCTCAAATTGTTTGCTTTAATTCTTTAATATATCAATATAAAATGCAAAAATTTTAAGAAAGGCGATGAGCTTATGCAAAGTTATATTCAAGATCTATTAACTACAGTACTTATACCGGGAATTCAATCAATTTTTTTTGCTGTTGTTGTATTGACAGTCGGTATGATTGTAATCAAATGGGGTGTTAAAAAACTAAAAATCCTGATGGATAAATCCAGAATTGATATTAATTTGAAACCCTTTATAATTTCAATGATTGATGCCCTGTTGAAGGTATTTCTGATAGTTTCTGTTATTGGTATTTTAGGAGTGCAGACTTCATCTTTTGTGGCAGTATTGGCATCGGCAGGTCTTGCAATCGGACTTGCTTTTCAAGGTTCTCTTTCAAATATCGCAGGAGGTGTTTTACTTCTTACAACAAAACCTATTGCTGTGGGTAACTTTATAGAAACAAACGGATATTCCGGAACTGTACAGGCTATAAAGATTTTATATACCGAAATTGTTACTCCCGACAATAAAGTTATATTTATCCCTAATGGAAGTTTGGCCAATTCAAGCATAGTAAACTATTCAATCAAAGATACGAGAAGGGTCGATATGAAATTTGGCGTTTCCTACGAGGCAAACAATTCTGAAGTAATAAGTGTTTTAAAAGATGTTATAAGTAAACAGCCTCTTGTATTAAACGATCCGGCGCCCTTTGTAAGAATGTCTGAGCATGGCGATAATGCAATAATGTATACCGTGAGATTGTGGGTTAAATCCCAGAACTATTGGGATGTGTATTTTAACGTTATTGAAGAAGTTAAAAAACGTTTTGATGAAAAAAGCATATCAATACCATATCCGCAAATGGATGTTCACATGAAAAATAACACTTAAACCTCCAGACGATTAAACATTTTATCTCCCTTAGTTGTGACAATCCAATAGAGTATAGCATCAATAAGGCCAAAACCAATAAGAATGACACAGCATGCTACAAGCAGGTCAAATTCAAAAACAAATGCTCCGAAAGTAGTTATACCTGCAAAAACAATACCTATCAACATATTAAATACAACATTCAGATTCTGCTTAACAGCCTTCTGCTCATTATCCCAGTGAAGTTTGGGATTAAGAAGGTCGATTATTATTCCTGTGAAGGATGTAAATAATATACCTGCCAAGCCGGTAAGCACAATCAATACCATCATATATAACGGTAGCTCCAGAATTACTCCGGCGGTTATCAACATGGTTGTCAAACCAATAAGAGCAATTACAACACCAGAAATTACTTTAGCCATTATCTGAACCTTATATGCTGTTGGCAGATATTTGCTGATATACAAATTCTGCCCTTCCCTTGAAATGGCAGTAGAAGTAACGCAATTTGCTGATGAAATAAACATTGACGCTGCAAATGCTACAATGATTATGATTCCCGCATAATTTCCATCACTAATAAGCACCTTTATACCCTCTAATTCACTTAAATCCTGTGACTGCGTAATAAAAGGTAATATCAGAAATACGGGCCAGATAAAATTCATCAAAACACAGTTCATAAAATATATAGGTGTTCTAAAAAGAAGTTTAAGCTCTTTTATAGTATATGACTTAAGTTTAGATTGGCGGGTACTCACCTTTTCAAGCTCAGTGCTGCTGACTTTTCTCCTTTTTGCTGCCATCTCTGAAATACCGATTACACCCTTAAAATACAGATGCTCACCTATAAACAGAAACAATGCAAAACCTGCCAAATTAATCAGGACATAAATAATCAGATTTGTTATGCCATGAATATTTGAGTTATTTACAATACTCAAAGCGGCAAACTTTGCACCAGGAAATATCTTTGCCACAAGCTCAACCATCGAATTCTGTCCTTCTATAAACATTTTCTGAAGTTGTTCGGGATCAGTAGCGTTATTAGCAAAGCTCTGAATTAAATAGTTAAAGCCAATGGCTCCGAGCATTGCTATTATCCCGCCGAACATCTTGAAACGATCTCTGTTTCTTGCTATTCCTGTAAACCTCATTATTATCATAACCAATATTGAAGCTATTACAAGAGGTATAAAAGGCACAAGAATAAAAACAATCAATGCATACAAATAATACATAACGGGTGCACTGCTTTTTATTGCATAGACTATGAACAATGGCAGTATTAAAAGTATTTCGGTAAGATATTCATAAAACACAGTAACTAAGAACTTTGCCCCAATTATTTCTGAGGGTCTTACCGGAAACGGGATAAGGTTTTCAATATCATTTGAATAATAAAAAACGTTAATTACATAAAATACACCAAAGAAAAATATGGTGAAAGAAGTAACCGCAATTCCCATGCTCAGAACTATACCTTGCAGTCCCACAGCTTCCAAGGAATCATACAGCATTGAAATAAAAAATATCATGCCGCTGATAACAGGAATAAAACTCAAAGCGATCAACACAAAAAAAGCTATCTGTCTGGCTTTCTTTTTCCCGCTGCTTTCCAAACTAAAACCATTCTTCAAAAGTATTTTTGTAAGTAATAAAAGTTTATTGCCCATTTTCAGTCAACTCCAGAAACATTTTTTCAAAAGACTGGTTATTTTTAAAGTGCTCTCTCATTTCTTCAAGCTTCCCTGCAAACAATATCTTTCCCTTATTGATTATTGCAACTCTGTCACACAATTTTTCTGCCACTTCAAGTACATGGGTCGAAAAGAACACAGTATTACCCCCGGAGGCGTGTTCTCTCATCATTTCCTTTAAGGTAAAGGAGGACTTGGGATCAAGGCCTGTCATTGGCTCATCTAAAATCCACACCGGAGGATTATGTATCAATACTCCCATTATGACAATTTTCTGGCGCATACCATGGGAATAGCTCTGAATTTGGTCGCCAAGCGCACCGGACATTTCAAACCTGTCTGCAAGAGTTTCAATTTTTTTCTTTCGTTCATCGTCCGGAACGTCATACATATCTGCCATAAAATTCAGATATTCTAACCCTTTTAATCTTAGGAATATATTCGGATCGTCCGGTACAAAACCGAATTTCTTTTTTGCCTCTATCGGGCTTTCATTTATATCTGCCCCATTTATTCTGATATTTCCGCTATCAGGCTTCAAAATACCCGTTATCATCTTTATTGTAGTTGTCTTACCAGCACCGTTAGGCCCTAGAAAACCGAATATTTCTCCATCCTCTACTGTCATATTAAGGCTATCAACAGCTTTCACTGTACCGCTGTAAGTTTTTGTTATATTAATTATTTCTATCATGCAAATTAGCCTCTCTTATTAGTTTATATCTTACATCTTATCCAAATTCCGCCCAAATGTAAATCCTTTATTTCCTTATTCCTGTACTTTATTGTTCTCACTGCCGTCTGTTTTTACTCTGTACACTTTGGACCTGTCACTGTTATTGTGATAGTACAGCCAGTCCCCGATTATATCAATTATAGAACTATCAGAGCTGTTTAGCTTTGTCCTGTCTGTTCCATCTGGTCTGACCTTATACAAACTGTTTCCGTCATCCTCATTAACGTAATAAATCCAATCATTTATAACTCTTTCAAGGGGAGTGTAATAATAGGTCAAATATCCTATATCTTCTGAGAACGAAAACCCTGAAGGAGTATCGGAAATTATTTTGTCTGTCTCCCCAGTTTCTTTTGATATCCTATACAGATACCCACCAACATTCCATTTATATGCTTTATAGATAACAAAATCCTGTGTAAAATACAATACTGATGCTATGGATCCATTACTTATTTTCCGTATACCTGCCTGCGAATTGTTTAATCTGTTTATTCTATCATCACCATCAATAAAGTAGATGTTACCGTCATCTTCATTCAGGGATTTTACATCACCTTCGTATACTACTTCTTCATTTGTTCCGTCAGTTTTTACTTTATATATTGCCTTTGCGTTTCCAGCGGATACATATATATAATAAATAAAACCATCACATAAAACGATTTTTTTAGCATGATTCCTTGTAAGATTTGATGATGTAAAATCAATAAGATTTAACTTTACAATGTTGTCTTCCCTGTCTAAATAATATGCAGTATCCCCGTCAATAATCCTGTCGCCTCTCATCTCATTTACCCTCGTAAAATAATCACTGTCGGTATTGCAGGAAGGATATATACCTTTCTCCCATCTATGGTCAATAGAAATCTGTCTGTCGGACAGATTAAAGTACGTGTGTGTTATGGAGTCATTTTCAATATCTTTTCCGTCCTTATCTATATTGTCAAAGGTAACATCCAGATGAAAATACTCTCCATCAATTTTAACCATATTCCATGCATGACCAATCCAGGCTTTCTCTCCATCTGCATCACCATGAACGAATTCGTTCTCGATACCAACAATGTCCAATAAAATTTGCATAGTCCTTGCAAAACCGTCACAAACCGCAACCTTGTTTACCAGAACTCCATAAGGCTGGTGTGACTCTTCTGGTACCGTATCCTTTAGATAGTTTTCGTAATCATATTTAGTATTAAAAACCAGATAATCATGAAGTGCAAGCTCTTTTTCAAGATCTGTCATGCCAGGCTTTATAACCTTTTCAACAATTTCTTTTGTCATTTTTTGCATATTAGCGTATTTTTCATAGAGTTCATCATTGAGTACCGATTCTCTAGCATAATATTCAACGTACACTTCTTTCAAATTTTCCAGATCTTTCAAGGGTGTTATATCCAATGTAGAATTAGCATAAACGTCCAACTCCTTTAGCTTTTTAAGACTTGAAAGAGGTCTCATATCAGTTATCTGATTGTCGCCAACATATAGCTTTTCAAGCCTGGACAGTGAAGCTAGCGGTTGAATATTTTTTATACTGTTTCCACCTATATATAATTCTTCAAGATTAGTCAGTAACTTAAGCGGTGTTATATCTTTTATAAGGTTGGTATGCAAATAGATTACTCTAAGATTTGCCAATTGGGACAACGGGTTGATGTCTGCGATTTTGTTTTCACTTAGACTGATTCTTTCAAGTTTATGTAAATTTGCCAAAAGGCTTATATCATATATATTGTTTCCTTCCATATAAAGGTACTTGGCGTTTTTCATATACTGAATACCTTTAATATCGGATATATCCTTTTCTCTGGCTTCGAATACCTCTATCTTTTTTAAATCGCTGGAAAAAATATCACCTGAATATTTCTTAATATTTTGCCTTATTGCTTTTTCGAAATTGCTGTCAGGAATATAAATTACATCCTGTGTCAGAATAGTTACCTTCCGGGTTTTTGCATCCCATGATACGTTTGCTCCAAAACCTTCGGAGATAAATCGTGCCGGCACAAGAGTTCTACCTGAAATAATGGTTGCCGGTACATCCAGCAATACTTCTTTCCCATTTACTTCAGCAAGTTTGCTGCCTGCAACAAGTCTTATATCCGTATTACCCCGGGAACCTGTTACGGTTTTTGTTCCAGGATCCCACTCAACTTGTGCTTCCAACGCTTCAAAAATAGCTCTTAATGGAACCATCGTCCTGCCTTCAATTATTGTGGGAGGGACATCAAATTTCACTTCATCCCAATCAACCATAACAGTAATCTGATTTTCTGCAGCCGGTGCAGCCTCTACAGTCAAAAGGTTTCCTGAGCACAAAAAACCTGACACAGCCAAAAAAATCATTAAGGAAATCAAAAGTTTATTATTAAACTTCACATTTATCACCCTCAAAATAAGATTTTCTTTTCCATATTATCCAACTCTGTTCTTTAAAGCAAGTGTAATAAAATATATAATGGCAGAAATAAGTACGATAGTTGCTCCAGTAGTGGAATTCCAGTAATAAGACAATATAAGCCCTGATAATCCCGATACAAGAGCTATAAGAACCGATATCAGATGGTACTGTCTTACATTAACGCTTACATTCCTTGCAGCAGCGGCCGGAAGTACTACCAGAGAGTTTATAATAAGGAGTCCTACCCATTGTATCGCCACTGTTACAATTACTGCAATCGCAGAGGTGAAAAGCATCTCACAGGCAAGTGTATTAATTCCCCTGCTTTTTGCCAATGACTGGTTTACGCTGATTAAAAGCATTTTGTTAAACAAAAGCATCCACAATATAATCACACCTGCACATACAATCAAAAGCATAACTATATCAAAAGGTGAAATGCTTAGAAGATCACCGTAAAGATAACTTGAGTATTTGTTAATATTTTTGCCTCCAACAGACAGAAGCACCAATCCGCCGGATATTGCTACCGATGAAAATACGCCTATAGTTGTATCGGTGGATGTTTTACTTTTATTTTTTACAAGAGTTATAAGTATTGAAAATACTATGGAAAAACAAACTGCTGAAAGCACAGGATTCAGAATGCCCAATACGCTTCCAATTGCCACGCCCGTAAATGCTCCGTGACCCAATGCATCAGAAAAGAAAGCCATTCTATTATTAACTATCATTGTTCCAAGTATTCCGAAAATAGGAGAAATAATCAGAACGGCGAGTAGTGCATTTTTCATGAAGTTCATCTGAGCCCATTGAAAAGGCAGGATAGTATCTATAAACGAGTACCAGAAATCAATCATTGTTTTCTATCCTCCCACCATCTTTATCGGTATTTTCTTTATACCATGAAATCCCAAAAGTTTTTAACAGCATTTCATTTTCGGCCATTTCTTCCGGAGTGCCACTTCCTAAAACAGTACCCTTTACCAGTACTATTCTGTCTGCATATTTCATAACAAGATCAAGGTCGTGAGACACAAGTATTATTGAAAGATCATAATTCTCTTTAAGCTCCAGCAATGTATTGTAAAACATTTCCATACCATTTTGATCTATACCTGAGACCGGCTCGTCCAAAAGCAAAAGGTGTGGTATGGGTTCAAGTGCAAGCGCAAGAAGAACTCTCTGAAGTTCTCCTCCTGACAGTGCCCCTAACCGCCTGTCTATAAGGTACTCTGCCTTGACTTTTTTTAGACTTTCCAGAACTCTTTTCCTCAGCCCTTTAGGTTTATACAGCCAGGTAGGAGCTTTGACAAGACTTGACATAAACAAATCAAATACACTTACAGGTGATCCCGTATCAAAACTCAAATGTTGCGGAACATAGCCCACCACCGGCTTGTCATTCTTCTCCCCTTTTGAGTCCATGAACTTCAATTCACCGGTATGCTTCACTTCTCCAAGTATTGCCTTCAAAAGAGTGCTTTTACCGGCACCATTAGGACCAATCAGCGCGGTAAGTTCTCCACAGTGTATATGGAGATTGACCTCCTTCAAGACCTGGGTTTTTCCGAAGGTCACCCCGAAGTTTTCAATTTTTGTACAACACAAACCACAACAACCATTCTGACAACATACACTATGCTTTGTTTTTTTCATTTTAGCGCCTCTACCAATACTCTTAAATTTTCATCCATAGCATTTTTATACGCATCCAAATCATCTTCATCCCCTGAAACAACTGGATCCAACACATATACGTCTAATCCTGTTTCCCTCGAGACAATTTCTACAGCGTTGGATGAATTCTGTGGCTCCGTAAACAGCGCCTTTACATTTGATTCCTTTATCTTCCTGATTGTATCAGCCAGTTCTCCTGCACTCGGTTCGCTTCCCTCTTCGCTTTGTATTGTCGCCACTATGTTAAGCCCAAACTCTTCTGCAAAGTATGGGAAAGCTTCATGAAACGTAACGATATTTTTGTTCTCAATTCCCTCTAAAGCTTTAATCATTTTTTCTTTTTGATTCTCCAGCTTTTGAACGTACTCCGATGTATTTGATCTATATTTTTCAGCATTATCAGGATCCGCATTCGCCAGTTGTTCGCCTATATTCCTCACTTCATCTATTGCTCCGGATATGCTTACCCATATATGTGCATTGACACTGTGTTCATGATTAGTATGATCCACATCTTCGCCTTCGGCTTCATGAGGGTGTTCTTCTTCCTCCAATAGTTCAAGATCTTTGCTGGCTTCTACAATTTTAAGGTCAGGTAGCTCCTTTGTAATCTTATCCAAAAAGCTTTCCATACCTGCTCCGTTAATCACCATAATATCGGCATCTTCAATAAGCTTCATATCTGCCGGCGTCATCTGATAATCATGAAGACAACCTGACTTAGGCTCTGCCATATTCACCACATTTACCCCTTCAATGTTCTTAGCAATATTTATCGTAAATATATACATAGGATAAAACGAGGTTACTATTTTTACCTTTCCGGCTCCCGCAGTATTACTTGTATCTTGCACTCGAATATTGCTGCATGCACAAAACAGCAACATTATTACTATTATTATCGGTAAAAATCTGATTAACTTCATAATGTACCCCCATATATTTTTATGCAAATGCAAACCATTTGCATTTATATTATACACCAATGACCAGTAATGTAATACCCCCTCAAAATATTTTCACAAAGTTTTTTAAACATGCGTTATTACCCATCAAATTAAAAAAAACTGCCTGGGCTTTATAGGCTCAGGCAATTTTTGTTATAATCCTATGACTAATAGTAAAAATATTCTCCGTCTATTCTCTTATAAAGAGTAACATTCTTGCTTTTAAATTTAACATTATTGAAATACAAGCAGTTTTCTACATTATTTATACCCTCTAAAGCCATCTTTGCAGCTATAATGCAATCCCGATTAGGTACCAGTTCCTTAAAACCAGCTTTCTTTACAGGTGGGAACTGACCGCTGGCAAAGATTACATCATATACGGTATTGGGGAATTTAGGGCTCTTAACCCTGTTTAACACAACATTAGCTACTGCAACCTTTGCATTTATGGACAAACCCTTTACCTCTACATGTACTATACGTGCAAGCCACATTAAATCTTCATCTGTATAGGATCTGTTTTCAATATATTGCTGCGGAACTGTAATGCCTTCTTTATTTATCAATACGGAATAGGTTAGTTCGTCCCATTTTACATCGCATCCAAGATTTTCAGAAACAAACCTTACCGGTACCATTGTACGGCCATTTATTATTTCGGCAGCCGCGTCCATTTGCTTCTTCTCACCACAGACAACTAATTCCTTGCTTCCGATTAACAGTTTAATAGCTTCATTTTCATCGGCATAAACCGAATCGGCAACGGTTTCGTTAGAATCGACTTTTACTTCCTTTTCCTCTGTATTTTCTTTAATTAAAACCTTCTTTTCTTCAGGATACCAATCAACCTCGGCTCCTAAAGCTTCTGCGATAAAACGTACCGGAACATAGGTTCTGCCATCTCTTATGAATGGCTCTGAATCCATCTTTATGCACTTATCGTTTACTTTTACTGTCACAAATATCTGCTCCGTTAATGCACTTGCCTCACAATACAACACTGAACTCATACATACAATGATAAATAGAGCAATAAAGATGCCCTTTCTCTTAAAATTTTTCATTGATACCTCCTCATACAAATTAATTTTTGACATGCACTATTTTATCATACAAAATGTGATTTTCAAAATAATCACTAACAAACCAAATTAAAAACCACAAAGCGAACCGTTATCCCTTTGTGGTTTAAATTAAAGTTTCTTCAGTTATTTCAGCTGCACTTCTAACCAACTCAACACAAGGTCGCTTTTTATAATAGTCTTCGGTTCTTTCAGCTGGCGCAGGACTATCATGTTTTATATCAAGGCCTAAAAGCTCTCTGCATATAATTGAACCATTTGTCTCCTTAAATCTCTGTGAAAGCATTTGAATCAACTCATAATGCTTTTGTTTTGACACTTTGTCGTTAGGGTCACTACATCCACGTTTTAGTCCGGCAACCATAAACATACCGGTGACAGCACCACATACCTCTCTAAGCCTTCCCATTCCTCCACCGAAGGAAGACGAAATTTTCATTGCTGTTTCAAAGTCCATGCCCAACTCGTCACAAAATGCGCCGATAACAGATTGGGAACAATTATAACCTTCTTTAAACAGCTTTACAGCATTTTCTGATTTTTTCTTCAAGATAGACCTCCAAATAACATTTAGGTTAATTTAAGAACTTGCAACATTGGTATATGTATATTTTATTGTACATAGAAAACAAAATCAACCCAAAGAGAGAATTGAAATCGACTAGAAATTTTTGTTATCAAGTTTCCTTCAGCGTTTTCCTTGATTTTCCTGAAGTCAAATAACCATGCCAACTCCAAATTGATAACGCCGTGAGGTAGGCATCATTTTCCCAACTGCCATTCGACTGCGGGAGTAATAATATATGTACTGGAATGTTCTTTACATCGTTATTATAAAATCCGCTCAATCTTCTCATAGAGCTCAGTTTTATTACCTCTGTCCCAGTCTTCATAAACCTCCCTTGATATCTCGGGGCTTAAAGGCAATGACTTCAAATTATACTTCTTATAAAGCTCTAGCACTTGACTTGAGTATTTTTCACAAAGCCAGCATTCACCCGGAACTTTGAAGCAATCCCTCATTCTGTTATAAATCCCTTCAAAGCTCTCCTCACCTATATTCCCGAAAGAAATGTTCAAAAACTCGCAAGGTTGAACATCTCCTTTGGCATTGATGTAAAACCGGTCTGTTCCTCCTGCCGTACATCCAAATTGGGATTTATCTTCTTCTACTATCTGAGCCGATATTGATGGATAATCCTTGTATTGTTTTTCAAGATTATACCTGTCAACCAAAGATCTGATATGACATACATCCTCCGGAGTGAAGGGATCTATACCTATTTCAAGCAGGCCTCCTGAAGGTTTGGGTTTTATTATCTGAATTATGGAAGCATTAAATTCTTTTACAATTTCCATTATTCTTTCAAATTTGCCATTATAGAAGTCCGATACTTGAAGGCAGGAATTGAATGCTACAGATATACCCGCTTTATGGCACAGTTCAACAGCAGCTTTCATAGTATCCCACGCTTTATCATCACCCATGAATTTATTCAACTCTTCAGGTACCGGAGTGTGAAGTGAAAACATAATGGCTGTTACATTATGTCTTTTTAGTTCTGATAATCTATCCAATGTTATACCATACCCTGTAGAGTTCACCCATATCTCCGACCTGTCATCTATAGCCTGGCACACTTTGAGCAATCTATCGTAGACAAGGAAGGGTTCTCCCCCTTCAATATTGAAAAAAGCGATCCCCATTTCCTGCAGCTTTTTAACACAGCCAACAAGATTTTCAATCTCTGTATCCCTGCCTTTATCGTGCTTTTGATAGCAGTGCATACAGTGATATTTGCACGCAGATGTGATGGATATAAGAACCGTTGTACACGGAAGTTTGCCTTCAAATGCAGAAAACTTTCTGCATGCCGTAAAGAAAGCCTTTGACGGAAAACCGGGGCAATATAAATCAACACGTGTATTCTTGCCTATCTTCACAAATTTGTTGTGCTGCATTTTCCCCAAAAAGTACAGCAACCTTTTTAAAAAAGCAATAAAGTGCCTTAAATTTATTTTGCCCCTTAACAGTTCAGGCAGAAAGTAAAAAAACGCTCTTATCTTGACTTTAAAATTAAAAAAACTTTTATCAATCCCCATAACATTTTTTATTGTCGTCATAAAAACACCTCTTTCATATATCTATCAGCTTATGCTTTCTGTACCAATTCACAGTTCTTTCAATTCCATCCTCAAGGGTGTATTCGGCTTCAAAACCCAGCAGCTCTTTAGCCTTGACTGTAGAGTATTCAATGTTGTCATAAAACATATTGAGCCTTCCACGTGTGAGCAGTGGAGGGTTCTTGATACGCAAAACCGTATATATCAATTCCAGTATAAAAGCGAACGGATATAAAGGAGCTTTAGGTATCCGCTGCGGCTTTTTAATGCCTGCCTTGCTGCACAGCTCAGAATAAAAATAATCCATCGACGGAGCCTGTTTGTTTCCAATTATAAAAGAATTTATTCCGTCAAGTCTTTTCTCAAAAGCTTTAAAGTATGCTCTCGCCAAGTCTTTAGCATATATGACATGAAATTTGTTAACCCTGCTGCCAGGTAAAAACGGAATTTTGCTTTGTGCACTCTTAAGGTATTCATAAAAGCCCGTGTTAAACTCCCTCTCTCCAAATACCCATACCGGTTCAATTATGGTCAGATTAAGCTTCATCCTTTTTGCGTACTCCATAGCTTTCACCTTGGCAAGTGCCTTTGAGTCCCTGTAATAGTTCATGGCACACGGAAACAACTTATCTAAAAAGTAAGGATAATGTGAATTAAACGGCGAGTTTTCATCCTTGATTTGATTGCAATTTTCCTCACCATATACCGAGCAGGACGATGTGATTATGACATTATCTATTCCGCTTTTGTAACACGCCGTCAATACATTCAGGGTTCCATATACATTAACTCTGTAAAACTTTCCGTAACCTCCCCAGTCGCTGGCATATGCTGCAATGTGAATAACAAAGTTATAGTCCCTTAAAATATTTATCATCCCATCTACGTCTTCGATATCTCCATATTCAATTGTTACCGGAAGACCGTTTAAATTCTCAATGCTGCTTCCAAGCCTTACAAGGCACCCTGTTTCAATCCCATTCTGACAAAAAATTTCTGCCACATGACTGCCTATAAATCCTGTCGCTCCCGTTATCAACACCTTATCCATTTTATTCTCCATACCTTTTAAATAGTATTGCAGCATTATGTCCCCCGAATCCATAGGAGGTCGAAAGAGCATAGTCTACTTTTGCAGGCATAGACTCCATTACTATGTTCAGGTTCTCCATAGGATCGTCAATCCTGCTTCCGTGCACCCGTTCATTCTTTATAGACATTGCAGTAATTGCCGCCTCAAGGGCTCCACTTGCTCCAATTGAGTGACCTAATATGCCTTTACTCGAATTTATATGCGGCTGGTTGGATTTATCTCCGAAAATACCTCTTATAACTCTAGCCTCAATTTCATCATTTAAAACTGTTCCAGTACCGTGTGCATTTATATAATCGATAGTTGTACTCCCCTTAATTTTTACAAGCAATTTTTTTATTTGTTCTCCCGTATCATCCATCTGTACAATATTAACAGCATCACTGTTACACTCGTAACCTGATATTTCTGCATATATATGTGCTCCTCTTTTTAATGCACTCTCAAGTTCTTCAAGAATCAGTATGCACCCTGCTCCTTCATTGAATAAGAAGCCGCTCCTCCTGTTTGAAAAAGGCATTGGATTACCATCTTCGGATTTAGTGAGAGTGGATAGCATGTCAAAACCACGCATGACTGCCCCGAACTTTTCGGCAAGACATTCAACACCTCCTGTTACAGCAGTGTTGCAAAGGCCATTCTTAATATGCATATATGCTTCACCAATTGCACAGGTACCTGAGGCGCAGGATGCATTCATAGTATAATTTGCACCTTTAAGGCCATAGAGTATTGATATCCATGACGATGCGGAATCAGGCATCAACATAGGGATAACCATCCTGTTGAATCTTGCACTTAAGCCGAATTTCTCCATAGTTTCCCTGTCCCCTTCAAACACATGGGAAACGTAGGACATTAGAGCTGTCTGAATGCTGCTCATGCCTATGCCTATAACAACATCACAGATTTCCACTCCTTCAACAGCAAAATACCTGTTACTGTCGATGATATTTAGCCCCGCATCCTCTATAGCCAGCCTGGCTCCAATCACGCAAAACTTTGCAGCTCTCTCCATGGCATTTTCAATTGATGTCGGAAGTCCAAACGGTTTTAATGAAATCTCAGGAGCAGGCACATAGAAAACAGACTTAAATGCATACTTCTTCTCGTACTCCTCAGGTATTCTGCGGATTTCGGATTTTAATCCCATAATACTCTCAAAGAATTCCTCTTTACCCACACCTATAGATGTTACAGGTCCAATTCCTGTTATCACTACTCTTCTTTCCATAATTCACACACCTCGATTTTGACTCTTCAAAAGTTCGCTATGGGGGAATCCTCTTCCAATCACCAGCATAGGAATTTACAAACTACTATGCTTTCAGAAATTTGACCAGCTCTTTTATATATTGTTTCATATCTATAAAATCCCGGGCACTTATATCAAGCTTTCTGAAGTCATACTTACGTGAGCCCTCATACAGAACTTTTGAAGAAGCATCGGTCACCTTTCCTATCTTCTTAAACTTCAGCCCTCTATCCAGTCCTTCCCTTACGAAATCATCTTCCCCTTGTTTTCCCACAGTAAACAACAACTCATACTCCCCACATTCTCCAAGGAATAATAGTGTTTGGGGCAATGCGAATAATTTCGCTGCGCTCTTTCCAAATCTGATATAATTTAGATCCTGAAGTTCAAAACCCGTTCCACTCATTTCAGATAGAGTGTTTACGGCATTAAAAACACCATCACTCGTGTCTATACATGCTGTCGCATATTGTCCTATAAGTTCTGCCTCTTCAAATCTCGTCTTGAAGCGGTTTTTAAACTTTTTTGCAACAGTTCCGATAATTTTTTTATCTTCATATAGCTTCAAAAAAGCCTCAAGATTGCCAGCCCCGATTTCACCGGTCAGATATATGGAATCCCCTTCACTTGCCCCGCATCTAAAAAGCGTTCTACCTCCGGAAACTCCTACAACTGTAACGGTATACCTCCAGTTTTCACTTTTACCGAAGTCACCGCCCAAAAAACCAATTCCGGCTTTGTCAAGAACATCGGCTACACCCTTTGAAAACAACCTTATATAATCTTTATCCCAGTCATTGCCTACAACCATACTGTGGAGGTAAAAAACAGGCTTCCCTCCAGCTGCCAGTATATCTGCAACACTTCCGACAGCTGCATTCCATCCCAGACTGTACGGGTCATGCTCTCTCAACAGATCTTCCTTTGAAAATTCATCCACATTGAAAAGTAATCGGTTTCCATTAAACTCAACCGCTTCGGAATCACACTCAAATAATCTGTTCAGCTTATACGGAGATTTTGGCATCATTGAATCTATTAATCTGATAGTATCTTTTTCTTTATGCATAATTACCTCACATTATTTAAAACTACCTTTTTCACTCTCACAAATCAAATCCAGACAGTGGGCTGCCATATCTATCCTACAGGGCAAAAACCCGCCCGGATCTCCGTCAAATTCAATTTCAGGGCATTCATTGTTTCCAAGCACCTCAATAACATTGCCATACTCTAGTGATAATGTTTCGTCATTACAGATCTTCTTACCGGAATATACTCTATTTATAGTTTTAAGCCAGTTTCCAATGTTCATATTTTTTACCGTCATATTATAAAACCCGTTGTCATTATGGGTAAGACTGTTTGCAACTTTGATTCCCGATGCTATATAAAACGTCCTGCCGATGGAAATGTTATATACCCGGCTTTCCCTCTGCCTGTTTCCATCGCTGACAAGGGTGAATTCAACCGGCCTATATGTAAAAAGCGTTCTTATCAGTGCAAAAAATGTACCAGCATAATCACCAACAATACCACGTATACCACTGTTTGCCCTTCGGGCAAGGGCTGCACCCAGTCCGATATTTACACAACAGGCAAAGTATCTAGTACAAAAATCTCCACTGCCATCTACAATTTTGTTGTCATACTGCTTTGAGTACGAATTAGACAAAACAATTCTTCCAATCCGGATTTTACTGCTTTTATCTTCCAGTACCAGTTTTACTGCTTCTTCCATATCAACAGGAATTCCGTAACTTTTACAAAAGTCAGGGCTGGTACCTGTATAGACTACCCCCATCTTAGCCTTTGATATCCTGTTTCCATCCCCATCGAAAAAACCGTTCAGAACTCTATTGATAGTACCATCCCCACCTACTGCAACAATAACGTCATAGCCTTCATTATTAGCATATATAGACAATTTCGTTGCATCCTCAAGGGATTTCGTCACCTCATAGCAATAATCGATTCTTGCCTCATCAAACAAATCAATAATAGTTTCAAACCTTTTCCGGCTCTTTCCCGATTTTGATCCGGGATTTAATATAAAAAAATATCTCATTTTATACTTCCCAGCCCATGTATTATTTTGACCACTTTATCAACACTCTCTTCTTTAAGATTTGCTCCGGCAATAAGCCTAACTCTTCCTTCATTCACAGGTACCGACGGTTCAATAAACGGAGTTGTCAGCACTTGGCAATCAAAGAATTTTTTTGCGAGAAGTATGGTATTTTCAGCTTCCCCGGTAATAATTGAAATTATCGGCGCTCTACTATCAGTCAGTTCAACCCCCGACTTTTTAAGAGCATTGCTTATTAATTCTTTATACTTTAAGATCCTAGAATTTCTCTCTCCAAACTCTTCTTGAATAATTTCAAGCACCTTGTAAATACCTCCAAGCACCGGTGGAGGAAGTGCGGTTGAGTATACAAGGTGGGCACAGTAATATTTTAAGTATTCAATTATTCTTTTTTTGCCTCCGATTACACCGCCAGTGTTTGCCAGTGCCTTTCCCAAGGAGGCAGTATAGATACCGTCAAAATCCTTTATCCCACACTCTTCCAAAATTCCTCGCCCTGTTTTTCCAATGACACCAATACCATGGGAATCATCAATAACAGGGATAGCATTATACTTAGCTGCAAGTGTTGTTATCTCTTTTAAAGGTGCAATACTGCCCTCGGTGGAAAACACCGATTCGGTGACAATAAAAATCTGTCTGTATTGTGCACATCGGGTCAGTATATGCTCAAGGTGTTCAATATTATTATGCAGAAACGGCCTTACCTTACAGCCTGCCGCTTTTATTCCCTGTATCAGTGATGAATGGGCATAGTGGTCGACAAGAATAATATCTTCTTTACCTGCTATTGCACAAAATAGACCATTATTTGCCTGATAACATGATGGCAAAATAATAGTAGCTTCCAAACCCAAAAAATCCGACAGTTTTTCTTCCAGCTTATAATACAGTTCCATATATCCTGTAGCAACAGGGGTGCCGCAAAGCGATACACCATATTTCTCGATTGCCTCAATTGCTCCCTTTTTTACCCTTTCATCAGCAGCCAGTCCTAAGTAATTGTTTGAGGCCAAATTGATAAACTCTTTATCTTCAATAACAATTGGGTCTGTCAATCCTGACTGAATCCGGCTGTAGTAAGGGTTAAATCCTGTATTATGTACAATGCTTTTGTCTACCTTTAACCTACTATTAAAATCCTTTGAATACATATTATTCACCTGCTATCTGCGGATATTTCAACTTCAATTTATCCACAATATCTCTTACTTTTTGGATTCCGGCAAAATCCACCTCGTCAATTTCAATTGAAAACTCATCTTCTATCGCTGCAATTATCATTACTTTATTAAAGGAGTCCACTCCAAGGTCTTCCACAAGCAGACTTTCCATGTTTACCTCACATTTTTTCTCGAGATTGTTTTTTACCGTTTCAATTATTCTTTTTTCAAAATCCATCTTCAAGTTCCCCCTATAACTTTCCATTCGTTCTTTCCTAAATATATATCGTAATATCATGGCAAAAGCTGTAATCAAATTAGTAACTAGCAACTTAATTTTTGTACAGAATATATGGCCTCCTTGCTGCTAAATCAATGTACTATCGCAACTTATCATCCATTGATTTTATAGCAATGCGTTGCTTGATTTGAATCGCACATTACCGAGCATACATTACAATTCATACATTTCGAGATGTACTTTATATTATCATGAACTTTCTGCGCAAAATCATGTTCACACACAAAAGGTCTGCACATGCTCACAAAATCAATTTCTTCCCCCTCAATAAGATAACTTATTTCCTCGCCTGTTCTGATTCCACCTACACAAATAACCGGAATACTAGTGTTTTGTTTTGCAAGTCTGGCATACTCTAAGTTGTACATAGGTGTAAAAGCTTTGATTTTACACTTTAAAACAGGATATACAAAGCTTTTCCACAGCTTTTTTTTAAAGCTGTTGTCCACTTTGTACACCGGATTTACATGAAGTATCGTATCGACAGGAATCTCTCCCCTGAAAATATTTAGTGCATAGTCCATAGTCCCATAGCTTATTTCTATTGCATCCACATTACTTCTGTCCAAAAAACGTATGAGGTTTATAAACTGATTTGTTTTGAATTTTCTTATATAATCGTCACTTCCGCTTATCTTAACCATTATGGCAAAGTCCGTTCCACACTTTTTGCGTATACCATCAATCACAAGTTCAAGGAATTTTGTACCGATACCGGTATTTCTGTCAATCCCAAACATGTCTTTTCTTGTATTTATAACAGGTAAAACAAGTTGGTGTATCAGGTAGCCATGAGCCGCATGGAGCTGTACTCCGTCAAACCCCGCCTCTTTGGCAAAGTGTGAAGCTTGAACAAATTTATCAACAAGCTCCAATAACTGTTCTGTAGTGAACACCTCAGGGGTCTCACCAAAGTAAAACGATTTTTTGCCGGATATTCCTACTACTTTATACTTTGTTTTCTCCGACATTGTCTGACGTCCGGTATGCGCCAACTGCATAAATATACTTGAGCCATTTTCATGTACTTCATCAGTAATCTCTTTATATTTAAGAATTTTATCCTTGCTCTCCATCCCGGCCTGACCCGGATGCATGGCTTTTCCATCATGGGATATATAAGAAAATCCTGTAATTATCCCCCCAACCATACTTTTTGCAAGCTTTGAATACATTTCGTAATAGGCAGGTTCAGGGTTCCCATTCTCATCACACATTCCTTCAAAGGTTGCAGATCTGATAATTCTGTTTTTTAGCACTACGCTCCCTATCCTGGCTTCCTCAAAAGCTTTCATCCACTGATCACCTCTATACTTTTTTCAAAAAAGGTTGTTTTTTCGCTTATGTTCTACTATTGGCATGTAAATCAAAAAGAAATCCTATAAAAATGTAAGTCAATATAAAAAGCTTCTGAGCCAAACCAGCATCAAAAAAAGCTATAAGTGCGGCCTGACCGCAGGCACATGCACGAAAATTCACTGTTAAAGAGTAATAGGTTTTATCGCCCTGTGGATACCTGTAATATAAATATCCTGTCCATAGCTGGAGAAAAAACGTAATTAATGCTAAAAAGACGAATGTATCATTCATTTCTATTTTTATAAGTCCGGTTAAGGATATTACTAATAATGATAATGCAGGTATAAATGCTGAAAGTAACGCAATTTTTTTCGACGTATTTAACCCATATTTTACAACTAGAGTTTTTTTCCCTACTGCCTTATCTCCCACATAGTCTTTAAAGTAGGTGTAAAACGTCATCAAGCCATTCAAAACAGCCACTAAAACGAATATTGCACAAAAATCCCTAGTGATATATGGAGCTTCTAAAGACCCTGATGCGAAAAAGCCTACAGCAGTAGACATTGCTATCATTATTCCGAAAACGATATTTCCAAAGATACCATAACCTTTAGCGTATTCATAGAGTATATTCAGAATCACACCTGCTACTGCAGGAATAATTGCAACAGGCTCCAGGTATATACAAATAACCGCCAATGAAGCCAACAATAGTACACCGGATACCATTACGGCTCTCTTAGCATTCAGTTCTCCTGTTACCATTGGTCTTTCAGGTGCATTAATCCGGTCTTCTTTGAGACCAAGAAAATCATTTATTATCTGATTTATACCCCAACTAAGGAAAAGCAATGTTAAAATGATAAACTTCTTTGAATACGACGGAACTTCCATTATTGTTTTATTACCAACAGCCAAATACTAATAAAACACAATTCCAAGCCAACCTGAAATTCCTGTGATGAATGCGTAATAAAGCCGCATTGATTTTACATATGCCCTGATAAATCCCCACATAACTGCATAATCTCCCTGACTACCAAACTTTAATTTAATTATACCCGCTTAACTTGTAATAGTATAGATAACTAAGGTCATATCATACATTTACCCATATGACTAAAGTCATGTTAGCATCAAAAACATAAATTGTGTAAAATTGACAATCGGTCTCTATTTCAGTTTCCTAATTTACTCTTTTGCATACAAAAAAGGCAGTATATTGTCAATTCCCAACATACTGCCTCAGCTCGCGTTTTATATTACATATAAATTGTAATTACACCTTAATCAAATTTATATTTATATATCTTATAACTTTCCGAATTCATTTGAAGTTGATAAATCGAACCGTCACTACCTAATTTTATATCTAATCCATAAGAATAACCTGTTGCTATACCCAAACTTCCGTCACGGTTTTCCATTTGCATTGTCTCGGATTTGTCTGTTTTAGGGTCAACTCTCATTACATACATTTTTTGATGTTTCCAAATAGGAATTTCTTCTGAAGGGCTATTTGGCTCTTCTATCAAGTAAAAATATACCATCCCCTTCTTATCTACACCCAGAAGACTAATCCCTCTGTACATTTCAGGAGATTCCTCAACAGAATCAACATTTACAATACCCTGTACTGATTTCGTATTTTTATCCTTAATTGTTACCTGAAAATTTTTATGCCCAATATCAGAAATATCCACAATATTTCCGTTTACGTCTTCATATTGATATAGTCCCATATTAATGTAATTAGCTAGACTTGTATCAAAATATGCAACTCCACTCTTATTAAACTTTCTGACTCTTGTGGCATTTTGACTGTCAATATTGTCCTCAACCATTAAATTTCCACTGCTAAGATACTTAATTGAAAGCGGTCTTTCAAAAGAAACATTTTCAAAGGCTTTCTCAACTTTCTTTGACTTTCCGATTTTTACAACCTCATTTGCATTGGTAACAACTCCATAAATATTGCCTTCATCATCAACTGATATATCATTCATAACAAAATATGATTGGTTTATACTTTCTTCAAAAGGTATTACTTCCTTCAATTTGTTTTTACTAAAAACCTTAATCTTGTGGTTAATTGAGTCTGCAACATAAATATCTCCGTTTTTGTGTACTGCAAAACTTGATGGTGTCCCCCATCTGACATCTAAATTAGGTGATTCCTGATATTTTGAGAGTATAAACTGCTCATCTTTATCGCCCCATGCCACATCCAAAACGACTTCCTTTTCAAGGGAGTTCTTTGAAAGATCCTTGGTCAACTGTTTTGTATTTAGTTTATGCGGCTTCTTAGTCTTGGCAACCTCAAGATCTACCTCTTGCTTTGACGATTCATTGAAGATTATTGTCTTGTTCTTTGCAGTAAAAACTGCCGTAGATGCAAGTGCCGTAACCAAAATAACACAGCCTGTTAGAATTATTTTCTTTTTCATATTGACTCTCCTCTCAATTTTTACTGCTTTAGTCTAGCTATTGTAAGTGTTGTACCCTGATATCTTGAAAAAGTACTTTCTTTTACATACCTTCCACCATTAACTAATAAATCCCCAGCTGCCTCAATAATCTTACAAGCAAACCTATTCGTAGTATCTATTTTGGCGAACATAACTATATGCGTCGACCAATATGCAATATCTCCAACTTCAAGAGTAGAATAATCGGTTATTATATTTGAGTAAGTGCCAAAACCACTTGCTGGTACCTGGTTTCCGCTCAACCCATCATATTGATCTAAGGGCTTCACGCGGGCTATATAATATCTTGTTCCAGCGGCTTGTGCACACCTTTGAGTAAAACCTGAACAATCTATACCACACCAACTTGTTCCACTTGATTCACCATCAAATCTTCCAGGTTTCGGCCAACCATAATCGTTCCAGTTATCAAAAGGTGTTGAAGCATTATTCTTTGCACTTAAAATATCACTTGCATAATGTTGCAAGCTATCCTTTGAGCCATAACCATAAGCTACCCCTTTTGAAATCTTTGTTCCTCCGGTACCTTGACGATCATAAAACTCAGTTGTATTAAAATCTCTAAATTTCTCTGCTTCATTCAGCATTGCCGCATCTCCATGCGCTACTAACAATTTATATTGCTGGCTGCTATTATATGAACCATTATATCCCATTATCTTAAAATAATAATATCCTGTACTTGAAAAATTAAAATATACCCTTTCAGTCTGGAATGCAGAATTTGTTGAAGACGCAATTGTATTACCGGAACTATTCATAATATACAAATCATAGTCTGCAGGCAAGTCACCATACCCATAATTATTTGTGTTATTGTTTGTCAATGTAGCTGAATATAGCCCTGTATGTGTAATATTTACCTTAAAATAATCAACATCAGAACTTGTTGATATATAAGATGCTACAGATGTAGTATTCAAATCTAGAGGCAATGTTGTTGCAGTACCAAATGTATTGTTGGGTTCAAAACTATCTGCGGCAAATATGTAATTTGGACAACTCACCGTATACAAAATTAATATATAAGCAAGAATTACTATTCTCTTAAAAATTGGTCTTTTACTTGAAATCAAATTTATCTCTCCTTTGTATAATAGAATGTTGTTATTATTGCAAATAAATTTTGTGGAATAAATAGTTGCGCAACAAATATTTCCCAAATTTATTCTATCATTACAAATCAGCTAACAAAATCTCCAAATATTGAAAAAAAAAAAAAAATTACCTCATTAGAACTTCATATTAGTCACTTTTTGTCTTTATTACTTAATATTGCTTTTACTTATTAACAAAATTTGATCACTTATATTCACATAGTATTTGTTCACTTTTAGAATTCCAGGCTTTGTTGAAGAAAATAAATTTAGCATTACAGAACAAATAAAACTAAAACTTTTGTTCCAATTCAGAAACAACAGGCATATAAATAGTAATAACAAATACTGACTGCTAGGAGGTTAAACATGTCCAATTTTAACCAAAACTCCCTGAGTACTTTTGACGAAGTACGAACCAGCAGGGGAAATCATGAATTATCAGAATATTTTCTAAAATTGGTTAGAAGCGATGCCAAGAAAGCTATCAGATTAATTAACGAAGACCTTCTTAGCTTCCCATCGCTATTTTTGCTTAAATCCCAAATTAACAGAACTCCTATAAGCAGATATTTAAATAAACGGAATAAAAATGCACTGATGCTTGCCGATGCAATAACTTCTAAAAACTTTTGGCGTTTTAGCAATGTTTCACGCATTATTGGTTCCGATACACCATCAATACTTAAATGGATGCTTGTAACAGGCAAGGACGAAAGTGGATTAAAAAGCCATTATGATGAAATTCTCGATTCATGCGCATTAATACTTGTAAAAGAATATAAAGACAACTCAATACTACCTGTAATCAAGGAAATTATATATGACCGCAATAGAAAAGGACTGTTTGATCACGACATGATCTGGGCTTTTTTTGAATCACGTGATCCAAATTGCATAATGATGCTGGCAGAGGGTTTGAATTCACCCGACACAATAGATATTGAGATATCAAAAAAACTGTTGCGATTTATACCGGGTATAAATAACAACAACTCGCCGGAAAATATGCAGTACTTAAATATTCTCTATTGGTTCAGGGATAACTATCCATTTTTGTATTACACCGGCGAGAGTTTCCAACAAAAGCCCGATCCCTCACCTTTTGAGGTTTCCTTACCTGCTAAATACTTATACAAAAAGGTGTCTATTGATAATAGCAGAATAGAAAACAACTTAACCCCGGAAGAACTGAAGGCTATTAATCAATTTAATAGTATAGATGAAAAAAGTCAACTACTACTGGCTAATTACTCATTTATTTTGCATAGTAGGAACACCTATGTATGGTATAACTGGATTCACTATCCTATAAGTGAACAATTAAAAATAGCTGGTGCCAGATTAGGAGGTACGCCATGCTGATAATATCAGATAAAATTGTAGACCCCCAAACTTTCACAGCAGATTTTAATAATGATGAAATAAAGATTAATATCCTGAACACCATGCATACCAGCACTACCACTTACAGATACTCATCCAATGAAGAATTTTTATTTATACTTGATATGAGAAAAAATATTATAAACGCTTCCAAAATGTTGTATAGAAGCCGACTCCGTTTTAGAACGTTCAATGAATCCATATGCAATGAGCATTTCTGGGAAAAAACCGGAGAAGGCGGATTTCTGCTAAGAGCAAATGTGGAACCTGATGAAGCCATTAATGACATTTATGGCAATGGACAAATTTATGGAACTGAATGTGCCACAGCTATTGTCATCCTTTACTATAAAGCTGCTCTGGACACTTTTGGCAATAGTCTTTTTAACCGCTTTTTCACCGAAATTTACCTGATGGACTGGCAAAACCTCCATGGAAACCTCACTATAGCCAGTTATAGAAACCCGAACGATTATTTCCCAGGAGACTGCAGATACTTTAAGAACCCCGACGTTGATCCTCTAACGCCCGAGTGGCAGGGTGAAAATGCAATCGATTTGGGAAATGGTTATTACTATGGTCACGGAATTGGTATAACAAATGCAGGCAATATAATTCGTACCCTGAATGCTCACAGAAAAGAAGGATCAGATGTTTCTGCATATCTGCTTGATTCGGTCACGCTACCTGATTTCAAGCATCTGTTTGGTTTATATATTAGTGGGCAACAGCCTACATCATAGTAAAGACGTTCAGAATATACTATCAAAAATTACAAAACACATACTAAAGCTAAAATCAAAGTGGTAGGTTCCACTGCGGCAAACAGTGGAACAATATCTTTGAAAAAGTTTATAAAACAAACTTTTTCGGAGAATTGTATATATACACCCTTAAAATTCCATGGTAAAATACAGGAATAATAGAAATCGTTGCGGGGTATTGTGCATAATGAAAAAAATGGTCATTGGTGGGGCTTATGTTTACAGCGGAAAAGGATGTTCCAATAACACCGTTAGAAAAATCAGGGATGGTGGAATAGTCGAACTTGGATATTCATCCTGGGAAAATGATGAGCAATGGATAGAAGTCCTTGAAAACAATTTTTTTATTGGCTTTATCAGCAGCAAAACACACTTTGTGGATCTGCGCAATTACTATTATGTTATCCAAAACTCCCTGTCCTGTTATGAGGAACCCGATTCAAATTCGGACATAGCAATATGTTTAAACAGGTTTGATAAAATATATCTGATATCAAAAGTATTCAATAAAGGCCAGATATGGATTAAAATTTATGACAAACATGGCTTCTGCTGCTATATTGCAGATAACTCGTGTGTTTGTCCCAATAGATTCATACCATATAAAACTACATTAGCCGAAAGTACTATCATGTACATATCTACTACCCGGGAAGGCATATACAAACCTGCACGGTTAAAGAAAAATACACCCATAAGCGTAAACAGTCTCGTAGCATACAGGAATAACACAGGTTTAGACACAAGCTGTAATTCCACAATAACCGACGAAGAACTACAACTCATTTTTAATGGGGAGGACACAAATTGCCTTTGTGAAGAAGGACTCCTAAGATCTTTTTTTGACAGGAATTTTCTGTCCACTCTTGATGAAAATGATGATATCTGGTTGGAAATTTATGCTTACAACCTGGCTGGCTATATTCCTACTATTACTAAGACAAATTCCACCCCCTATATTGATCACCTACCCACAGAAACTTACAGTACTGTTTCTCCTTTTAAGGATTTTATAAACCGTAATAAACTTACAATTCCTGGAGGGATATGCATAGCAACAGCTATTATCATGCTTTTTGCTGTCCCCTCGTTTCCGGTTTCCTCAATTTATCTTTGTGTTTTAGGAATATGCCTTATATTGCTGAAATCATTCTGTTCATGATTACAATAGTCCAACTTCAAGGTTGACAGGCCTTTGATCCGGCTTTATAGCATTAATATTCCAATTCACAGTGTATAGTTTGCTTTGGTACTTAATATGTCTGATTCTTTTAAAAGCACCATTAAGCGGATGATTCTGAAAAAGTCCCAGCATCAAAAAATCGTACTTTTTTGAATGTTGAGCTACTTTTTTTACAAAGTACCGGGCAAGTTCTTCTGAATTATCCTTCACCATCAGCAGTGCAATGCTTGCATAATTGGCAGGCAGATTTTCTTTCGGCAGATTCGGATAACCAATCCAACTGAGCGGAATATGCTTCAAATGCCTGTATATTCCTCCATAACCCTTTATGATATATTGTTTGTAACTCTGCTGATTCCAGACAGCACAAGCTGCAATAATCTCTCCGTTCACATCACTCAACGTATAGAAATCCTCAAGTGTCAACCCATATAAATCCATGTTTACCGGTGAAAAGTTATATGTGGACAACTGTCTTTTGTAGAATTCCTCAAGAGCTTTATCGCCGCCTTGCTTAAAGGTATAACTGTTTGAATTGACGGATTTACCGGTTGTAAAACAATAAACAGTGTATTCACCTGCATAATCATACTGAGGCATATTTTTGCGCCTTTTTTCCAGAAGCTTTTGAGCATTTATATTGTCTTTTAAAATAGTAGTGTAATAGATATCCACTTTATCTCTGGTCTGTTCATGCAAAAAGCTGTATACATCTGAGATGTTAGGCAGCTTTCTTCTATATTCGGGCAAAACCTTCAAACCTGTAAGGTATCCTGTATTTCTTACCTCACCGTTTATGAATGCCTTCCTTATTATGCAACAGCCGACAGCACATATTTTTCCACTTTCGACCTCTCTTATAACCGGAATAACAGCAGTTTCCCCATCGTTCATAAGAGATTCACAAGGGTCTGGACGACGGGTGAACAAAACAGAAATATTGCCCTTAAAATCAATGCTTTCAAATATTTCAAGTATCTGCCGGTTATCCTCCGATGAGGCTAATCCAAACTCGAACCTGTTATTTCGGGAACTCATCCAGATTTCCTCCTATGGGTACATTCATCTTTTCATCTATCTCTTCTCCAAGCCTTAAGTTCATTGCCCAAAAAAGAGACCACATAAGAGGACTTGACCTTTTCATGCTACTCAATCCTCTCTTTAAAACGACCGGCAATCGTGCAAATTCTTTTCTTGCGCTCCTGCATAAACGACTGACTTCCTCAGCTGACTTATTCTTTGGTTTGAAGGCAAGCTCACCATAATTGTAGCCTTCCTCAAGCCACCATTTATCGTAAAGCAGACGCTTTTGCTCTTTTAATCTATCATAGAGGGAAGTCCCTGGAAACGGCAGCAAATGGTTAAACGCAGCTGTATAAAAGCTATGCTTTTTTGCAAACTCAATAGTATTTTCAAAGGTCTTCTCTGTGTCTCCATCATATCCGAATACAAAAGTTGCATATATACCTATTCCTGCATCGTGTATCCTTTTCACCAGTTCATCACGTTCGCCCACCGATTTATTCCATGCTTTGTTCATCTGCTTAAGGCTTTCCTCCTCTAGAGATTCAAAGCCTATAAGAATTAATTCGCACCCGCTTTTTTTCATTAATTTGAGTAACTGCTCATCTTTTGCCATTGCGAGAGTTCCCTGTCCTGCCCATTTAATCTTTAACGGAGTTATTTCTTCAAACAAGGTTTTTGCATTTTGCCTGTCCGCAATCAGATTATCATCTACAAAAAAATGATACTTGTTTTTACTGTTTTGTATATCGGCTATTATACTGCCATGCTCGCGCTTGAAATATTTGCAACCGTAGTAGCTTGAAATGGAACAAAATTCACAACTGTGACAACATCCCCTGCCAGTCTCTACAAGGGATATAGGCAAATACTTTTTACCGGCAAAAATACTTTTATCCGGAGCAGTATTCTTATAGGCGACATCACCCTTATACAGTTTTTGGAGCCTGTTTTTCCTGAAATCTTCAAGCATTTTACCCCATACATTCTCAGCATTTCCTGTAATAATTGCGTCAGCAACATTCAAGGCTTCGTCAGGAAAAAGTGTTATGTGATACCCACCCAGTACAACCGGCACGCCACGTTTTCTGAACTCAGCTGCAATTGCATAGCTTCGTTTTGCTGTATAGGTTTCAACGGTAATTGCCACCAGGTCAGTTTTTGTATCATAGTCTATAAGTTCAATACGATCATCAAACAACTCAGTTTCAACATCTTTTGGTGTGAGAGACTTTAGGACTGCTATTGTGAGCGGCTCCATTTTCCATGTCCCTATATATTTTTCTCCCTGCTTTTTACCTATTGCAGGAAGAATAAAGGTAATTTTCACTGTTTCACCCCCGGAATATCACTATTATCTGTCATAACTTCTCTTGTGAACTTCTTAAATTTATTTGCATATCCCCTGTACCCCCAGTTTACCATCAACGCCAAAGCAGGGCTGTTGTTAAAGGGTGCAAGTCTCTTGAAAATGGAGTTTAACTTGTAAGTCTCCCTCCAGGCCCACTCAATTCCGTTCTCCAATTCCTCTTTTGTCATCTTCAACGGCTTGAATACACAATGTTCAACATCATACATTGCCCAATTACGTTCAGTTATCCTGTTCTGCGCTTCAAGCTGACTGTATAACTGTGTTTTGGGGAAAGGAGTAAGTATCGAATATCTGGGAAGATCTATTTTTGTTTTTATAACCATATCAACAGTTCTTTCAAACACTGACTTATCTTCATCATCGCCTCCGAAGGCGAAACATCCCTGTACAAGAATTCCGGCATCGTGCAGCTTTTTCATCAACTCACCGTATTCTAAAACTTTGTTTACGCCCTTCTTTATAAAACTTTGAGATGATTGACTTATAGATTCAAACCCAATTAAAAGACCCTTGCACCCACTTCTGCTAAAAAGCCGTATCAATTCATCATCTATGCCAACGGATGATGTTACGAGACCTAGCCACATTTTTTTTAATGGTATCATTGCTGTAAAAAGCTCTTTGGCATACGCACCATCCACAATCAGATTGACATCGGGAAACAATACTTCTTTCGAATTAAGTGACTCTATCTCAGCAATAACCTCTTTTACAGGCCGTTTATACACTGTCTTTCCGAATGCAGCGGGGTAGGCACAAAAAGTGCAGGGCAAAGAACAGCCACGTATTGCTTCAACAGTATTCATCGTAATATATCTCTTTTTGTTTAAAAGTTCCCTTCTCGGGATTGCCCTGTTCTCTATGCTGAAATCACAGCCTTGCCGATAAATTGGTTTCAAACAACCATTCTTGTAGTCCATAAGCATCTGAGGAAAAGTCTGTTCTGAAAAGCCGGTCATAACAACATCTGCATGCTCCGCCGCTTCTTCCGGCATCATTGTCGGATGCACACCACCTAAAACAACAGTTTTTCCAAGACTTCTGAAATAATCGGCATAGGCATAACACCTCATTGCAGTTCCTGTTATGCACGTTATACATACCATGTCGCTATCAAGATCCAAAGGAATAGTACCTGCTGTTTCATCATATATCGCCACATCAGCATTCAACTCCTCGGGCACAAGCGCAGCAAGAGTAGTAAGAGTTAGCGGTGCATAATGCAGTGACTTTCCAAAATTGCCATTATAGCGGTGCATCGCTCCTGCAGGAGCCAAAAAAGCAATCTTCACAAATATTCCCCCTTAAATGCTTTATCCCAACCGCCCTTAAGCTGTAAAACCGAAGGTTTGATATCTCCAAGGCGCTGTCCACGCTTCACGCACTCATCCAAATATTCCTTTTCAGGATTACCTGTAAGCCGGAATATTTTTAATCTCTTAAGCTGACCTAGCTTCCTGCAATAATCATAATGAAAATTTTCTCTCAAAAATCTATCAATATCTTCAGGAACTCTGTCTGATTTTATATAAAGTACATATCTATCCGTTTCAGGTGCTACCATATAAAACTCAGGTTTAATCTCCAAGCTTTCAATTATATTTTTTACAAAGGACTCATTGAGTTTTTCGCCAAACAGATCGGAGACTTTATCCTGCTTACCCACAAATCTGATGAGTGGAAGCTTTCCGCTAAATCCAGTGACTTCTATTATATCATTTAATCTATATCTGTATAATCCCCCCGAAGTGGTAATTATTACAGAGTATTGCCTGCCTTGTTCCAACTGGTGAGTAAGATAAACTTCGTTGTTCACAATAGATGAAAATTCAAAGAAGTGTGAATTGATACTGATTCTCGCACCGTTTTCACCAGGGAATGGAAATGATATAAGCCCCTCAGTTGCAAGCAAGCCTTTAGGCTGTATATCAACATCGGGAAACAGCATTTTTACTTTGGAAGCATACTCCTTAGCATTAGCATCGCACCAACAGCTAATTACTTTCAGGTGTCTCCAAAGCTTGGCATATTGCTTTTTAGAAAGAAACTCTGAAACCTCCGAACCACGTTTTCTATCCTTTTTAGAAATATCCTCGCCTAGACTTTTCCGGTTTTTCTCCATATAATCAAGAAGCAGGATTAAAAATGTGGGGTTCCATACAGAAATAAACGAAAGGTTTTTGCATTTTAGAAGTGAAAGGGCTGTTTTATAATAAAAAACCTCCATATCCTTCTCTTTTGCTACATCTTTAGATACAGCAAAAATCACATCAAACAACTTTTTATCGAGTTTTCCGAAGTATTCACTGTCCTCTTCAAATCCAATTGGAATTCCACCTTTAGTATATTCATTCTGTGTCGTAGCAGGAGTTATAGACCAGTAGCTTTTTCCCCACTTAACCCCTCTGTAGCCTGAATAAAGGCTATAAATCCAAGGTTTTAATCCTTTCTGAAACTCTTCCTTCAAGGAGCTTGTATATGGAATAAGCTTTGAAGCAGAAACCGAACCGCTGGTCAGTTCCAATAGCAAAATATCTTCACCGGTTAGAATATTCCTCTCGCCATTTTTGATTTTTTCAATGTAATCAATATAATCTTCATAGCAGGTAACAGGCACCCTGTTCTGATATTCATTAATACTTTTGATGCTTTTAAAATCATATTTTTTTCCGTATTCACAGCACTTATTTTTCTCAAGAATATCGAGCAGTTTATTCCGTTGTATTTCGTTTATGTTTCGAGAGTTTATAAATCTTTTGTATTCTTTTACATAAAGCAAGCAACAAAAGGAATTAATTACGTAACACATAAAACGTTGAAACATGCTGTCACTTCCCTAAAAATAGTCTTTGCGCTGTCTTGTTGAAATTATCTCTGGTCAACTTTGTCAGACAAACCAAGTCGTCCCCTTCTATATATCCGGGATTTATCCTTGTAAAAAACTCTATGTTTCTATCCTTCAACTGCTTTTCCGATATGTCCGCAACCCCTTCCTTAAGCCTATCCCGTTTTCCTCCATATACGATAACTCCCTTTTTCGCGTCATATTCCATGGGATATTTCTTGTTGCCAAAAGAGTTCATAACTGCCAACTCAAACTCAGGAGTTTTTTTATTAAAATGTGGGTAAAATTCATTAAAGAAGAGCGGAAGCATTTTATAGGTCTTATAGCCTTTAGAGATAAGAAACCAGTAAAAAACCCCGTGCTGCTCTCCATACCGCACGTAGTACTGTGCAAAAACCTTGAAAAGTTCAAGACTTCCCCAATGTTCCCTGTGAATAATGGTGTCCCCGGAAAATACACCCCATACCTTTTGTGAGTCAACTTCCAAACTCATAATCTTTTGGGTGGAAAAGCCCTTAATATCCCCTTTTTCATCTATCAAAAGGATACAATGATCCTTCTCACTCAAATCTTCCAGAAAAACCTTAGTGGAAACATTATCATAAAACTCATCCATCAATGAAAACATATCCTGTTTGTCTTCTTTACCCAATAAAGCTGTATCAACAACTTTTCCATATAAAGTCAAACTATACACCGTCCTTATACAGCTCTTCTTAAGAAAATTCGCTTTTAAGAAATTTTTTAAGAAGATATTGTACTGCTGCTTGCTGCAGCGGAACTTGCTGCTTTGATTACAGCTTCCGCTGCTGTATGCTGCCTGCACCAACTCCTATTATACTATAAGGCTATCCTAATGCAACATCTAAAAGCATCATTATTGCAAATCCAAACAAAGTTCCCATTGTTGCATTGTCTGAGCTTCCGGAGGACTGGGCTTCCGGTATCAATTCTTCAACAACAACATAAATCATTGCACCCGCTGCAAAAGATAAAGCATAGGGAAGCAGAGGCTGCATTATCATTACTGCTGCTGCTCCAATTATCCCCGCAATGGGTTCAACCATACCGGATGCCTGACCGTACCAGAAACTCTTTGTTCTGCTTAAGCCTTCTCTCCTTAAAGGAATTGAAACAGCTGAACCCTCAGGAAAGTTTTGAATACCCATACCAATTGCCAGAGCAACAGCACCGGCAACAGTCGCTGATGATAACCCGGAAGCTGCGGCTCCAAATGCAACACCTACTGCCAGACCTTCCGGTATATTGTGTAGTGTTATTGCTGTCACCAGAAGAATGCTCCTCCTCCAGCCTGTTTTTATTCCCTCTGCCTTTTCAGGCATACCTATATGTAAGTGTGGAAGCAAGGTATCAGTAAGCTTAAGGAATATGCCTCCCGCTAAAAAACCAATCAAAGGAGGTAACCACTTTATATTTCCGGCTGCCTCCGACATTTCAATTGCAGGTGCCAGCAGTGACCAAAAGCTTGCAGCAATCATAACTCCGGCTGCAAAGCCAAGCATGGTATCGAGCACCTTGCGTTTTATGGATTTGAAGAAAAAAACCATTGCAGCTCCAAGCGCAGTCATAAACCAAGTAAAACCAGTTGCAACAAGAGCTTGCATAATGGGACTCAAACCTTCCAATATGCTCATAAAAATCCCCTCCACATCAAGTTATATATTAATATAACATACCCACACTATTATACTTGCAATCAATAAATATATACACTCCGGATATCCCATAAGTAAAATTTTTTGTGCCAATGCACGAGAAAACCGGCTGCCAAATCAGACTTACAAGCTTATTGGCCAGCCGGTTCATATTTATAAAGCTTAATTAATTAACCTTTCAAACGCTTTTCCAATGCATCTAACTGTGTAAATAACTCTTTTGGCATTTTAGCACCGTAATTAGCATAATGCGTTCTAATTGATTCAACTTCCTTCAACCATTCATCCTTATTTACCTTGAGGAGTTCAGCCATATCTTCTGAGCTAACATCAAGTCCGTTAGTATCAATAGCATCAGCTGCAGGCATATAACCGATAGGTGTTTCAACTGCTTTACCTTCACCGGATACTCTTTCACAGATCCACTTGAGAACACGGCTGTTTTCACCATATCCAGGCCACAACCATTTACCATTCTTATCTTTACGGAACCAGTTAACATAGAATATTTTAGGCAATTTATCTGCATCAGCTTTTGATCCAACATCCAACCAGTGTTGTAAGTAGTCACCAACATGATAGCCTATGAATGGCAACATAGCAAATGGGTCACGACGAACCTGACCGATATTAGCAGATATAGCTGCAGCTGTTATCTCTGAACCCATGATAGAACCCATGAATACACCATGCTCCCAGCTAAAGCTTTCATGAACCAATGGAATAGTGCTTGGACGACGTCCTCCAACCAATATAGCTGAAATCGGCACACCGTTAGGATCTTCCCATTCAGGTGCGATTACAGGACATTGATTTGCAGGTGCTGTAAAACGTGCATTTGGATGAGCTGCCGGAGTTTCGCTGCCTGGTGCCCAATCTTTACCCTTCCAGTCAACAAGATGTGATGGAGCATCATGACCGATACCTTCCCACCATACATCACCATCATCAGTTAAGCCAACGTTTGTAAATATAGTGTTCTTTTCTATACTGTGCATTGCATTTGGATTTGAATCCATTGATGTACCTGGAGCAACTCCAAAGAATCCTGCTTCAGGATTTATCGCATATAGACGACCATCTTTGCCGAATTTCATCCAAGCTATATCATCACCGATAGTTTCAACTTTCCATCCTGGGATAGTAGGAACAAGCATTGCAAGGTTTGTCTTACCACAAGCACTTGGGAAAGCACCTGTTACATATTTTACATTACCCTTTGGATCTGTAAGACGGAGGATAAGCATATGCTCAGCCAACCAGCCTTCTTCACGAGCTATTGCAGATGCAATACGAAGTGCAAAGCATTTCTTACCCAAAAGAGCATTTCCACCGTATCCTGAACCGAAAGACCATATAGTCTTTTCTTCTGGGAAATGGCTGATATATTTCTTTTCGATTGGGGCACATGGCCATGATGAATCTTTTTGACCTTCAGCTAATGGAGCACCTACAGAATGTAAGCAAGGAACGAATTCTCCATTATCACCGAGAGTTTCTAAAACTTTGCTTCCGATACGTGTCATAATACGCATGTTAACAACAACATACGCACTGTCTGTTACCTCTACACCAATCTTTGAGATAGGTGAACCAATAGGTCCCATTGAGAAAGGAATAACATACATTGTTCTTCCCTTCATACATCCTTTGTACAATTCCTTCATTGTTGCTTTTAGTTCATTAGGATCAACCCAGTTATTTGTAGGACCGGCATCTTCTTGCTTCTTAGAAGAAATGTAAGTCCTGTCCTCTACACGTGCTACGTCAGATGCATCACTACGGAAGAGATAACATCCGGGACGTTTTTCAGGATTAAGAGGTGTAGCCATTCCTGCATCTACCATTTCCTTAAGCAGACGTGAATTTTCTGCTTCTGAACCATCACACCAGTAAATCTGGTCTGGCTGACACATATCAGCCATTTCTTTTACCCAAGCCAATAATTTTTGATTGTTTGTGCTCATTAAAATTCTCCCTCCAAATAAGTGTTATATGCTATTGCTACATTGCAATATCAGGTGTGTAAACCGAATTTAGTAAATATTCGGTAATGTGCTGGAAAATAAACCTTCACTTAGTTAATTTTTTCACTAAGTAACATCCTACCACAAATAAATTCAAATTTCAACACGTGTTTTAGGTTTTTATTCAATGATTTTTCTATACTCATTCCAGATTGGTTGTATCCTGACAAAAGAATTCTTTCGTCTCCCTTATCAAAGACTGAGTGCCTGATATAACCAATAAATCGTTACTTCCCAGAATCTCACAGGCTTTTCTTATTGCATCATCTGCTGTGTCTTCATAAAGATATTTATTTCCTAATATTTGCATAGCTTTAACCTTTTGTACATCTGAAAACTTGTGATGCTGGTGTTTTGTAGTTGTCATTATAATCTTATAAGCACTTTCTCTGAATTTATATAATACGCCCTCATAATCCTTGTCATCAGGAATCCCGATAATAAACACTACCTTTTCCTTTCCGATTTCCCTTATTACCTCTTCTACATAGCCTGCACACTCTCTGTTTATACACCCATCTAGAATAGTTAAAGGTTTATGATTTACTATTTCCAGTCTTCCTGGCCATTTCAGGTTTCTAAAACTCTCCCTTACCCTGGCCTGATCTAGGTTGCCTACCAGACTTTCTGCCACACCAATAGATATAGCTGCGTTTTTTGCCTGATTTCTCCCTAAAAGGGATAATTGCAGATCGGTATAATTGTTATTATCTGTAATAACATCAAAACAAGTACCTTTGCTACAAATCTTTATATTTTGGCTTTTATAATTATACCCATATTTTTTAAGTTCAATCGTAAATTTTTTTGTTGTCTCCTCAATTATTTCTGTGACCTCTTCCGGTTGTTCTGCAGAAAAAACTGCTTTTTGTGAGCTCTTTACTACTCCAGCTTTATTAATGGCTATTTCCTTAAGATTATTCCCCAACTGCGGAATATGTTCTAAGAATATACTGTTTATCACAGAAAGCTCACTATCATTCATACATACATCATCGTATTTTGCACCTTTTCCGCATTCCAAAACGTTGAAATCCGTCTTATTGTCATAAAAATATAGCATTGCCAATACGGAAGTAATACCTACAGGTCCAATGTACTTATTATCCGGCAGTCTTTTTTCAATTTCATCGACAAAGGGCTTTATAAGCTCGGCATACCTTATAAGACTTTCATCAGATATGGCAATTCCGTTAATTCTGATCCTTTCGTTAAAATTGACAAGATGCGGGCTTGTAAAGAGTCCGATGCGATAACCATGCACCTCAAGGAGTTTTGATATCATTCTGCTTACAGACCCCTTGCCTTTGCTACCGGTAACCAATATATTTCTCTGTTTTAAATCGGGATTTCCAACCATACCAAGCAGTTGTTTTGTGAGTTCAGGGCTTCGGGTTTGACTGTCTGGCAGCCTTGTGTCTATATTGACGATTGCCCTTAAGTACGATCTATATATAAAGCTTTCTACCTCTCTCCTGGTTTTGAAAATATTGCTCACTTCCTCTATCATTTTGATTAACAACTATTATATTCATAAAAGTGCAGTTTGAAAAGAATATTTTGGGAGAGATGACTCAAAGATAGTGCCTGTTGTTCTATGCGTAATTTGGTTTGTTTTTTGCAGTGATATCTTCACTGCAAAAAATAATCCCCGCTTTATTATGAGCAGGGATTATTAACAAGCTGTATAAGTTTTTTATTGTATTTTAAGGATTAGTAGTTACAGTAATGTAGGTAAATTCTGATTGATTTCCGTCATATCCATAATCAATCGCACCTACTTTGAATGTATATGTAGTGTTTGGTGAAAGCCCGCTAATAACCTGTGATGTAGTTGTTGTATCTCCAAGCCAGTTGTCGTACTCAGGAGTTACTTCGAATATCCAATACTTCTTAATACCAGAGAAGTTATCAAACGAAGGGTTCCATGTGAGAGTTACTGAAGTGCTTGTTTTGTTTGAACACACAAGGTTAGCCGGTGCAGATGGTGCAGTTGCATCTGAATTAAATATAAATGTATTGCTCGCATTTGATTCATTCCCAGCTGCATCGTATGCTTTTACATAGAAAGTATATAAACGTTCGGTTACCATTCCAACGGTTCTCGATCTTGTATCATTTGCAGGTATATAAGCCATTTGTTCAGTCCAGGTTGCATAACCATTATATACTTCAGCATACAATACATAATGATCCACAGCAACATTATCTGTTGAAGCCCCCCATGAAAGCTGAATCAGTAAACCTGACCTATTGGTAATCCTAAGATTAGGTGGAGTTGTTGGAGCTATAGTATCTGCCGCAAAAACACAAACATTTGAAGCTATCAAAGTCACTATTGCAACTACAAATATTGCCAATGTTTTAGAAATATTTTTTAACATAATATATTCCCCTCTCACCAAATAATTTTTTAATATAATAGTTTAGAAAATAGTATACAATATCTTTACATCTTCAAGATGGCGCCTTTCTTGAAAACAAGTAAAATTTAACACTTTATTCTATTAACTATTATATTTACATAATTATACCATATTTATTCAGCTTTTCAATAGTTTTTTGTATTATTCTGTAAAAATTTTTAACACATTTTGTTCCTTGACCAAACTTTATAGCTATTATTTTACAGAATACTCCCTTAGCAACCTTTGCTTCATTTCCCATAAAGGTGTTGATAGATCAACATAATAAATATGAGGATTTTCAAACCTTTTTACTTCGTCCCACAAATTATCTACCTGTTCCTTACAATACACTTTAATGTCTTTTAGTTTGGGGCTTTCATATACACAGGTTCCTTTATCAAAAATCTTCTCTAACAGCCTTTTGGCATAGAAGTTGGTTATTGTCTTCCTCTTCCATGTATGTTCAGGATCAAATATCTCATAGGGCTTGCTATCATCTATAATCTCCTCAGCTGTAGTCAGGACATCGGCAATTGCTTTTCCGCTATCCCTGTCAAAAAGTCTCCAGAGTTGTTTAAATCCAGGATTGGTTATTTTTCCTACATTTTCGCTGAGCTTTATTTTAGGAATAAGCTCTCCATTTTCTTCAATGGCTACCAGCTTGTAAACTCCCCCAAATACAGGTTCTGATTTTGAAGTTATTAATCTCTCTCCAACACCAAATAAATCAACCTGTGCCCCCTGAATAAGAATGTCGCGGATAATGTATTCATCAAGTGAGTTGGAGGCTACAATCCTGCAATCCTTAAACCCTGCTTCATCGAGCATTTTCCTGGCTTCCTTTGAGAGATACGTGATATCTCCGCTGTCAATTCTTATTCCACTCGGTCTGAAACCCTTCGGAACCAATACTTCATTAAATACCTTTATAGCATTCGGGACACCTGACTTAAGTACATTGTATGTATCCACGAGAAGTGTGCAATTGTCCGGATAGGCCTCAGCATAAGCCTTAAATGCTTCAAGCTCTGTTGGGAACATCTGAATCCAGCTGTGTGCCATTGTGCCTAAAGCCGGAATTCCAAAATCCCTCTCAGCAATTGTGCAGGCTGTCCCTACGCATCCACCTATATATGCAGCCCTGGCCCCGTAAATAGCACCATCATAACCCTGGGCCCTTCTCGAACCGAACTCCATAACATCACGTCCCTGCGAGGCTCTCACAATCCTATTGGCTTTAGTTGCTATAAGGCTCTGGTGATTGATTGTCAAAAGTATCATGGTTTCAATAAACTGAGCTTCTATAACAGGGCCTCTCACAGTTATCACAGGCTCATTTGGAAATATCGGAGTTCCTTCCGGTATAGCCCAGACATCACAACTTAGTTTAAAGTCTCTCAGATATTCCAAAAATTCTTCACTAAATAACTTTCTGCTTCTTAAGTACTCTATGTCGCTGTCCTCAAATTTAAGATCCTTCAGGTATTCAATAAGCTGTTCAACTCCAGCCATTATTGCAAATCCGCCGCCATCGGGCACTTTTCTGAAAAACATATCAAAGTATGCGGTTTTATCTTTAAATCCGTTCTGAAAATATCCATTAGCCATGGTTAATTCATAAAAATCGGTTAACATTGTTAAATTTATTTTATCCATTTTTAGTTACCCCCTTATGTCCTTAACTACTTCTATCCCATTAATAATCATATTATAAAGCGCCATCACATTTACCAGATCGCCGTTATGAGCCCCTAAGTCATAGGTGTCAACAGCATTTACAGGTACAATTACTCTGTACTTTTGGTTCTTCTTATTGAACCAGGTCTTTAGAGTAATTGCAAATTGTTGAACGCAAATATCGGTACAATCGCCGACAACAATAAAGGTATTAAGCTGCGGATTTTCATTGAGCCATTTTCTGAACTCTTCTTCATGGAAGCCGTTTGTTGAGTTCTTAGGTATAAGCTTATATCCGCCAACCTCTTTAATTTCATCTACAACCTCAGCTTCGTAAGTTCCTGTCATACAGTGTGCGGGATATGCCCCGAATTCAGGCGAGGCTTCAGTGTGACAATCTGCGAAAACCAGCTTCTTGATCCCCATCTTGTCACAATTTTCAGACAATTTGACTATTTCAGGGATTAATTCTTCAACCCTTGGACTTTTAAGTGCTCCCTCTCTTGCAAACCCATTTATCATATCAACTATAATCAATGCTGTTTGATTGCCAGTCAATTCACTTAAGCTTATTCCATTAAGTCCATCGATTATGTCAAGTATTTCCCCAAGAGTTTGCTCGCTTCTTTTCATAAATTCATTTCTATTCAAATTTTTCATTCCGATCTTCCCCTTTCATAACAATGGTTTCAGTATATAATAACTAAGGTATGGCTAAAATATAAATTCATACTCCGGATAACGAAAAAACTTGATTTGATAATGTTTTCAAAATATGAGAATAGGATGTTATTTTTTCGTTATCCCTAAAATGTTCTGCCAATCCGGATTGAATTTAAACAATTTGGATGGTCTGTGGCCTGCGTCCTTTGTATATTCGTTTGTTTCAACCACCATATCGCTGATTTTCCTTCTGAAGTTTGCCTTAAGCAATTCAGTATCGAGAATAATCTCATAAACCTTCTGAAGTTCGGTCAGTGTAAATAGTTCAGGCATCAGGTTGAAGGCAATGTCTGTGTATTCTATCTTATTTCTTAGCCGTTCAATTCCATACTCAATAATTTTTGCATGATCGAATGCAATTCCATTTGCTTCAACAATCTCTCTATGTACTTTAGTTACTCTATTTTCAACAGTCCTTTCTATTTTTATAGTTGCAGACAGGTTATCCTCGTCATTTGAAAGATTTAATTTGAAAAGTCTTTGAAGAATATATCCTCCCTGAGTCACTGTCTTTTGCTCCTGATACAGCTTGCACGAGACTGTGAACCATTTTGCATCGTCAGCATCATCATTGGCTTTCACATCAAGGACTCCGCTGTCAACCAAAGACATATAGGATGTGCTTATAATCCTCGTACGTGGATCTCTGCCAACATCTCCCCATGTATAAAGCTGTTCCATATAAATGTTGTCAATGTTGGTCTCCTCCATAAGTTCCCTCCGTGCCGCCTCATCCATGCTTTCGTCCATATTTACAAAGCCTCCGGGAAGAGCCCATTGTCCTATGTACGGATGATCGCCTCTTTTTACCATCAGCAACTGCAACACTTTTTCAGGAAGTTTCCTGTAATTTTTCTTCTCCTCATCGGTTACAGTAAAGATCAACATATCTACTGTAACCGATGGTCTCTCGTACTTACTTGCATCGTATGTTTTAAGAAATTCAGTTTCTGTAAGTCCTTGTCTGTTTCTAAGTTTATTATCACTCATGTTTATCACCTTCTACGTTATTATCTTTTTGATATTATCATTGTATTACTATGTTTTGTTGTTGTCAAGAGTTTTTGATAAAAAAGTGAGCCTGTAATTTGAAGTCACAAATTGAAATAATGACCTGATTTTGTTAAAATATAGTTTAGCAAAACAACAATTTAAAAAAGAGAAAAGCTATCATTAGAACAGATTTGCAACTTCTAAGTGATAGGGGATATAAGTTATGAGGTTCAAAACCAAGTTAATATTATACATGGTTTTAATATCTATTTTTAGACTTTTAGTTTTGTTTTTAACAAACCCAGTAATTTGTCCTGACACCGAATCATATATTAATCTTGCAATAAATATTGCTATTTTTAACTTTTTGGGTTTTAACGGACTAAGAACACCTGCCTATTCTTTAATAATATTACTTTCAGGATTTAACCTAAAAATTGTTGTTGTTTTACAAATGATAATGGAAACTATCATTTCTTACTTAATAGCATCTATTGTTTGCGAATTCACAAGTAGAGAGATCTTCTCACTACTTGCTTCAGCAATTTATTCAATTTTTATACCATTCCTATTTTTCGAAACTGCTATTTTAAGCGAAACCACTGCTGCTTTTTTTATATTATTATCATTTTCAATGTTTATTAAGTTAATAAAGAGCAAAAGGAAAGACTATTTGTCTGTGCTCATGGTTAGTATTTATACACTGCTTGCTATTTTGACAAGACCTGTATATGTTTTAATGGTTCCACTATACGTTGTTTACTTTATTTTAATATTTAAATCTATTGATTTGAAAATTGGTAATATCCTAAAAGGTGTTCTTATCTATATTATTCCAATCTTGATTACGTTTTTCGGATGGTCATACATTAATCTTATATATAACGGAACATTTTCATTTGCAACAGGCAGGGGCTTTGCAGCTATGGAAATGGCTGGAGACTATATTGAGCTTTCTCCTGACACTTACCCTTATAATATTATAAAAGAAGTTTATATACGAGAAAGAGATAGTAGCATTGGATACGGTAATCCACATATTGATGTAATATGGGGTATTACAGATGAGCTCCAAACAAAAACAGGACTAAGTTATGATAAACTTTCTGAGGAAGTTAAGAAAATGTGTTTAAAGGTAATATTACAAAAGCCTGAAATATATATTAAATCGTTTATGCGATCGCAAATTAACTTTTGGAAAACATTTGGGCTTCTTATTTTTACAGAATCAAATGTGCCACATATCATTAAGAATATTAACATCGCACAAAGATGCGTATTATTTATGCTACAAATACCATTTTTATTCGCACCTGTAGTTTTTCTTGTGAGAAAGAAAAAAGCAAGAGAAATACGGAATAATACTATTTTACTTATATTTTCTTATGTATATTTACTAATTGTAGGGTTATCAGTCTTTATATCAATAATAGAATGTGCAGAAGGTCGGTTTGCTATGCCCACCTACCCATTGCTTAATATTGCAACCTTCATTTATTATGGTAATAACTATAAATCACAAAAATAGAGTTAATTCACATCCTATATTATTTTGAAAATACTTTCGAATATTTATACCACTCCCTAGCATATCCTCGGAAGACCTTCTCCCTGAAGAACTTTCAATATTCTCGTACCTCCAATTCTGGTTTTAACCGTCACAGGAGCATTTTCTCTTATAGTCACAGCAGCAATTATTGATGCCTTATCTCCATATTTGCTGCTACGAATTACTTCAAGGGCTTTTTCTGCGTCTTTTTCTCCAACAAAGCAAACAAGTTTTCCCTCATTGGCCATGTAAAGAGGATCAAGTCCAAGTATCCCGCAAAAGCTCTTTACTTCGACATCCACAGGAATATTTTCTTCCAGCAAATTAATTGTAGTACCGGAGCTGTCAGCAATTTCATTCAAAACAGTGGCAAGCCCACCTCTTGTAACATCCCTCATGGTCTTAATGTCTATCCCCTCTTTTACGAGGTTTTTAACCATGTCACCGAGATAAGCACAATCACTGTTAATCGTATTTTTAATATTCATTCTTTGCGATAGAATACAGGCATGATGGTTTCCTAGTGCTCCACTTATTATTACTTTATCTCCGGGTTTAACATTTGAGGTGTGCAGAGGCTTTTGGTTTATAAAACCTATACCAGATGTATTGATATAAACTCCGCCATGTCCTTCAATTACTTTTGTATCTCCGGCTACAATCCCTACACCTGCGTCCTTGGCTGTCGCTGCCATTGACTTTACAATTGCCTCAAGTTCCATCATATCCATACCTTCTTCAATGATAAAGCCGGCTGTCAGGTATTTAGGCTCCGCACCCATAACCAGAAGGTCATTCAGTGTACCACAAACTGCAAGCTTGCCTATATCCCCACCGGGGAAAAAAATAGGTGTAACTACAAAAGAGTCTGTAGTATATGCAATTTTTCCTGCCGGAACATCCAGTACAGCCGCATCTTCCATTTTATCGAGAGCATCATTTTTAAAATAAGTGTAGAACAAATCCTGTACAAGCTTCCTGGTTGCACTTCCACCGCTTCCATGTGCCATTGTGATTTTTTCATTTGAATCCATAACCTCTACCCGTCTCTCCTTCTATTTTCCTATAATCACACTAATGTTCGGAATAATGTATTCCACAGGTACCTTCCTGCGAAACCATACATGGTCCTACAGGTTTTGACGGAGTACACATCTTACCGAACAGAGGACACTCATGAGGTTCAATTCTTCCTGTAATAACCTCTCCACATCTACATCCTGAAGACTTATCAGAAATCACTTCGTCCTCCGAAGGCATTTCCACGCTGTAATCCACATATTCCCTTCGTATGACCAAACCGGAACCGCTTATTTTTCCTATTCCTCTCCAGAAAGCAGGAACAGGTTCAAAGTATCTCTCAATCATTTTTCTTGCTTGAACATTTCCATTATCCGACACTACACTTTTATATAGGTTATGCACTTCTGATTTGCCTTTACTGATCTGAATTACAAGATCATATATGGCAACTAAAACATGTTCAGCTTCAAAACCCGCAACAGCAAAAGGCTTATTATATTTATCCGCCAGATAGGAATATTCTTTGGTTCCGGTAATTGCAGCTACATGACCGGGAGCAATAAATCCGTCAATGTCAGGTTCATTGGTACACAACCAATCAAGTGCAGGCACAATTGTCTTTAAGCTGGTCAGCAGCTTGACATTTGTTATTGAATGCTTAATTAAGTTTTCCATTAAAAGAGCATAAGCAGGAATAGTTGTTTCAAATCCTACTGCTGCCAGAATATAATTTTTCTTAAGATTATCCAACGCTTTTCCTATCGCCTCTTCTGGAGAGTAGATAACATCTACGTTTCCGCCTAATGCCTTCGCTTCAGACAGGGATAATTGGGTACCGGGTACTCTGATCAAATCTCCGAAAGATAACACTGAGTAATTTTTCCTAACACCAAATTCCACTGCTGTATCAATGTATTTTGCCGGGGTTACGCACACGGGACAACCCGGTCCCGATACAAGTCTGATTTTTGCTGACAGCAAAGATCGTATACCATTTTTTACTATACTGCCGGTGTGAGTACCACACACTTCCATAAGCTTTATTTCAGGACCTGAATACTCAATCAGAAATCGTTTTATTTCTTCAAGATTCATCACTTAAGAACATCCTCCAGATCAGCAAATAGATTTGACAGTTCCTCTGCCTGTTCTCTTTTAACCGTTTCAACAGCATAACCCGCATGTACCAGAACGTAACTGCCAACTTCTACGTCAACAAGACTTACATTAACTTCTATAATGTTACCGTTAAAATCCACTTTACCCATTTTGCCGTTTAGTTCAATTATTTTCCCAGGTATCGCAACACACATAATTTTCACTTCCTGAATTAATTTTATTATAAACTCAAATCAATTTAATTTACCAAAGTAGTTACATAAGCCAACAGTCCACCATATTATTCCAACATCGTAACCTCTATAACAAATTTCATTCATTGTAATCAACTTCCTGAAAACATTGCAGCATATGCCTGCCCCAATGAAATACCGCCATCATTAACAGGTACTTTGGTATTAAAGTACACTTTAAAACCGTTACTCTTCAACATACTCACAGCACCTTCAAAAATAATGGAATTCTGAAAAACTCCTCCGCCCAGTGCTACTTCATTAATTTTATATAATTTCCTGATTTTTGTACACATCTTCACAACATAATCAATCACAGTCATATGAAACCGCCAGGCAATATCAGCCTTATCAATTCCGTTTATGCTGTCTGAAACTATTTCCCCTATGCATCTTTTCATATCACCAACAAGCACTCCATCCATATCGATGATATCATACTGGTATGGCTTATACCAGCTATAAGCACTATCAGTTTCAATATTTACAAATATATCCTGTAATTTGTTTAATGACAAATAATTCGCTGCATAGTTTTCTAGTAAAACGGCACATTCTCCCTCAAAATCCGAGTAATCTTTAATACCTGCCAGATAGCTTACTGCGTCAAAAAGCCTTCCCATGCTTGATGACAGCACCTTATTGACATTATATTCAAATGCTGCTTTGATAACAGGCCATCTTTCATCTTTTATATGTGCTTCCAGACCTGAACTGTACAAGTATGAACAGCCTGTCTTCCAGGCCTCTTTTACGCTCAAATCTCCTCCCAGCATTGGAACATACATTAAATGCCCTGCACGTATAAACCCATCAGGTGACGCCACAAGGAATTCTCCGCCCCACATATTCCCATCAGTTCCATATCCCGTTCCGTCAAATGCTACTCCTATAATCTGCTTCTGCAAGTTGTTTTCGGCCATAACAGATAAAACGTGCGCATAATGGTGTTGAACCTCAAAAACTCTAATACCGCATTCCCTTGCATACCTGGAAGATTGGTATTCAGGATGAAGATCACAGCATACTATCCAAGGGTTAATACGCAAAAGCTCTTTAAGTCTCTCTATATTTTGCTTATATGCAACGTAATTTCCAACTTCTTCAAGGTCTCCGCCATATTGACTTAAGTATGCATAGCCATTTTGTGTAAGACAGAAGGTATTTTTCAAATCACTGCCACAAGCAAGTACAGATCCGGTATTTTTTACATCATCACCCAAATATAGAGGTAAGGGAACAAACCCCCTTGCTCTCCTGATAAACTGAATACCGTTTCCTTTGCTCACTTTAATCACAGAATCGTCAATTCCCGTCAATATTCTTCTCTCATTATATAAAGCACCGGATAGTATTTCACCATCCAATGCCATCACTCTTTCGTTATCAACAATAATAGGTTCTCCCGAAACATTTGCACTTGTCATAACAAGTGGTCCACAGGAGCTTATTATCATTTTGTGCAATGGTGTATATGCTAAAAAGCAGCCAAGATACCTGCTGGATTTAAAAACAGAAGCTGAAATCTCCGATTCTTTTCTCCTAAGTAATACTATAGGTTTTTCCCTCGATAGTAACCATTTTCTCTCTTCTTCAGAAAAAAAGCAGTACCTTTCAATCTGTGCAAGGTCATCAAACATAACTGCAAAAGGCTTCTCTTCACGCCCTTTAAGTTCCCTAAGCGCTTCAACTGCAATTGTATCAAACGAACTGCAACAAAGATGGAATCCTCCAATACCCTTCACAGCAAGAACTTTCCCCTTCTTAAGCATTTCAACGAAAGCTGCAAAAGCATCAGTTCCTGTTATTTCCTTATCGCTTGCTGACTGTCTGAATTTGAGCTGTGGACCGCATTGATGGCAGGAAATGGTCTGAGCATGATAACGCCTGTCCCTAATACTTTTATATTCCTCTGAACATGAATCACACATAGAAAAGTCTGACATAGTAGTATTTTCCCTGTCATAAGGCACACAATCCATTATGCTGTACCTAGGGCCACACTCCATGCAACTGACAAAGGGATGCAAATACCTCCGGTTATCGGAATTGTATAAATCTTTTAAACAGTTATCACATACCGCCAGATCCGGCGAGATAAAAACCTGATTATCATAGGCATCTGTACTGGGTAGTATCTTGAATTTGTCAAAGCAAAAATCATGGTCATATATAAATCCTCCAATGCTTGCAAAGCATTTACTCCAAGGACTTCTCGAATCAAAATTGCCGCAGTCCATCTCAGTCACGTCTATACGTACAATTTCTGAAGACTGCGGCTTTTTTATTTTTATATCATGAAGGAAATTTTCCAACTGTGTGTCTTCTGCTTGTATAACAATAAGAACACAAGCTCCATTATTTGAGACAAACCCTCCCAGATTATGTGCTTCAGCTATACGGTGAATGAATGGTCTGAACCCAACACCTTGGACAACACCCCAAATCCTTATCTCGAAAATTTTCATCAAATCTTTACATCTTTTAACCATTGTATAACCTTATTAAAACCTTCGCCTGTCTTTGCACACACTTCAAAAACCGGAGCATTTTTGTTCATGGCTGCAACACCATCATAGAAGAATTTATCATCAAAATCCACGTATGGTTTTAAATCACTCTTGTTCAATATAATCACGTCGGCATTTTCAAAAATCACAGGGTACTTGTATGGCTTGTCACTGCCCTCGGCAACAGAACATACCAGCATTTTGACATGTTCTCCAATAACAAACTCGGCAGTACACACCAGATTCCCGATATTTTCAACAAAAAGCAGTCCCTTCTCCTTAGGGTCAAGCTTTTCTAAAGCAGCTTTAAGAGTAGGAGCATCCAAATGGCACGCTCCTTTAGTATTTATCTGATAGGTGTCAATTCCTATTGTTCTCATTGCTTGTGTATCAATATCCGATTCCAGATCACCTTCTATAACATAGGATTTAACATCCGGCAATCTTGTTATAATTTGTTTTAATACAGATGTCTTACCCGATCCAGGCGAACCCAGAACATTAACTGCGAAAATACCCATTTCGGAAAGTTTATCTTTTGTGGAACAAGCAATTTTCTCATTTTCACTGTAAATATTCTGCACCACTTCAACCTTTTGAAGTTCCATCGGATTCATCATCCTCCTTAACACTTCGGTTACTTTTATATATTCCCTAAGATATGTCTATATCTTTCACGTAAAACTCTTTTCCAATCTCTGTGGGCGCACCCATGCCACCGCATTCAGGACATTCAAAACTGAATCTGCTGCGGTAAAAAAGGGACTTACATTTCGTACACTTTAGCTGCGGCTTTACATAGGTAATATCCAACTGAGCCCCCTCAGCCAATGTGTCCTTTGCAAGGATGTCAAAATACATCTGGATTGAATCTCCAATAAATCCTGACAATTCGCCAACTACCAGAGAAATCCGTTCGATTCTGGTAGCACCGTGTTTTTTAGCATTTTCTTCAGCTATCTTAACTATTTGTTGCGTTATCGAGTACTCGTGCATTTTCAAATACTTCCTTGTTTTTTTCTACACATGGCGCAGAGTATTCATTTCCCATTGCAATACACTTTTTAGGACATGCTTCCACACAATAACCACAGGTTATGCATTTCAACCGTTCTATTTCCCATTTCTTATTCGTCCTGTCCACTGTAATGGCACCTGTGGGACATTTTTTCTGACAAATACCGCAAAATACACAACTTTCAATATTCAATTCTACTTTACCTCTGGTATTACGTGTAAACTCACGCTTTACAACAGGATACATCAATGTGGCCGGTTTTGTAAATAAGTTAGTAAAAATCGTTTTTGCCATATTAAATGCAAACATTTTTATCACCTCTCCGTACAACTAATACATGGATCTATAGTTAGAATTAAAATAGGTACATCGGCATAATCGCATCCCTGAAGCATCTTAAGCAGTGAAGGAATGTTGGCAAAAGTAGGTGTGCGAACCCTTACCCTGTCAAGGAACTTGGTTCCGTTACCTTTAACATAGTAAATGACCTCTCCTCTTGGCTGCTCTAATCTTGCAAAAAATTCACCATCAGGATTTCCCGACACTTTTACATCAACAGGGCCTTCCGGAATTTTATCAATTGCCTGTCTTATCAGGCTTATCGACTGGAATAGTTCGTCAATTCTGACTGCGCATCTATCATAACTGTCTCCGCTTGTGCGTGTGATTGGTTCAAACTCCAGATGTGAGTATGCTCCATATCCTAATTTTCTCATATCCTGAGCAATACCGCTGGCACGCATCATAGGCCCAACAGCACCTAAACTCTGTGCATCTTCTTTCGAAAGTACGCCCACACCAACCAATCTTTGCTTTACAGAGTATTCGTTCATAAACATACCGCTTATTTCTTTTATTTCCTTTTCAAGTTCAACAATAAACTTGCCGATTCTTTTCAGTGTAACAGGATCTATATCCTTGCGAACACCACCAACCTTGCAGGAGCCAAAAATTACTCTCCCACCTGTTGTTTCTTCAATTATATCGAGAATCTTTTCTCTTACTCTCCAGCAATGCATAAACAGATTCTCAAACCCGAAAGCATCTGCCAGAAGCCCCAACCAGAGCATATGACTGTGAAGTCTTGAAAACTCAGCCCAGATAGTACGTAAGAATACTGCACGCTCAGGAACTTCTATTCCCATAATTCGCTCTATTGCCTGAGAATATCCCATACCGTGCATAAAGCTGCAGATTCCGCATATTCTTTCAGCCACATAAATATACTCAATAAAATCTTTTTTCTCAACAAGCTTTTCAAGTCCCCGGTGAACAAATCCAATAGATGGAATTGCTTCAACCACTTTTTCGTCTTCAAGCACCAGATCAAGATGAATAGGTTCCGGTAAAACAGGGTGCTGTGGACCAAATGGAATAATAGTTCTTTTTGACATATATAATTCCTCCTGCTTTCTTCCCGCCGACACTAGCAGCTGAAAGGCGCTTTTACAGTCGTTTTGTATAAATTCCCTTTAAAATCAATGGCCATACCGTTAATTTTCAGTCCAAAAAGGTCATGTATTTCATTCTCATATAACAAGGCACTCCAGTATACATCGCTGATACTTGGTAATTCTCCATTTATTGATACCCTCAACTTCAAGTATACAAACTCATAGTTCTTATCAAAAGAGTAGTTAAGCTCCAGATCTTCGTCAATCTTTGTACAACTTATCTGCACCAACCTATACCCCTGATCTTTGAACTCCTTTACTGTAGTGTTCAGTTTATCAACATCTATATTTCTTAACTCCTGTTTTTCACTCATGATTCTCCCCTGCCTTTTCTTTTAAAGGTTTACCATCCTTCATCTTTTTATACTTTTCCTCAAGTATTGCAGTCGCCTTTACAATTCCATCAATGATTGCTTCAGGCCTGGCTGCACATCCAGCCACATAAACATCAACAGGTAAAACCTTGTCAATACCGCCCATAACATTATAACATTCGCTGAAAATTCCTCCGGTAGCAGCGCAAATTCCAACCGCAACGACAACCTTAGGATCCGGCATCTGGTTATAAAGATTTTTTATAACATCTATATTCTGCTCATTTACAGAGCCTGTTACTACAAAAATATCTGCATGCTTAGGATTACCTGTGTTAATAATCCCGAAACGTTCTGCATCATACATAGGTGTAAGACATGCCAACACCTCAATATCACAGCCATTACAACTGGAAGCATCATAATGAAGAACCCATGGTGATTTCGCCAAAGAAGACATATTTTATCCTCCTACATTATAAAATTCAACACAACTATATTAAGCATTCCAAGCACAATAGCAACTACCCACGATGAAGCCATTGTAAACTGCCATTTTGCTCTGGCATTACTGTTGTCAATAAATATTTCCATAAAGAATGCCAATATAGTAACTACAATTCCCAAAATCGGATTGCTTCCAAAAAACAGATAAACAAATCCCAGTAAAAATACATTCTCATACCAGTGAGCAATTTCTATCATGGCTAATTTCTTGCCCGAAAATTCTGTAGTAATCCCTCTTACAATTTCCTGATGCGCATGGTGCGACATAGACAAATCAAAAGGTGACTTTCTGAACTTAATAGTCAATATATAAAGAAATCCTAAGAAAACCCCCGGCAGATATATTATTAACGGCTTATCAAAGGATACAATACTCGAAACGTAAAAGCTCTTTGTAACCATATACATTCCTACCGTCATAATAATAACCATAGGCTCATAAGACATCATCTGGATCAATTCCCTTTCAGCTCCAATATGACTATATGGAGAAGAAGTGGAAAAACCCGCCAAAACAAGCATTATACTTGCAAGTGTCAGTGCAAAAACTACCAGTAGCAAATCTTCCCCTGCAAAAAACAAACTTCCCGTAAAAATTATTACAACTAAAAATGCAAACACATAAAAATTCTGTGATTTGTTAACTATAAGAGTTTCCTTTTTCATTAGTTTAAAAACATCATAAAAAGGCTGTAGTAATGGCGGTCCAACCCTTCCTTGCATCCTTGCAGTAATAATTCTATCCAGACCGGACAATAATCCTCCCACCAGTGGTCCAAATACTATAAACAGTATAATAGCTGACGCAATTCTCAAACATGCTCCCCCTATCCTATATTCCTCAGTAAATAAATGCAAAAATCAACATCAACAAAATAACAGCTGAACAGATTCCAGAGCCCCAATTAAATAGGTGACTTTCCCCAAAGTACCTGTCCATATAATAATTCTCAATATAGAGTTTCTGAACTTCCCCCATTGAACCATGAAATCTTTTAGGTTCGTCAGCATTTGCTCCCCCAAGATATATGGAAACCTCTTTCATATTCTTTCCATATGCTAAGAGCCTTATGGGAAGAAGTAAAACCAACCCCATCATAATCAGCATAATAATTACATTTCCTTGATCCATAGAAGCTCCGTGCCCAAAAATTTCTATTACATATGGGTTTACAAGCACTGCAGAGATTACCGGAAACAACAGACACACTAAAATTGTGGCACTGGATAACACTGCCAGCGGTAATACCTCACTCTTCTTAACACTACTCTCCATGTGCTCTTCGTTTTGAGGAATTGCAATAATTTTCCCCATCCACTTAGTCCAGAAGAACAATGTTGCAGCACTTCCAAAGGCAATAAATATCGTAAGAACAGGGTTTGTATCCACTATAGCCTTAAGTGCAGCCCACTTACTGATGAGCATTCCAAACGGTGCAAGAAACATTCCTGCAATACCCACAATCATCATTGTCGCAAGCTTCGGCATCTTTTTAATCAAGCCATGCATCGCCTCAACGTTCCTACTGCCAATGCAGTGTTCCACTGTTCCAACGCAAAGGAACAATAGAGACTTGGCAACAGCATGAAATATGATAAGCAAAACTGCTGCCCAGACCGATTCATAGGTTCCTATGCCACCACAGACTACTATAAGCCCTAGATTTGCAATAGTCGAATAGGCAAGTACCTTTTTAGCATCACTTTGTGCTATTGCTATCAAAGACGCCACTAAAAATGTAAATCCTCCCACAAGAGCTACCATAAAGCCTGCTGCCGTATCATTCAATACAGGTGCAAATCTTACAATAACATATACCCCTGCCTTAACCATTGTACTCGAATGCAACAATGCAGACGTCGGTGTCGGTGCTACCATGGCACCTAACAACCATGAAGAAAATGGCATTTGTGCCGACTTTGTAAGTCCTGAAAAACAGATTAAAACTGCTGGAATCAGCATAAGTACTTTATCTCCGACCAGCATTTTATTTAGTTCCAGGATTCCCGAATAACGAGCCAGATAAGCAAGCGCTAAAGCAAAAGCAAGCCCTCCGACAAGATTTAGTAATAAAGCCCTGAAAGCATTGTTATTAGCTTCCTCAGTTCCCGTATATCCAATTAACAGGAAGGAACACAGTGTAGTAATCTCCCAAAAGAAATATAACCACATCAGATTATTCGAAAACACTATCCCGAACATTGCCGATAAGAAAACAAAAATTACAACAAAGAATTTTCTTCTCTGATCCTTGATTTCTTTATGATGATGTTGGTAATCCTCCATATATCCTACTGCATAAAGGCATATCAGGCTGCCGATAATGCCTACAATAATCGCCATAATCAACGAAAACTTATCTATAAACATATTATTATCTATATGAATATCATGGAGCAAAACCACTTCCATCCAAACAACCACTATTCCCTGAATCAACATTAGCAATGATACAAGGTATTTCTTATTCTTTACACCCAGGTAAACTATATACCCTCCGATTGCAAGCTCCAAACACAACATAATTTTATTAATAATCTCAGCATCAACTTTGTAATATACCGTTTCAGGGTTAATATTTGATACTGTTAATACAACAGTTGCAACAGCAATTACCCCCGTAGATATTTTAACAACCCAATTCCTCAGTTGATGATTTGGTGCTATACCAACCAATAAAGCAACACCAAGAGGAAATAACACCAAAAAAATCAATTCTGCCATCTGACCCCTTCTTTCGAATTTGTATACTGTATACAATCTATAAGCTAAAACCACACCTTGGTTAAATTTAGAAAGCAACATCTTTACAAAGCAAATGACCTATACCCATTGTTAGTATCACCGGCAAACGCATAACCGATATACTAAAGGCATACGCCATTGTACCCTTTTAGTACTTTCTTTTTTATGCTGGATAATGCTTTTAATCAATATTCAACCACAATAATTATAATACTATTTTTGAATATAATAAATTTAGACTTTCACACAAATTCGTTAAATAAAAGTAAATAAGGCTATTTAAGCTATGTTATTGTTGGAATTCATACTAATTTCGTCATTATCTCGTATAATCACTGCTTATCTCATCAAACTTCCGGATCTTCACCGTAGAAAACAAGAATCAACAGCAAAAAAGCTTCATTTATCAGATTATGACTTATTTTAGTGTTTTCATATATTCCAATACCTCATTATCATCACCTCTAAAAAGTATCTTACTACTACTGTTTTGTAACTGATGATGGTACATAGGATCGTAGTATTCTTTTAAGAGCAATTCTATCCACCCCTCATGGGAATAATAATCTCCAGAATTCACCTGCTCTTTATACGCAGTCTCAAATGAGTCTAAAATCAGTTTGCAGCGATCGCCTCCGAGTCTTTTCCTTACCCTTCCAATGCTGCTGCTAATGTAGTCAAACCACTCCAAAAGCCCCTGTTCTTCACCAAACATCTTGACATAACTTATCTGAGCCTGAATCACATATTCATCTAAAGTGTTTTGAACACGCTTCTCAATCGGAAGGTCTACAAGTACATAATCTCCACTGCTAAAAAACCCATGCAAAGGCTTTGGGATAAAGCATCTACCTATATGAGCACCTTCGTCCTCAAGTATGACATATTTATATGCCTTATGTTTGTGACGAATCATATCATAAGCCAGATTATTTTCAAAATCAATCTGCGTCGGCTGTGGTGTAATATACCTGCCAAAAGTTGAACCTCTATGGTTTGCGAGTCCTTCGAGATCAATACTATTTTCAAGCTTTTTAAGCAATTTCGTCTTTCCCGATCCGGTGTAACCTCCAAGTAAAACCGGTACAGCCTTTTGCCTTGAGGGCTCAAGTTCATTGATCAAATAGTTGCGAAAAGCTTTATAACCACCTTCAAGACGTGTTATTACTTTTCCCGTTGCCTCATATATCCAATCCTGACTTATGGATGAGCGCTGTCCTCCCCTGAAACAATAAAGCATACAGTCAGGGTTTTTTTCAATGAAAGAACTCCAGGAATCTATACGTGATTGTCTTAGATCACCGGACACTAATTTGTGCCCTAGTTTTACAGCTTCTTCGTTGCCTTTCTCCTTGTAACATATCCCTACAAGACGTCTTTCTTCATTGTCCATTATGGGTAAATTGACAGAATTTTTAAAGGCACCCTTCTCATACTCAATGGGGGCACGCACATCTATAAGCGGTATTTCTTCAATTACAATCCGTTCAAAGTCACAGCTGGTTTTATCGATCATTTTTTTCACACTTCCATTTATATTACTTTGACCAGTTTTTCTGTTTGCTCGGTTGTCTTACCTATACTCTCAAGCGATAAACCAAATTCTGCTGTTATATTCAAAAATTCCGGGACACTTTCCTTTTTTACTACTGCAAGCAATCCACCTGAAGTTTGAGGATCACATAAAATATACTTCTGCTCTTCTGTCATCTCTGAGACAGTATGCCCATAGCTCCTGAAGTTATTATTTGTCCCTCCGGGTGTACAACCCATTTCCAGGTACTTTTTGGTATTCGGAAGCAACGGTATCCTGTCAAAATAAACTTCAGCTGAAATTCCGCTCCCCTCACACACCTCACCTAAGTGTCCCAATAGCCCGAATCCCGTTACATCGGTTAAGGCAACTACTCCCTCTAAAGCCGAAATCTCTACGCCAACTTTATTAAGGGTACACATTGCATCAATTGCCGCATCTATATGTCCATGTTCTATCTTCTTCCTCTTTTGCGCCGTTGTCAGAATACCTATTCCAAGGGGCTTTGTTATAAATATCTCACAACCTGGAACAGCTTTATTGTTTTGTTTTAAATGTTTATTGTCCACAAGGCCTGTAACTGCAAGTCCAAAAAATGGTTCCGGCGAATCAATTGAGTGACCTCCTGCAAGCGGAATACCTGCTGCATCGCATACAGAACGCCCTCCGTCAACAACCTGCCTTGCTATTTCTTCCGAAATCACATTTACCGGCCACCCCAATATTGAAATAGCCATTAGGGGTTTGCCTCCCATTGCGTATATATCACTTATGGCATTGGTGGCAGCAATCCTTCCAAAAGTAAACGGGTCGTCCACAATTGGCATAAAAAAATCTGTGGTGCTCAAAACCGAGGTTCCGTTCCCAAGATCATAGGCAGCCGCATCATCTTTGCTTCCATATCCTACAAGTAATTTCGGATAACTGACCTTTTCCATCTGTGTATTCAGTATAGATTCTAAAACTGCCGGTGCAATTTTGCAGCCACATCCGGCACCATGGCTATATTCAGTCAATTTTATATTTTCCATAAACTCCCACCCTTAAAAACTAAATAGTTACAACTTTTTCTGCTTCCATCATAATTGATACAATCTCAACCATATCAGTTCTTCTGCCTACTTTTAACTTCCCGTTCAGGTCATAAAAATCAATACATGTACCGCATGCAACCAATTCCACACCTTGATCATGCAAAACAGAAAGTGCGTCCAGAACATGCGACCCTTCTCCTAACAGCTTAACACCCGAATTATAAAAGGCAATAACGTCAGGTTTATCATTGCTTGCCCATAGCTTCCTCAGGAAATTCCCCATTAAGCTGCTTCCCAACTTATCATCGCCTTTACCCATTATTTCACTGTTAATTATTATTGCCTTTTTCATATCTTGTCTCCTTATATACATTAATTTACGTGACGAGTAATCCAATCAAGTCTAAATTATTCCGAAAACTCTTTATTCACTTTATCACTTATCATATTTCGCTTTTCCATTGTCCTGTCAAACATTTCATCAAACATTTGCGGTAAACCTGCTTTTATAACCTTGACGCCTTCCTCGGTAATGCCGCCTTTTGTTGCCACCCTTGCTATGACTTCCTCAAAACTTATTTTTTTCTCAAGCATCAGGCTCACAGTTCCAGACAATGTGTGCAGCACCATGTCATAAGCATCTTCGTTACTTATGCTGTTGGTATGCCTCAAAGCCCTTTCAACAAATTCCCTGAAAATAGCTGCAAAGAATCCCGGTGCACAGCTGGTAAGTTCGGTAGCAAGTGCAAAATCTTTTTCATCCAGCAGTTTGGTACGACTAATGTTTCCAAACAAATTTTCTACAAATTTTGCATCCTTATCCGATACCTTGTTGTTATGGCAAATCAGTGATATACCCTCTCTAACCTCGGAAGTTATAGCAGGTATAACCTTTGAAATTTTACACTTAACAATACTTTCAATATTTTCAATGGATACAGAACCGGCTATAGAAATAATGTGCTTATCAGGTAGTATATATGGTTTTATATGGTTTTATATGGTTTTATATGGTTTTATATGGTTTTATAT
>CAZLZR010000005.1:78288-120770 GCA_964564015.1 uncultured Acetivibrio sp.
TATATGGTTTTATATGGTTTTATATGGTTTTATATGGTTTTATATGGTTTTATATCCTTTAATACCTTTTTGTATTCCAATGGTTTGACACACAAAAATATAAAACCAGCCCGCTTTACAACCTCAGCAACATCAGCAGTAACGCTTATCTTAGGCCAGACTGCACTTATTTCATTTAGCCTGGCTATATCTTTTCTTGTGACAATAAATTGATCTTCACATACTGCTCCTGAATCTATAAAGCCTTTTACAAGCATACTTCCCATGCTGCCAAAACCGATAAACCCTAAATTGTCCATGCTAATCCTCCATCATTATACCTTCGGATTAAATCCAAAATCAATGTCACAAGCTGCAATTCCTCCACGTATACCCCAGTTTTCCAAGGGTTCTTCGTGTAAAAGGATAAAAATGTCTTCAGGTACAATTCCCAAACCTCCAAGGTTTTCAACAATAGTCTTGTACAAAGACCTTTTGGCATCTGTACACCTTCCAGAAAATGCAGATATCTCAATAATTACATACTGTTCACTCTTACCTTCAGGTAGAATAAAATCTTGTTTTTTATACTCTTCTATTCTTATATTTTTATCATGAGCTGGTATCTTAAATGCTGTAACCAGTGCACTATGAATGGCCTCTGCTACTTTGAGCTTAAGCTCCGGTGGCCTTCCTTCAAGCATACTTATCTTTACTAATGGCATAAATATTCCTCCAATTCTACTTATTCATTTTCAGTCTCTCTGAAATTGCATTCAGATCATGTCCTTTTAGTACACCTTCCAAAAGTTCAGGAAGAAACGTTGGCGTGCATGCAAAGCACGGGTTACCTATTTTGAGAATCTGCGTACAAGGGCTTCATCATAACTTGGGACACCACTAACTTACACCTTTTCTATCACAACAATACAAGTACTGTCCGGTAGCCTCACAGGATTTCGTCTTTCATCGAAAAACTCAATTTTCTGCGAAAGTGCGATTGTATAGCCTTCTTGCAGAAAATGCTTAAATTCAACTATCCTTGCACCTGCGCCAAGTGTTTTTGTTATGAAATCCCTGAATCCGCTTGGAGTAAAATAACCAAACTGCTCATTAACCTCATGTACATAGGACTTTTCTCCCCATGTATAGGTATATAAAAACTCCATGGCATCGTTTACAGGCATCAGTACCTCATTCCGTCCAACTAATGAGTATTCGATTTCCCTTCCTTTAAAATCACTTGCATATCTATTCAGAAACTCCATACCCTCTTCAGACAAAAACCTTATTATTCTCTTCTGGTTAACAGGTTCTGTCATAATCCCATCACGTATGATAATCCTTCCTCCAGAAGGTAAAACTTCAAACGTACTCTTAAATGCAGCTGCCAGCGTGTCATGGTTAAACTTCTTGCCTTCATATTCAATATATGAAAATAACTCATGCAAAATGGAACAAAAAATGATTGTATCAACTTTTCCTTTTTCAATATACTGACCTAAATTCAAAGCATCTCCATAAAGTACATCCCAACTTCTGTTTTCAAGCTGCTTTTTCTTTCTCAGACTGTCGAGTACATTCTGGGCAATATCTACACCAAGCACTTTCTTCTGCGGAAACCGCTCCGATATGAGATCCATCAAGGCACCGCCACCAGGACCTATATCAACAATGCTACTACCTGTAATATAATCCAGAATAACTTTTTTATAATCTATTGTCTGGTTCATGGTTTGGAGATAGGCCTCCTCTTCATAGAAGCGGTCATACTTATCTTTTCTAAGTCCAAACAGGTCAAAAAGCATGATAATTGCACTTTCATAGAGCACATCGGATTTTTCTGCTTCGATACAAAAATCAATCAGTTTGCTTCCTGCCGGTGAAAAAGCAAAATTAAAAAATATCGTATCTTCAACATGTTCATGGACGGAAATTTCATGAACAACATGCATATTCTCCTTGAATCTGCCGGCAATTATATCTTCCATAGTTATCTCAGACAAATACTTTTCGATAATCCTCTTTTTGTAGATATTGACCCTTTTTTTGCCTTCATGCTGGTAATAAAGATCCTTCATAAATCGTTCGAAGCTGATATGCTTTATATTTTCAGTGTTTACTTCATGATCAATAATCAAAAAAACCTTTACAAACTCCTCAAAGGAAAAATCGTACATCGCAGCCTCTACATACCACAAGTCAACCTTATCCACTAACCCGGCAAATTTTGAAGCAATCCTTGAATCGGACAGAATTTTTTCAGATTCTGTTTCAAAATTTTCACCATTTTTTGAAGACACCTGTCTTAGTCGCCTTATTCGTTCTTTGAATTCGTACTGTTTATCAAACCGTCCATCTATTATAAACCCAATAACCGCTTCAACCTGATGTTTTATATCCAGCCATATACGTTCATCAACTGCTGTAATGATACACAAGTTGAGAGCAATCAATATTTCTCTCAACACACCAGCCGGTAGTTTATTATCAATGACAAGCTGATATAAAGGCTTATTGTCACTTAAGGGGACCTCCCCTCTGATGTATTGTCCAATCAAGCCATGAGTTAAGATAAGGTCATGTACAATTCTCTTCACTTCTACATCCGGTTCATTGCACTGCTCCATGTAAATCTGAGCCGAACCAATATTATGTGCAAAAAGATTGTATCCTCTCTTTGCCCACTGTTCTCTATGGTGTTTAAATCCTGCTTTAGAAACCTCTGACCACTTCAACGTCTCCTCAAGTATGTGCTTGTGATATTTGTCCAGATTGAGCTGTGAAAGAATTTTAAGAGTTTTCTCGACATAATTGAGCACATAATTGGTTCTGGTTTCTTCGAGGGAATAAAGCCTCTCAAGGTTGATATTCCTTTCCGAGGTCAAGGCCAGATACATTAACCACTTTTCACTTTTAAGAACTTCTGTTGCGCCAATTTTCAGTACTTCTATTGCTTTTAATGCATCCATACCTGTATTGGGTTCATTTAATCCTTGTGATTCAGGCTTTTGAGCTTTTGCATCTACTGTAGTTAATCCAATCTCGCACTCATCTGTATCATCTTGTTTTACCTCTGATGGCATCATTAAAATCTCATCTGATTTTGTTTTCTCATCCGTGCTAATCTTGGATTTTACCTTTTCATCCAACTCTAATTTGGAGCCTTTGTAATTTGAGCCATAATAAGACTCTATTACCTGGATCTTTCCAATAATATGCCTGTTAAAATCCTCCAGTTCTTCTGCCGGAATCCACAATTCCTTGTGTACAAATGCTCCTACAGTCTTTACTTCAAACTTTGAAATATACTCATCATCAACATCAAATTCAGTAACAAAACCGGCATAATCCGGGGGAGACTGTGTATTCCATTCCCGCGCGATCTGACATGCATACTTTTTGTTCAGTACAGGATAAAATATGGGTTGTTCCGGAAGCCTTGGCGGAAATTTAGTCATTCCCGACTGCTTGATTAATTCAAGTTCACTTATTCCAACTGGTCTGTAAAGTTTCATTGGTATACACCTCTGCAAATTTATATTCCAACTTGAGTATCGCACCCTGATAATACAATAAAAGGAACACAAAATACTGTTATAGATAAATACTTAAAATCCGCACAAACACTACATTTTTAGTATAATTAAGTTACTATACAAAAACATACCGAACGAGGTGTTATTATACGGAAAAATATAGGCAAAGCTAAAACAGTACTTGAAAAACACGAATATTCAATTAACACGATTGTATTCGATTTATTAAAGAAATTCAAGTTTAACTTTATATGGTAAATAGTAATAATCACTTTTGTTTGATAAATACTGCGACAGCAGTATCTTTTGCCAAAGCGTATCCAGCCATATTGAACTGACCTAACAACAATTCCAAAACTATATTAAAATTTCCGTACTTAAAAACCGAAGCTTTATCGAACTTATAAAATAGATAGAAATGTTCAGCCACTAACTTATTATGCTTGGATAATTAAGAAATCAATTATCGTCGTTGTTACTTTCATTGCAGCCCCCATTGCGATATAATGTAACTTGAATAATATAAATTAATGAGGGAAAATATATGCTGTTTGTGTCAACTATAATAAATTATACTGGTATAGCTGCGTCTCAAATTATTGAAAACATTAAGAATGGGGACAAGCAATTAAAGGAAAAGTTCATAGAGGATTATATACCATTTATTTTAAAAGTAGTCTCAGGCTTTAACTCAAAAATAGTTGATTTGAAAAGCAGTGATGAATACAGTATTGGACTGATGGCATTTGACGAGGCTATTACTAAATTCGACAACAATAAAAGCAAAGCTTTTACTAAATTTGCTGAAATGGTAATTAAAAGGAGGATAATAGATTATTTTAGAAATACGTCCTCTATCAGCAAAAATGAAATCCCATTATCATATTTTGATAATAGTAGTGAAAGCAAGCTCGAAGAAATGTTTAGTACATCCGATGTCGGCTATGATACAGACAGGTATGAATTTATTTATGAGTTGAAGGATTTTTCAAAACAATTGGAATCCTTTGGATTAAGTATAGTTGATTTACCAAAGTACGTTCCAAAGCATAAAGATTCAAAACAAATGTGTATGAGCATTGCAAAAAAAATTATTGAAAATAAGAACATTTATCAAAAATTGAAAACTAAGAAGTATATTAATATGAAAGAACTTACAAAGCTTATAGATGTGCACCCAAAAACCGTTGAAAGAAACAGGGCATTCATCATATGCTTATGTGTGATCCTTGATAGTGATTACGATAATTTCAAAGCATACTTAAACAAACTATTTTGAGTTAATTAAAAGATATGAATATAGCTTACAACTTTACTCTTTCCGAACTTATATTTCAAAAGTTTTATTAGCTATATCTTCATCGTTAGGAGGAATAAAAATGAAGTACAAAGCTATTGTCATAAGATTGACAAGAAACAAAGCAATAGTTACAACTGATGATTTCCAATGTTATTATATAAATAGAAATCCTACGATTTATGTTGGGAAGGAAATTGAATTCTCAGATAAGGAAATAATAAACAATCGCTCCATTTTGACAAAACTGATGATAAGCGTTGCATGCGTTTTATTTATTATAACGTGCTACTTTAGTATAACAAATATGTACTCCAAGTCAAAAATATTTGCCTACATCGATGTTGATATCAATCCGAGCTTGGAAATTTCAATCGACCGGTCCGGTAATGTTTTAAGTTTGGTTCCCTTGAATCAAGATGCATCAACTTTTGTTGACAACTTAACTCAAGATAAGCATAGCATTTTGGAAACTGTTGATATTATAGTAGCTGAATTCAAAAAAAATTCAGCCCAAAATGGCACTGAAAAGGACTATATATTAATCTCAAGTACTTTAAACAGCAAAAAAGATAATGAAGATTATCAAGCTGAGAAGGAAAAGCTTGACGCTTTAATGAACTCATTGAAAAACAACATACAAAAGAGTAAAAATACAAGTGTCTTTCTCATGCAATCAAACATAAATGAAAGAAAAGGTGCTCGACGAGAAGGTATATCTACGGGAAGATATGCCTTGTACAATAAATATAAAAATCAAAAGAAAGATTTTTCAATTGAAGATGCAAAAAACATTACTGTTAACGAGTTGATTAAAGGAGTACTAGAAGTCGAAACAGATACAGTTTCACCTACACCAACTCCAATAATTACCAAAATAGCAACATCAACTACAACTATAACTACAACACATTCACCTACACCATCGCCATCGCCATCGCCAGTATTAGTATCAGTACCAACTTTAACATTAACACCATCCAAAACACCAATTACAGTATCGACACCAACACCAATTGCAACATCAAAACCAGTATCAGAATCGGTACCGACAACAACGAATAAAATTGTATCTTCACAATTTATGAGGCTTGAATCGTATAATTACCGTGGATATTATATAAGACATCAATCCTTTGAGGGTCTAATTTCACCATACGTAGAACCCGAAGAAGATTCTGTGTTTAAAATAGTTCCTGGTCTTGCTGATCCGAATTGTGTTTCTTTTGAGTCAAAAAACTTTCCAGGATATTATCTTAAACATGAGAATTTCCAAATCTTTCTTAAGCAGTATGATGGCTCAGATAGCTTTTCCAAGGATGCAACCTTTAGAATTGTACCCGGTATAGCTGATGAAAATCTAATGTCTTTTCAATCTTTTAATTATCCCAATAGATATATAAGACACAGATCATTTTATCTTTGGATTGAAGAAATTAATACCGATCTCGAGAAAAAAGATTCGACTTACTTTGGAATTGAAGTTCCGTAGCATTGTAAATAAATTGCTCACTGCAGTGAGCAACTTATACTTCAGGATAATTCGCTTTCTTAATCCTAGAAAGCTGTTATGATTCTTAATAAGTATTGTTTAATCAATGCGAAGTCTATTGAGTTTGTATTACCGTCACTATTAACATCCGCATTAGAGAGATTGTTCCCACTAAGAGGAGTTATACCTAGTAAATGAAGTTTTAGTAGTCCAAAATCAATCGAATTTACATTTCCATCATCATTCAAATCACCTTTAACTCCAGTAGGATTTGGGGTAGGAGTGCTCGAAACAGCACTAAACTCCCACCAGTTTATATTGTACAGATAACCGCTACCGCCTGTAAATTTCATATATAGATCATGAGTACCTTTTACTTCGCTTATATCACACTTCACAGTAGTCCATGTCTGCCAACCACCTGTCCCTGTAATCTCACATGTGCCTATTAGAGAGCCGGTAATACCGTCAAGCCTCAGTTCAATTTTACCTCCGCTTGCCCCACTGGATACTCTTGCTTGAAAACCGGAAGCTCCGCTTCCAAAATCCACCTTATTGTATACAAGATAGTCCCCATCCTCAATGTATCCGACATTTTCGCCGCCTTCGCTGCAATTTTCAGTCTGAACTCCAGACTGCCTATTGAAACTTTCTGCTTCGTTCTGTGTGAAGGCCGACCGAGGACCGGCAGTAAGTGTAGGAACTGTAGAACCGCTTACTCGTAGCTTTGCAACTGATTCGCCTACCTTTTCACCTTGTGAATTTATTACAAACAACTTATATGTACCTGACGTATACGGAGCAGAAATAGATGTTGCATCCCCTGCTGCCTTGGTCATTGTAAGTCCTTCAACAAAATTTGTTGTTCCTGAAGGAGCAAACCATACAGTATTTGATGCATTTCCGCTACTTCTTATACTTATAGTAGTTCCAGCTGATGTAGCACAACTTGCCGGAAATACATAATCCTGTGTCGAAAGCAAATTACCCGGTATAATACTTCTATATTCTTCCTGTATACCTGAATTTAAACATGTATTGTACTGTTCTAAAGGCCATACATTGTCTGAAACTACAACCGGAGGATCAATTATACTGTTTGGAGGGTTCTTTCCCATTTTATTCACTGTTGCATAAGTCCTAAGGATTGTGAGATCATGTTTTTCTCCAAAATCTTCGCAGTTGATGGTATATTTTACACCGGGATCAATGTCAAGCACATTATCATTTTCATTTATATATGCGGTTCCTTCATCATTATGCAGACCATAAGTAGGCCCTGATGTTGCCGGAGGAATACCCCTCACATAGTTCTCATTAATGTTCGTACCCGGCATCTGACCTATGGTATATATTGCCCCACTGTCATGAAGCCTCGTTAAAGTATCAATAACTCTGTTATAACTTATTGTGTTATTCTTACACGTAGTTGAGTTTGTGAAATTACACCATCCCCAGCCCAAATGTATCCCATTATAAGCTGTCTTCTGAACATGGTTATAGGTTATTTTGAGAGTATCTACAAAATACGCTGTTATTGCAGCACATCCCCCAAATCCAGGTGCGGTACTAATATCGTACAACATATTATTGGAAATTGTATTATTCTTACAAACACCTTCAACACCAATGGCATATTTTGCACAATTTCCACCGTCTCCAATATAAACATGCTGCGGATGACCTACCGTTATTCCGCTTGATGTGATATCAGTTATATAGTTACCGATAATATTGGAGTTTATGACATCATTCACCATTGTAATTCCATCACTGCCACTGTGCTTAACTATATTTTTAATAAAATCAATGGAATCACTATTGTTTAGATTTATCATTCCCGGCAAGGTATCAACAAGATCATACTTTGTGTTGTGCCAATTGTCATTATAAAAAGCTATAAATGCCTGTGAGGCCTGACAAGTTGATTTGCCATGTGAGCCTGCAATATTTACAAGGTTATAATCTGTATTTGCAAAGGTGATGCCTTGGAAGGTTATATTCCTGACCCTGTTTGAAGTCGACTTTCCTGAGATATCAATAAGTTTTTCAACTACGGGAGCCTGAACATCGGCAGTATCCATATTTTCACCAGAGCGGATATAGTAATAAAGCGTTTTCGTTGTTTTGTCAAAATAGAATTGTCCCGGGGAATTTAAGAATTCAAAGGCATTATAAATGGTATGCGTCCCGGAAGGAGAAAAAGCTGCACCCCAACCTGGTGTCTGTGCTATAGCTCCATAAGGTTGCTGTAACAAAAGCACCCTGTAATTACCAGATGTAATCACATCTCTGGTACAAACTATATTCTCATTCCACGTAGTGCCGTTTACTATCTCAAGATCATCCTTGTTACTAGTAATAGCAGGTACATCTTCCAAATAATACTGAACGCCATCACTTTTACTGCCGCTTGTCCAAGCCCAAGACGCCTGTCCTGCAGTAACTGAATAAGTCCCATATCCTCCTCTGGCTGTAACTCTTTTGCTGGTCATCGAAGCCCTTGCATCATTAACATACAGGTTCCTCAATTTGGTCGAACGATTCAGGGTAGCCTTATAAATATTTCCACTATATTTCGTCCATCCTGTAACTTTTGTTGCACCATTTAGTACCGGTATTTCATCCTGATACGCCTGATAATAAATTCTGTATCCATTTGTTCCCGAATCTTGCGGGTCAAAAGTAATGGTACTGGTAATATTATAGGTCCCACCTCTGAGAAATACATATATATCTCCTGTCATGTCACTGTTTATGGTGCGTACTACATCCCGAGCCTTAGTAATTGTCTTAAAAGGCTCATTTAAAGTACCAGGATTGCTGTCACTTCCCGTAGGCGATACATAATAGGTTTCTTGGGTAGCTGCCTCTACTGTAGGTATGAATAATGTGTCGGTTGCAAATAAGGATATCATGAAAAGTATCGCCATCAGAATAATTATATACCTTTTCAAAATTTTTCTTTTTAGCATACTCTTACTCCTTAATAATAATTAATTTTTCACCCACAACTTTAATTTGTGAGAGACAAATTAGGCTGATCTTTATTTATCAATTAAAAGACTTTATAATGCCAAGTAAATACTGTTTCATCAATCCAAAGTCAATAGAGTTTACATTTCCATCGCCATTAACGTCAGCATCGGAAAGACTCTTTCCTATTAGCTTAGTAATACCAAGTAAATGCTGTTTTAATAATCCAAAATCTATAGAATTGACTTTTCCATCGCCGTTTAGATCACCTTTAGTTTCAGTAGGGGTTGATGTAGGAGTAACCAAAGCCTTAATAAACTTCCACCAATTCAAATTTAACAGGTATCCGCTTCCACCTGTAAATTTTAAATATAAATCATGTATTCCGGTTGCACCACTTATTTCACAGGATTTGGTTGTCCATATTTGCCAACCACCCGTACCAGAAACAGCACATGTCCCAACAAGAGTGCCTGTCGGACTGTCAAGTCTTAGCTCAATGTTTCCTCCATCGGTTGCTGATGCTACTCTTGCATTAAAGGATACGGCACCCGAACCGAAATCAACACCCTTTACCTTTATATAATCCCCATTTTCTATATAACTTACATTCATTCCGCCTTCACTACATTTTTCTGTTTCAACGCCTGATTCCCAACAAATAGTTTCCGCCTCAGTTTGGACATATGGATCGAGATTTCCTATCTGGGAAGGACCTGTTTTGGTAATTGAAATACTGGGAATTGAACCATCGGAATTGTAATTAAATTGTTCTATGCCAACTGAGCGGTGATAACTTCCACCACCCTGTAGATTACCCGTATGATAAAACATGTAGGAATTACCCTCATAATCAATTACTCCGGGATGATTTGTATAACTATTTTGAGAAGGCATAATTACAGCCTTATAGTTCCATGGTCCCGTAGGACTAGTACTTGTAGCATAGCGTATATCTTCGCCTGACGAACCCATACCCGCATACACCATGTAATATAAATTATTACGCTTATAGAACCATGGACCTTCAACAAAGTTCGTAGGTTTCGGAGATACCTTAACAACACTTCCCGAATAAGAAACCATATCCTCATTTAACTTCACATAATAAAGCTCGCTGTTTCCCCAATATAAATAGGCCTGACCATCATCATCGATGAATACTGAAGGGTCGATATCCTGGGCTCCGTTATTTGTTATTAAAGGCTTTCCAATAGCATCTATGAAGGGTCCGGTCGGACTGTCAGATACCGCCACACCGATTACTCTTGCACCCCCTGCATTTTTTCTGGTCATAGGAACATAGAAATAAAACTTCCCGTTTCTATAAATGACCTGACCGGCCCATGCATCACCTTGTGCCCAACTAAATGCATTGTAATCCAATGGGGAACCGTGATCTGTCCAGTTGACCATATCTTTGGAGGAATAGCATCTCCATTCATTCATGGTATAGAAGTTATTAACTACCGTGTCCTCGTCATGTGTAGTATACACATAGCAAACTCCATCATGCACCATAGGAGCAGGATCAGCGGTATAAATAGTCTGCACGATCGGGTTGTCCGCATGGCATATTAAACTTTCAAAAACTATACTCAACACAATTAACAACATAAGAAATATTTTTTTTCTCATTTTCAGTACACCCCTCCGGCTTTGACACTTTTTCTAAACAATACAAAGTTAACAGAGTTTTCCTGGCAGTCCTATGCCATCTTACCAACCAAGAACTTGAATCAATTTTTCAGCATAACGCTTACCTAGAGTAACTGTCGAATCATGACTAAAATGCAAATTATATGTATCGTCAGGATCTATAACCAGACCATTTGCAGAAACTACATAACAATTTGAAATTAAAGAAGGCAACTGATTAACCAACTTATTATGACCCGCACAGCCACCAGTATAAGGTAGTTCAGCAGGTAGAAAAGGAACATCACCCAGATTTAAATCTTTTCTAAGGTCTTCAACAAGTGTTGCTACCTTACCTGGCCAATTAGGATCCCCATTATTTGACTCTCCTTGGTGGAAAATGATACCTTCAATAACTCCTCCCTTTTGTTGTGCAAGTTTTGCACGGTTGATAATCCAGTCATATTTTGATCCCCCAGACTTCATAAAGGTCTCAATCTTTTCCCCACTGATAGCACAAGGTATTAGCCCAATAGTATCACCTGCTGGAACTTTCTGTATCATGGTCTTGCCAAACCAATCTCCAGGTCCAATTGCATCAAGCCAGGCAGGATGCAGAGGCGGACATGCAATATCCCATTCATTTGTTACACGACCTAGTCTTGGGTTATTATCGTATCCCAACACAAGCACCCGGGGATCTTCTACTCTATCGGAGTCTTGTGTCTTAGCATATCCAGCCATATTGGATTGACCCAACAATAAAAAGCAATGGAATTTAGCCGCAGCTGTTGGCGTTGTTGTCACTGTTGGAGTTGGCTTTGGTGTTTCTATATTTTCTCCGGGGAAAGTTTTTATAATGCCTAATAAATATTGTTTCATCAATCCAAAGTCAATAGAGTTTACATTTCCATCACCATTAACGTCAGCATTGGAAAGATTCTTTCCTGTTAGCTTAGTAATACCAAGTAAATGCTGTTTTAATAATCCAAAATCTATAGAATTGACTTTTCCATCACCGTTTAAATCACCTATAGTTGCAGTAGGGGTTGATGTAGGAGTTGATGTAGGAGTGATCGAAGCCTTACTAAACTTCAACCAGTTCAAATTAAACAGGTAACCGCTACCACCTGTAAACTTTAAATAAAGATCATGCTTACCTTCCGCACCACTGACATTGCAAGTCACATCCGTCCAAGTCTGCCAACCACCGGTTCCAGTAACCTTGCAGGTTCCGACTAAAGTTCCTGTTATACTGTCAAGTCTTATCTCAATATTACCTCCTTCGGTGGCACTAGCTACTCTTGCCTTAAAACTTCCCGCACCGTTTTCGAAGTCAATATTGCTGTAAACAACATAATCCCCATTCTCAATAAATCCGACATCCTGACCGCCCTCAGAACAGTCTTCACATTGAATGCCCAAATGTCTGCTATAACTCTCTGCTTCTATTTGCTCGTATGCAGAACGCGTGCTACTGTTGGAAATTCCTGCTTTATCCGCCAGTTGGAGGAAGTTCCACATTGCAGGTCTCCACACCTCGTTTGCCCAGTGTCCTGCCCCTGGTACTTCCCACGAGTAATGAGGAATGCTATTTTTGGTGCAATAGTTAACGCACTCCCTATTGGAGGCAACAATGCTCTCATAATCCACCCCTCCCCATGAAATGAACAAACATTTCAATTTCTGTTTGGCCTCTTTACCACCGTCAGGAAAGAGAGTAGTATCCGGAAGTTTGTTGGGTGCGGCAGCAGAGGGACTTATGTAGTGAAATACATCTGGATTTTGGCATCCAACATTGAATGCATACCCGCCCCCCCAGGAATAGCCATAAACACCTCGATGATCGGCATCGGCATAAGTGGAATAGTGGGAATCAACATAAGGAATAGCATCTTTAATGGTCATTCCGCTTACATCGCTGTCGTTGCCGTCAAATTGGTCGTCAAGTGACACAATTATTACAGGCTTGATCTTTCCCTCTCCTATCAGATTATCGCAAACGACATTGGCATTTATGCACCAATCAACAAAAGCAGTGTCCGCATCGGCACCGATTCCTTGATAGCAGTAAATGACACCATACTTCTGGCTCGGGTTATATCCTGGTGGTGTGTAAACGTGCATTTTCAGATCGCGTTTTGCCACTGTCGAATAATAGCTAATATTCCATTCAACCTTGCCCGCCGGATATTTGCCACCCTTGTCATATCCTTCCGGCGGCATGGTTGGAAGCGAATCGGCTGATGAAATGATCGTTGTAGTAATCATGGATGTAACAAGTAACAGACCGAATAATAAAACACTTAGAACCTTTTTCATAATAATTTTTCCTCCCATTGTAATTTTAACTTGTGTTTTTTCTATAAATTGAGTTAATTTCACTACCCTCACATATAAACTTATATCCTATCAAATCTATAATTCGTAACATACACTTCTTTTGTGTTCGGAATTTTAATCTTCATTCTAAAAAGAAGTATAAATTGGAATTAGTTGAATGAAGATATCATGCCCAACAAATATTGCTTCATAAATGCAAAATCAATAGAATTTACACGACCATCTCCGTTAACATCAGCATTTGTATAATTCTTTCCTGTAAGCGAACTAACTCCAAGTAAATGAAGTCTTAATAATGCAAAGTCTAACGAATTGACTTTTCCATCACCATTCAAATCACCTTTTTTATCATCGCCTGTACTTCCAACTGTGGCACTGATTTGAAGGATATATGCCTCCAATTGGTCTAACTGCTTGCTAGTAAAATGAGATGTCTTTCCATGCTTGTCACCTACGTTTTTTGTTGTTAACACATCACGAATTGTTGCTGCAGAGCCATCATGCAGATAAGGAGCTGTACTCCACAATTCCAAAAGCGTTGGGGTATAATACATTCCGTCTATATCAAGAATGTCCTTTGTACCCACATCATAGGCCTTCAAATTAGTAAATAATGGACCCGAATGACAACTTGCACAATGGGTTTCACTGCTTTCGAAGATAGCCTTTCCTGCGACAGCATCTGCCGTCATCGTTCCATCCTTGTTTGAATAAGGATCCTTTTCAGGTTCAAGACTTCGAACATATGCCGCAACATCATCAAGTTCCTGTTGAGTGGGTTCTTTAAATTTAATAAACCTAAAGCCGGCTTTTATTCCGACATGTGCATCCTCTCTTATCCCACGCCACATAGCTGGAGGAGTATCAAAAACTTTCAACATTGATTTCGTATTTTTCGTGTTGCCTATACCGTCATTGGGCATATCCCAGTTAAGACCGTCAGCTCTTCCTTCAGGGTGACAGGAAGCACAGCTCAGCCACTTCTGAGTAGTGGTTGATGCATCGTAAAAAATGCGTTCTCCACTTCTTATCTGGTCTTCTTCCGGCTGTTTTCCAAGTTTTACCGTACTTTGTATTTTGTCTCCTGCCGCATCTATAAAATATACTTCTCCTGCAAAATATGCTCCCACTGCAATATTTCTTCCATCCGGAGATATGGAAATTCCCCTTGGTCCTTGTCCGGGCAAATCTATCTTTTTGAGAATTCCTGCACCCCACAATGCTCCAAGGTCATACTTAAGCATATCTTTTTTCGAGGGATCAGCTTTTATTTGAAACCATATGTCAGAATAGGGCTTGTCATAAGCTGCTTTAGAACGGAATAGCAACGAATAATTGCCTGATGCACCGGACCCTGTCTTTATTATTTTCCATTGCTGACTAAGGCTGGTACTGCTGCTATTGGTCACAATACCGGCTTCGTTATTATTTGATGCACCCTGCACATCCAAATATTTTTGACTGGATTTTACCTGCAACTTATAATAACCGTCTCCCGCATCTATTATTTTCCATTTCTGGTTATCAGAATAGCTCAGATCCCATTGAACAACCCGAGAGTTGTCGGCAGTTGAACCGGCATTATCCAGTGCCTTATTTGTACCTTTGTTGATAATGGAATAGTATCCATCGCTATTAGCAGTTATACGGAACGATTGGTTATTATTTCCGGCATCTGTATATTGAATTAATTGTACATTGTTTGCAGTATTGCCGCCAGGTACATCTAATGCTTTTCCGCTATTTCGGTTTATGATCTTGTAATAGGCATTAGGGTCGATTTTACTATCATCTCCACCGGAAGCACCGTTTATATTTCCTACTAATAGCTGATGCAGGGTATATAGATCGATTTTAAGCACCTGATGAGTACCTGACACACTTACCCACATTGTTTTGCTGTCAGCCGATATTGCCAGCCCCCATGGATCTGCGGCACCTTCCATCATTCTGTCCAAAATGAAAGTAGTATATATATTTTTCTTTGCTATATCAATTATTGTAACGGCATTTGTTATAACCCAGCCTCTTGTTATCTGAGTTGTAGGAAGTGATGTTTTTCCTAAAGTGTGAAGGACATATGCCCATTTGCCGTCGGGCGAACACTTTACTCCCCTAACATTTGATGAACCTTGGGGAAGCAGCAGATTAACCTCCTCTTGCATTGTACTCATATTAACAAACGTAACGGATGCTGCATACTTAGGCGCAAACGAAACTCCCGATGGTAATGCATGACCAACTATGGCATATTTTCCATCTGTTGTACCATCCATCAAGTAGGGATAGTCCCGAACCGAAATATCCTCTTCCACTTTACCTGAGGACAAATTAACAACAGATACTTTTTTCAAACCATAATCCGATACAACGAGTTTAGCTCCTACCACTGCAAGCCCTAAAGGCTTTGAACCGGTTGAGAACCTTCTTGTTACAGCTCCTTCAATAGGATCTACCTCCGCAACAGTACCGGCTCCATACTCACAAACATAAACATATTGGTTGCCATTCCAAGCGAGAGCTTTTGGCTCACCCTCCAATGGTATAGTTTTTTGTATTTGACCACTTGATGCTTTAATTATCTCCAACTGGGCTTTTGTAGTATCAGATACTGCAATCATACTACCATCTGGCGAATATGCAGTATCAAATGGCGAAAAGTACTCATTATCAGCCGAATATCCACTCATACTTTCAGGAAATACAAAACTCCCCAAAGTTACAATTATAGCAATACAGAGAACCATCAATATCAATTTTATAAAAACGTTTTGCCTCATTAAAACACCCCTATCTTTACAATAATTTAAATACCTTAGGTCAATCCAGAGACGGCTCTACTTGTTCTCCTCTTAACTGGGCATCAATATTTTTGTAGTCCCCGAAGAATGGTGCAACTCCAGAATCCAGCCAGATTATAAAGGAGTGAAGCTCACTCTCTGAAAGATTTCCATGTCCGGTCTTCAATTTTTGATAAAGTTTTGATGCTCTGGCTCCAAATTTTCCGGGCTCTGTTCTTGGATAGACTTTATTCCAATCCGCACCCGGGTATATTGAGTCAAATAAAGCAACATAAGGTCTCAAGTTTTTATACGAGTCAAACCATTTCGACTATGGATCTGTCGAACCCTTTCTAAGGTCAGGTTTCTGAGAACCGTTATGACATGAAATACATTTTTCGTCCAGTATTGGCTGTATAAGTCTTGGGAAACTCATAGGCCGTGCTCCCTGTGAAGGATCAGGTGTTATCTCTGAGGGTTCTCTTCTTAGTGCGAGTGGAACACTTTCAGGATTTGGTGCAGCCTGACGGGCTGGTTCATGACACCCCTGACAAAGCAGGCGTGTTTGCCCAGGTACAATATATGTATCTGACCTCATAGTCTGAACAGCGGTACCATCCTGGTCAATAGCTTGCATGAATACAGGTTTTCCAGCCGGCAGGTAAAACGACGCACTTCCGTCTTCCTCGACAGGTACGGTACCTAAAAGGCCACGGGTATTTCTTCCCGCCCATACGCTCTCGGTACTTTCATAACTTACCATTGGGTCAGTTGCTAAGGCTGTGGTCTTTGGATAAACCTGCCATATACGCAACTCTTTTATCTTTGTCCCCTCCGGGAAGGGGAGCAGTGTATTGTAGACATTCATTACCGATACGACACCATCTTGAGCAGATCCGGTTGGCTTCGTTGAACCCGGAATAGTATTTGGCACACGACGGGGACAAAGGGGCATAGGTCCATAGCAGGAAAAATTCGGATCACTATATAATAACGATTTGTTTCCCTTTGTGTCTATTGCATATATGCCATAACGTTTGTTGTCACCATTTGAGTTGGCATTTGGATCATATACACATAAGAAATAGTCCTCACTAAGAGGATATGGAGTTCCATATTTTTGATCCGTGGTTATACCGACTTCAGATTCCGGGTACCTGGCATCGGGTGTAATCTTTGTAATAGTGGATAGGTTGTCATCATCTTCAACATCGGGGTCTATAACAATCAAAGGTCCGTAATTCTGAGCATGATGGGGAGCCGCTGTTGCCACATACTTGTTGGAATTTGGAATAGCTCTTAATGAATTCTGCATGAGCGGCACATTTCTCCACCATTCCGTGCCGGAATTAGGATAATTCAAAACTACAGCTCTTGCATCAAGGCCATCAGGAGTAGTGATCCATGCTGAGTGCGGGTGATTGGCACCTCTATCGACATAGTCCCAACGGGTGTATATAATCATACCGTTGTTGTCAACACTCGGACTCCATTCATTTGTTTCGTGGTAACTAATGCATCTAATATCGCTGCCGTCAGCATTCATTGTATGAAGATTAAAGGTAGGAACAACTCGCTGGTGACAACGTCCATAACCGCCCCTTCTTTCCGATATGAAAACTATTCTTCCGTCAGGTAACCAGCGGGGATCAAAATCGTTATAATCTCCGTCTGTCAACTGAGTAAGATTTGTCCCATCTACATTCACCTTAAAAATATGATAAGTAGTGTTCTGGTTCCAAACACCATACGAATTTTGTGCATCTGTATAAGCAAATACTATCTGTTTCGCGTCGTAACTTAAATCAAACGAATAAAAAGCTCCTCCAACAAGCTTCTTCCCTGCGTAGCGTCCATTTGTGCAAACTGAATTCTGCAAAACATCCGTTACTGTTGGGCTCCCGGAAAATGCATCATTCAGTATATACAATCCACCACCTTTTACTCCTAAAAATCCAAAGTTTCCATCAATCATGTGATTCTCAGCACCTGTATACGGTTGGTGCTTTGTAAAAAGTATTTTGTCAAATGCAAATTCAGGTTTGGAAAAATCAATACTTGCCGACAGAGCTGAAAAAGTAAAAGCAGTCAGGGAAACCCCCACTATCAGTAATAAAGCAACAACCTTAGGGAATATTTTTGATAATTTCATCATCTATATCACTCCTATCTTAAAATATTTCAACAACATTATGAAATGTTATAATCTCAGTTTTGTAACTCGCCTTTCCCATTGTATTTATTAGTTCTTTGTTGCTAATGCAGCTTTTCTGTACGATATTGCCGATATATACGTGCCTTCTTCAAAAAACAGAAACCCTAAGTAATTAACTTGTTTTCTTGCTGCTTAAAAATATACTGTAGTATTGCACCTACAATTATTAACAGGCTTCCAATCCATACAAGACTAACCCACCTTAAAACCATAACTTTTATTGAGATATTGTCGTCTTCATCTATACCTTGGAAAATTATATAAAGATCTTCCCACACTCCTGCTTTAACCACTGCACGAGAGTGAGTTATCTTCCTTTTTTCATAATACGTAAGCTCAGGCTTTAGTTGAAATTTACCTTTAGGTCCACTGATACCGATTACTGCAACAGCTGATGTCGTTCCTTCTTCCTCTTTCCAATACAAATTCCTGTATTTTACGGTATAAGCATCGATGCTCATTTCATTACCTTTCTCAAGCATTGTTTCAGTGCTGAAAGTCATCCCTCGAGACCCTGCAAATCCCAAAGTTATAAGAATTAGTGAAATATGTAAAACTAGAAATGATATATACAAGGGACTAGATAGAATTTTTTTATGATTTATTATAAGCAAAACAGCAAGATTTACCACAAGCATCACACAAATAGATAAAGCTACCTTTGTAAGATATCCGTAATTAAAAAACACAATCATTATTATTAATGTAATCAATCCTGAAACCGCACCCGGGATCAATAACTTTTTCCTGCCCGTAAACAATCCTGGACAAAATGCCAGGATCAAAAGCATAAAAAGTCCAAATATTCCAAATACATACTCATAAAACTCAACCGTTGTTACTGAAGCCCCTTTAAAAAGCAACCCTCCGAACAAAGGATAAGTAGTTCCACCAAAAATCAGAACAGCTGTAACTACATATAGGGCTATGAGCAAATTTTCGGGCCTAAACAAGGTCTTGAACATTTCTTTTCTCAAAAATCCCTTTTCCAAAGTATCATCTCTCAGGTCATCTTTATATAACTTTTTAATTCTGTAGTATGTTAATATAATTAATGCAACCAAAACTACAATAACTATACCGAAAACTACAGTAACACTTTTACTGCTATATGCATGTACCGACTCTAGCAATCCACTCCTTGCAAAAAATGTTCCCACAAGTATAGTAAACACTGTCATGGTTATCAGTATGAAGTTTACTCTTTTTCTGCCAAACTCAGGATTTTTGCTATTAATACCATGCAAAAAAGCTGTGGCAAACAGCCAATTTACCAAAGATGAATTCTCAATAGGATCCCATGCCCAATATCCTCCCCAGCCAAGCTCAGTGTATGCCCATAACCTCCCGTAACAATCCCGGCAGTAAGCAGTATCCAGCTCCATATTGTCCATTTCCATATAACCAGACTATTTGATGAGGTTTTTTCTCGAAAATCAAAAAGCTGATAACAAAAGGCTATAAAGAAAAATGAAAATGACACTATGATGATCGGAGGATGGAATACCATTCCAAGGCTTTGAAGTGAGGGATTAAGACCAAAACCATCAGTTTGCTGCGATACTTGTTTAAATGGATTGTTAATAAAACTAACCATAAACATAAAAAGTGTCATGACAAAAATAATTACGCCAAATACTGTTCTGGTAGAGCCCTTGTTGATGTTTTTGAAATAAACTACAATAAGTAAAATTGCAAATACCGAGGTCCATAACAACATCGATCCTGAGCTTCCCGACCAAAATGCCGAAATCTTGTATATTAGCGGAAGTGTTTTCTCAGTATTGTGATATACATATTCAACTGAGAAAACTCCCATTACCAGTGAATAAACCAAAAGAATTGAAGAGATCAATACACCCACACAAGATACAAGACCTGTCAGAATTCCCAGATTCTTTCTCACTTCTGTTTCTTTTTTAAATACTAACAGTGATAATGATATAAGACCACATGCAAATGCAAAACGCAATACCCAAGTCCCGATTAAACTCACTTAAAATCCCCCACTCTAATACTATTTTCTATATATTAGATAAAAAACTCACCTTACAATTAACTAAAACTCGATATCATACCCAATAAATACTGTTTCATCAATCCAAAGTCAATTGAGTTTGTATTACCGTCTCCATTAACATCAGCATTGGAAAGACTTGTCCCAGTAAGCGATGTGATGCCAAGCAAATGCAATTTTAAGGCTGCAAAGTCTATCGAATTGACATTTCCATCATCATTTAAATCACCCTTAGTTCCGGTAGTATTTGGAGTAGGAGTCGTAACAGGGGTAACTGAAGCAGTACTGAATTTCCACCAGTTCAGATTAAACAGGTAACTGCTGCCACCTGTAAATTTCAAATAGAGATCATGGGTGCCGCTTACGTCGCTAACACTGCACGTTGTAGTAACCCAAGTCTGCCAGCCATCAGTTCCGGCAACCGGACAAGTCCCAATTAATTTACCATCAATGTCGTCAAGCCTCAACTCAATACTACCTCCGCTGGTTGCACTGGCTACTCTAGCTTGGAATCTTTCCGCACCACTGCCAAAATCAATACCTTTATAGACAACATAATCCCCCTTTTCGATAAATCCCACATTTTCTCCACCTTCTGAACAAGCCTCAATCTCAATACCTGACTGATCGTTAAAGCTCTCAGCTTCTATCTGAGTATATGCAGATCTTGGTGTAGGGCTTGGTGGTGGTGTCTGAATTGAGTCGTCACCCGGTATATCATTTAAGCGGAACCAGTCAACATCCATATATCCGGAACTTCCTGAAGGATTAAAATTTAAAATAGCATACTGTTCTCCTTGGAAAGTGCCATACTGCCAATCAAAGCCCATGGTTATATAGGTTCCGAGTTGCTGCCAATTTCTGCTATCATCTTTCCAATAGAACTTGGCCTGCTTATTACTAAAATTCATTTCGATCCTGAAGTATAAAATATTTGAAGTTATATTATCAACAGTCGCCTTTACCGTATCTTCTTCTGTCATTATTATCCGCTTGGGATCCTTGGTCACAGCTATATACCCACGTGGATCACCCAACATTCCCAACCCACATATATCACCAGACTGCATGGCACTGCAGTCAATTTTAATGGTTCCTGTACTTATTAAGCCCTGACCTTTTTGAGTCAGGCTGTTTCTGGCATTCCAGAAATCCTTTGCTGTAGTAGCTCTTAACCTCAAGGCCGACCCAGTCAACGACCATTTTGTATTGTCCGGATTATGGTTCCACATCCACTGAAGCCCTAAAGAACTACCATTAAATTCATCTGAAGCTGCCGGTACTTTTATAGATTTATTCTGAATCGGCTTGGTATATTTTGATTCAACCTGACCTATATATCCCGATCTTCCGAATTTAGGCCAGCCATCTTCCCAAGTTATTGGACAAATTCTGGTCGGACGTCCGATTGCACCCTCATCCTGGTGAAGGTATCCCCAGTAACTACCATCAGGCAAATCGACGATACCACCTTGATGTCCGCCTTTTCCAGCAGTGCAAAATGTAGTAGTTTCGCCATAAGGTCCCCAGACATTATTCGCTCGAGAACACACTAAGCTTCGGGCCGGCACAGCGTTAAACAAGTAATATTTGCCATTAGCTTTAGTTAAATGTGTACCTTCAACATTATTATATTTAAGAATCACTCTTGAAGAACCTGTTGTAGCACTTAAGTTGGAATTCAACTGGATCATGCTGATTTCATTTTGCCAAGCCCCACCATAGGCTAGATAAGCAGTACCATCATCCTCTATAAACAAACAAGGATCAAAATAACTACCTCCTAAAAGGCTATAATTCCATGGACCGGCAACGTCTTTAGAGTAATAAATGCGGGTTCTTTCACCATTAAGAGTAACCGCCACATAAAACATACCATCCCTATAAGCTATTGATGGTGCAAAACAACCGTTACCGTATTTTGTGCCTCCTTGAAGGTTATAAGCATTGTCACCTGTAAATGAGGCTATACAATGACCTGCTATTTCCCAATTAACCAAATCCTCAGATCTGCAGATTACAAGACCTGGCACGCCAGCAAAAGTGGATGAAGCAAGATAAAAATAATTGCCAACCCTAATAATGCTAGGATCCGGATAATCAGCAAACAAAGGCGGATTATTGAAGGTACCGTCTCCATTATCGGATTGCCAGGCATGTACCAAACCCATTTGGGAAAAGAGCATACACAAAACCAGCAGAACAACCAGAAATCTTTTTGATCCAAAGCCTCTTTTTTGTTTACCAACATTCACCATACTTAACCCCCCTGATTTTCTTATTGGGTGACTACTTTAGTTAAGCCTTCACCTGTATCTTTACTTTCATATAAAGTAATAGGTTTATGTTAATCTGCAATTCTAAAATATAGCTAGCTACAGACTATATTCACTTTTTCTTTTGTTAAAACAGACAATATTTCTACAGTGATATGTGTTTTCTAAACTATCAATTCGCAATTTGAAATTTTTTTAAGTTGGGAGTTTATGAATTAATAAAATGTTTTCATAATTTTATTGAATTCCCAACACAAAAAAGTCTATATTTCGAATTAATGATATAAGAAGTATATTTATCTTAAGAATGTTATTGTTTAAGCTTAACTAAATCAGAAGTGTTTACGTTTATTATAAGCAGCATGGAGTTTATTATCAGCATATAGTTCATAAATGCTGTCGGAAAGATGAGTAAGTAATATTTAAAAGAAATATATACTAAAAAAATAATATGGAGGTCGAATTATGAAGTTAAGTATCAGAATCAGAACTGCATTTGTAACTGCAATTGCATTAGTACTATGCTCGCTTAGCCTTTTTCCAAATCAGGTATACGCAGATCCTCAGCGTGGGCGGCCGTACCTCAATTCAGCCAGAACCACCTTTGTAGGTGACAATGGGCAACCGTTGCGTGGTCCATATACTTCTACCGAATGGTCATCGGCTATTTCCTATGACCAGATTGCAAAAATAAAGGATCTTGGTTTCAATGCCGTGCACCTCTATGCGGAGTGCTTCGATATCAACTATCCCAATGCCGGAAGCAAAGCGCCCGGATACGCGGCTACCGAAATAGACAAGATAGTGAAAAGCACTCGTGAACTTGGGCTATATCTGGTTATAACCATCGGTAACGGTGCCAATAATGGTAACCATAACGCAAGGTATGCCAAAGATTTTTGGAGTTTCTATGCACCACGCTATGCAGACGAGACACATGTTCTATACGAGATACACAATGAGCCTGTCGCATGGGGACCACCTTATTCTTCCTCGACAGCTACTCCAACCGGTGCTGTGGAAATGAATGTGGATGTATATAAGACCATCCGTACATATGCACCAAAAACCCCGGTATTAATTTTAACCTATGCCGTACTTGGCGGGACAGGGGGAGCAACCGAAGCCTTGAAGGACATACGAGCTTTCAATAGTGCAGTTTTCGGCAAGCAGGACGCAGTTTGGACTAACGAAGCCATGGCCTTCCATGGATATGCAGGCTGGGAGGAAACCACCACCGCAGTGGACGGAATACTCAAAGCCGGATATCCATGTTTTATGACCGAGTATGCAGGCGGTGCTTGGGGAAGCGGATTGGGTGGATTTGATATCCAGCTTACGTCCGAATTGGAACGTCTGGGTGTTTCCTGGCTTACTTTTCAATATATTCCACCTTCCGGTGTATCCGATGATGTTACAAAGCCGGAATATTACTCAACATTAGTTGAAAATGCCGGGCTTTCATGGAAACCAGACTACGGTAATTGGCCGGCAAATCGAGGTGTATACGGCAACGGAGGATTGCCAAGGAAAACCGCCACCTGGGTCAATAATTTTCTGACTGGTACCACACGTATTGAAGCTGAGGACTTTGACTGGGGTGGCAATAATATCTCCTTTTATGACAAAGATTCCGCTAATAAGGGAATGCAGTACCGATCTGATGAAGCGGTAGATATTGAAACGACAAAGGACACCGACGGTGGATACAATATTACTTCGATTGAAGATGGAGAATGGCTCGAGTACACCATCTGGGTACAGCACCCAGGTTACTACAATCTCGGACTTCGTGTGGCAAATAACAGCGGAGGCAGTGTTCAGGTGAAATTCGGTAATCAGGATAAGACCGGAACATGGGTACTTCCGGCTACCGGAGGTGTTCAGACCTGGAAGACAGATACACGACAGGTATTTCTCGGATCGGGGCGACAGAAATTGCGTATCAATGCTTTATCCGGCGGATTCAATTTGAATTGGATCGAACTATCTCCGATATCGACAGGACCTATAGCAGATGGAACTTATAAATTTTTGAACCGTGCCAATACTTTGACCTTGCAGGAAGTAACCAGCAACAACTCTATTGCAATCAGTAATTACAAGGGAACAACGGATCAACACTGGAAAATTCAGCACATCGGTGGTGGTCAATACAGAATTTCATCAGCAGGCAGGGGTTGGAACTGGAACTGGTGGATGGGATTTGGTACTGTCGCTTGGTGGGGAACCGGATCCGGTACTTGTTTTATTATCAGACCAACAGGGGATGGTTACTATAGATTTGTGCTGGTTGGTGACGGTACAAATCTGGAAATACCAAGCAGTGGCTCAGGAAAGATAGAAGGAAGGGCATATCATGAAGGTGCAAATCAGCAGTGGGCTATACAATCACCTTCCGCCCCTATGTTCCCAACGGGATTGAGTGCCTCACTAAATTCATCCGGCAACGCTGCCAATCTTAAATGGGATACCACGGCTGGTGCAAACAGTTACAACGTCAAGCGTTCTACTACCAGCGCCGGTCCTTACACAAATATTGCCACCGGTATTACCTCCACAAACTACACCGATGATAGCGTGGTGTCAGGCATAAAGTACTATTATGTGGTCAGTGCGGTCAGCAGTGGGGTGGAAACTCTCAACAGTGCTGAAGCGACGTTGTTATACCCTAAACTATCCGGTACTGTTATAGGTACTGCCGGTTCTTGGAATAACTCAGGAAATACAATATCCAAGGTTTTTGATAACAACCTGGTCACATACTTCGACGGACCTTCAGGAAGTGGTTGCTGGGCAGGGCTGGACTTTGGTGTTGGCGTAAGCAATGTCGTTATGCAGATCAATTACTGTCCGCGATCCAACTTTCCACAGCGTATGGTAGGCGGAATATTCCAAGGTGCCAATAAATCTGACTTTAGCGACGCAGTGACGCTGTTTACCGTTACTTCTCAACCGGCAACAGGCATATTAACTTCGGTAAATGTGACCAATACGGACACCTTTCGCTATGTACGTTATCTGTCTCCAGATGGAAGCAACGGTAACGTGGCGGAAATACAATTTTTAGGTGCACCAAAATCTGCCTCAATACCAACTCCTACAAATACTCAAATAATATCATCACCAACTATCACCCCTACCCCTATTGGAATCAAAGGTGATTTAAATGATGATAACAAAATAAATTCGTTGGACTTTGGAGTATTGAAGCTTCACTTACTAGGAGTGAGTCGTCTTACAGGAAAGAATCTTTCCAATGGCGATGTTAATGGAGATGGGAATGTAAACTCCATAGATTTTGGATTAATGAAGCAATATTTATTAGGCATGATATCTTCTTTTCCAGGACAGCCTTAATCAGCATCAACTACTACTTGTCAAATTCCATTGATTTGTAGTTCATAAGAAGTGGCTCCTGTAAAATAATTAACGACTCAACTTTCCCTCATATAGCATTTTGAGGCTTATATGTTCAAGGGCTGTTGTAAAACTAACCGGACTGAAACAAGTTAGTTTTACAGCAGCTTTTTGTTTAGATTTTGTTTATTCAAATAAAAAGAGAGCATCGCTCCCCTACTTAAAAGTAGTTTTGCGACACTCTCATATTTCGTTATTAATTGAATATTAACTAATTTATAGTCCTTGCATTTATACTGCTGGGAAAACTTTTATTATACCCAGCAAATACTGCTTTATCAAACCAAAGTCTATAGAGTTTACTTTACCATCTCCATCAACATCAGCATTGGAAAGGTTCGTACCTGTTAGCGGAGTTTGACCTAATAAATGAAGTTTTAACAATGCGAAGTCTATTGAATTCACATTTCCATCACTATTCAAATCGCCCTTAGTTCCGTTGTTTTCTCCTCCATCATTTGTACTGAATTTCCAAGAGCTAAAATTAAATAAATACCCACTTGAACCTGTAAATTTAAAAAACACATCGTGAACACCTGTTGCGCCACTAATTGTACTAGTTTTTGTTGTCCAAGTTTGCCAACCTCCAGTTTCTGACACACTACAAGTTCCAACTAATTTCCCTGTAAGGCTGTCAAGCCTGATTTCAATATTTCCACCTGAAGTAGCACTAGCTACTCTGGCTTCAAAACTTGTTGCACCACTAGTGCCAAAATCAACTCCTTTTATTTGGATCCAGTCTCCATTCTCTATAAAGCCAACATTTCGTCCGCCTTCACTACATTCTTCAGTCTCAGTACCAGATTCATTGTACATATTTACAGCAGTATTATTAATATACGGATTTACATACTTTAGTTGTTCCAAACCATCTTGTGTCGGAACTACCTGTTTAATAGTTCCGTCTGAGTTGTAAAACAACTGATCAATAGCTACATTTCTTTGATATGCAGGTTCTGCACCACGTTGTTTTGCCAGATTTCTGTTGTGATATACGCAATACCAGTTATCTTTAAATTCTACAATGGTATGGTGGTTATTGTTGCTATAGTTGTCAGGAGGCTGTGGCAATACAACTCCTTTGTAAGTAAACCCTGTGGTAGGGTTATCACTCATCATATACTCAATCTTTGATGCACCCTGGGAAAAATCACTTGCGTATGTAAAATAATACTTTCCTTTATACTTGTGCATATATGAAGCTTCAAAAAAGCGTGGGGCACTCATTGTTGTTGCAGAACCCACTGTGCTTATCATATCATTTCCTAACTTGATAACTCTGATATTGTTTTGTCCATTTCCTCCAAAGTACATATATGCCTGACCGTCATCATCAACAAACACGCCGGGATCAAACAACCACATATTAGTAGCAGGTTGTACACCGGGTGTACTTCCAGTGATTAAAGCACGAGGAAGGGGATCTTTAAAGGGACCGGTAGGACTATCACTTACTGCAACTCCAATACCATTTCCACCATTACCATAATACATATAAAACTTATTATTGCGGTACACAATTGAAGGTGCCCAGGAAACTCCCGCCCAACTGGAATCTCTTTTGGCGTTGAAAACTTCCCCATGGTCTGTCCAGTTTTTCAAATCATCCGTAGAAATACAAGTAATGTCTGGGATATTGTAGGTAGTCTGTCCGGCTGTTGCATCTGAGTCGTGTGAACAGTAAACATAAAGTCTGCCGTTATACACTACCGCAGTTGGGTCTGCTGTATAACGCTGAGAAAAAATCGGATAGTCCGCAAACCCTTTTTCCGGGATAATCAACATCATGATACTGATGGTGAAGACTATCAACCACACCTTGCTGAATTTTCTTAGCATAAAAAAACACTCCCTTATAATTTTATTTAAATTCTTCAGTTACAAAACCTTAACATAAAAAGCTCTTTGTCTGAATTTCTAAAACAGTGAGGAAAATTATTATACAACCATCTCATTATATTAATTACGAAGTAAATATTTTTTTTAAGTTGGGAATTTGATTGAATTCAAATATATTTTTTTAAGAGAAGATCGAACCCTATCCTATAGAGATTACAGATATATCGATTTTTAGTACAATTCACCTTAAGGCGTGGTTTTCTGCGATATCACTACTACATTTTATCAAACTATAATTTTCTATTCCATTCATCCTTAATAAATTCTTATAAATACATAATGCACACGCAGATTAAATATATCTACGTGTGCTTAATTTACCTTAACGTTTACAACAATATAAGTTTTAGTCCTCCTAAAACTATTATCCTAGTGCACTTACGCCTTGCATACTTTAACCTTAGCCACCCTTTTTTCATCTACTTTGGCAACCTTAAATAGGATACCGTTAAATTCCACACTAGGACTGTCCTCTTTATCGGGTATTCTGCCTAGCTGTCCTATTACAAAACCACTTAATGTATCATAATCTTCAGTTGGAAGCTCCACCTCAAGGTAGTCACTCACGGTTGTCAGGCTGGTTGTACCGTTTATAATAAATGTGTTTTCGTCTAGTTTATCTATATCCTTCTCAACTTCATCGTCCTCATCAAATATATTACCGACAATTTCCTCTATCAGATCTTCTAAAGAAACAATACCTGCTGTTCCTCCATATTCATCAATAATAACAGCCAAATGGGTACTCGTCTTTTGAAGCTCCTTGAACAGTTCATCTGTTCTTTTGGAAGCAGGGACGAAATACGGTTTTCTTATAATGTTTCTAAGGTTAAACTTATCTTTGTCACCATTTTCAGCCAAATATTTTATAAGGTACTTTGAATGCATTATTCCTATTATGTTGTCGATGTTGTCTTCATAAACAGGTATTCTTGAATACTTTTCTGCATTTATAAACTTAGTCACTTCATCAAGGCTTGCATCGACGGGCAAAGCTGCTATTTCTGTTCTATGAGTCATTATTTCAGAGACAATTTTATTATTAAATTCGAAAATATTATTGATCATCTCTTTTTCAGTTTCGTCAATAGTTCCTCTTTCCTCCCCGACATCCACCATCATCCTTATTTCTTCTTCCGTAACATTTTCATCTTCCTTTGATGGGTCAACGCCAAACAAACGTACAATGGTGTTTGTGGATAATGTAAGGAATTTCACAAAGGGTAAAGTCACTACAGATAAAAAAGTCAAAGGTGCAGCAACAAGCATAGCAATAGGTTCCGCCTTTTTCATTGCCAGTCTCTTAGGTGCCAATTCCCCAAAAACAAGAGAAAAATATGATAATAATATCGTAATCAGTACCATAGAAACACTTGCAAGCACACCCTCAGGAATAGCCACTCCTGTAAGCTGTATCAATTTGACCAGTCTTTCTGTAAATTTATCTGCTGCAAAGGCACTTGCAAAAAAACCGGCAAGTGTTATGCCTATCTGAATAGTTGCAAGAAACCTGCTAGGCTCTTCTACAAGTTTCTTAAGTAAAATAGCTTTTTTATTACCTTCCTCAGCCATCAATTTCAATTTAGTATCATTTAATGAGATTAATGCAATCTCGGAAGCTGCAAAAAACGCATTCAGCACTATGAGTAAAATTAAAACCAGTATTTCGGTAAACAAATTTTTCATCCTCCAATTAATTATTAAGTCAAATAAAAAAAGGCATAACTATCCTGTATTCAAGGATTTACGGCCTCCTGTAAAACTTAGCTTTTAATCGGTTTTTAACTCTTGACTGTGCTCTACATAGTGCCCTACTACATCGTATATCTTCCGGAATATCGTCCATTCCATTATCACCCCCAAATAAACTGTATTATAACATAATATATTATATATCCTTCTTAACTGTCAAGAATAAATAAAGGAATATTTCCGCCTTTAAATAATTTGTAATCCTTTTAACTTTACCTACCTTGATATTTCCATTTATTCCGCATCGTTCTACCATACTGCTTCTGTATAGATATATAAATCCAGTGCTTTCTAAAGTTAATAATCCTATTATTTCATACGACATGTTTAAATAAACTTTCTATGTTTTTGCTCCAGAAACAAATTCTGTACAAGGTATCAACACCTTGTAATAAAATCATTTTCAAATCATAACCTTATTGATTAATTCCCTAATTTTTTCATGGTTCTTTTGATTCGGTTTATCCTCAACACCTGTCAATACATCTACTGCATAGGGATGTACCTGTTGGACAACTATAGATATGTTAACTGCATTCAGCCCGCCTGCAAGGATGACAGGTATAGTACTCACCTTCTGCACAGCCTCAAATATTGATAAATCTACGGCAACTCCGGTCCCACCAGGCATTGAAGAAGTGTATGAATCCACCAAAATCGCTGATACCCCTGTTTTCAAGAGCTCCCTTGCGGCAATAACGGGGTCGGTAATCTCAAAATCGCAATTGCCCATGCTGTCCATGCGCAAAGCCTTTATTACTTTAACTCCTTTGGGTTTCAGCTGCTTCGAAATTTCTTCCACATCTTCAAGTGTTTCTTTATAATGAAGCTGCACTGCGTCAGGACAGGTTTTGTTCACTATGTCCAGAATGCTTTTAACCTCTCCTCCCGTCACCAAGCATGTGCTTACAAAGGGCGGAACCTGCTCTATAAGTTCACGGGCATCGCTCACCTTCAGATTCCACGGAACAGACACGGGATATTCAACCACAAACCCAAGCATGTGAACTCCCGCCTGTACGCAAAAATTCACATCATTCCGGTTCATCAATCCGCAAATTTTAACTCGCGTCATGGTTTTACCTCCCCGGTTCACTAAAGTTTATATACATTTCCACAGGATCCTTTGCCTTAAGAATCGCCGTGCCTACAAGAACTGCATGTGCTCCTGCTGCTACAGCACGTGCCGCATCTTCTTTTGAGGAAATGGAACTTTCACTCACCAGCAAAGCTCCCGGCGGCACCATTGCTGCCAGCTTTTCAGTAGTGTTTACATTTCCGTCGTCTGTTTCAAACTCAACTATATTCCGGTTGTTAATCCCTAAAAAAGTCAATTCCAGATCTCTGACAGACATTATTTCATCCTGACTGTGTGTTTCAACCAAAGGCTCCAATCCCAGCTTATATGCCTCTTCTATAAGTGTAAAAAGTTGTGTTTTTTCCAGCATCGACGCTATCAACAGAACACCAGACGCACCAATCTCAACACTCTCTTGCAATTGTTCCCGTGTGGAAATAAAATCCTTGCGCAAAATAGGAACCGAAACTACCTTTGCAATATTATACAACAGTTCCGGAGAACCACCATAATGTGTGTCTTCAGTTACAACCGAAATAACAGGAACACCTGCTGCATTGAGCTCACCGGCAATTGCAACAGGATCCCGTCCCATAAGCAAGTCACCTTCACCGGGTGACTTGCATTTAATATCTGTTATAACGGGAATTAATCCTGTACTTTTCTTATCCCAAAGTGCTGAAGAACATTTAGCACATTTCTTCCCGCTGTCACATATTTTTCTCATTTCCTTTTATACCACCGTTCTATAATCATGAGATGCAACTTTGAGTTCATTGAGTTTATTCTGCGCAGCTCCACTGTCGATAATTTCATTGGCAAGCTTAATTCCTTCCTTGAAGGAATCCGCTTTATTTCCTATCATTAAGGCACCTGCCGCATTCAACACAACTGCATTTCTACGCGGTCCCTTATCTTTTCCCGAGAAAACATTTCTGATCATAACAGCGTTTTCCTCAGGGGTTCCTGTAGCTATTTCTTCAAGAGTGCAACGGGACAAACCAAAATCCTCCGGTGCTATTTCATACGTGGTAATTTTACCATTATTAAGTTCATTCACTCTGGTTTTTCCCAAGAGAGAAATTTCATCGAGACCGTCAAGACCGTGCACAAACAGTCCTCTTGTATATCCAACCGATGCTGCGACATGTGAAACTGTATCTAAAAGTTCAGGCTTGTAAATTCCCATAACATGTCTGCTTGCTTTAGACGGGTTAATCAATGGTCCTATTATTGTATAGAATATGGTTTTGATTCCCAAATCCTTTTCCGGTGGAAGAACCTTGCCCATAACCGGATGGAATAATGGCGCATAGAGAAATGCAATACCAATATCTTCGATAAGTTTTTCGACACCTTTTGGGGTTTGGTTGATTTCTATACCTAGTGCCTCGAGTACGTCAGCACTTCCGGAAAGGCTTGATATCGAACGGCTTCCGTGCTTGGCTACAGGAATACCTGCCGCTGCAGCTACAAAAGCAACTGATGTAGATATGTTAAATGTACTCAGACCACCACCTGTGCCACATGTATCCATAAGTTCGTCATCCACTTGCGGAGAGATATGTATACAATTGTCACGCATAGCCTTGGCAATTGCCGTAATCTCTGTCAAAGTCGGTCCCTTCATTAATAGAGCCACCTGAAAACCTGCAATCTGAACATCACTAAGCTCGTCATTTTTAATTGCGACAATCAGACTATATGCCTCATCAGCTGTTAAATCCTCTCTTGCCGTCAATTTCTTCAACACATTTTTAACCATTCTAATCTCTCCTCATCTCAATCTACTTTTCATAGATTTATTAACTCTTCTATCTCATTGCATTTTTCATGTTCTTAACATATTCAACTACATGAGGTACACATTCCACCCCGTATTGTGCAACAATTTTTACAATTGCGCTTCCAACAATTACACCGTCGGAAATTTCACTCATAGCTGCTGCCTGTTCAGGGGTTGATATACCAAATCCTATTGCACAAGGTATATCTTTTACCTCCTTGGCAAGTTTTATCATTTCCGAAGCATTACTTCCAACTTCTTTTCTCACGCCTGTCACACCCATCGATGAAACACAGTAAAGGAATCCTTCCGCTTCACGAGCTATCATTCTGATGCGTTCATTGGAGGTTGGTGCTATCATCGAAATAAATGAAACATCATATTTTGAGCAGAAAGGTATGAGTTCATTTCTTTCTTCGTATGGAATATCCGGTACAATAACGGCATCAACTCCAGTTTCCTGGCAATTTTTCATGAACTTTTCAGTTCCATAAGTAAAGATTGGATTTGCATAGGTCATAAAAGCTATAGGTATATTGCATACCTTACGTACATTTTTCATCATATCAAATATTTTATCCGTTGTTGTCCCCGCCACAAGTGCCCTATTATCAGCCTCTTGAATCACCGGTCCTTCCGCTACCGGATCAGAAAACGGTATACCTATTTCAATCAAATCGGCACCGGCTTCAGCCATCTTAATTACCAACTGCTCTGTTATTTCAAGCGACGGATCTCCTGCTGTAATAAACGGTATAAAAGCTTTACCGTGGTTAAAAGCCTGATTAAGCTTATTCATAAATTTGCACCCCCCTGTATCGTGCTATGGCAGCAACATCTTTATCTCCTCTTCCTGACAAATTGATTACAATAATTTGATCCTTACCCATAGCAGGTGCGATCTTTATTGCATGTGCAACAGCATGGGAACTTTCTATTGCCGGAATAATCCCCTCGCAGCGTGAAAGATATTCAAACGCCTGCACTGCTTCATCATCAGTAACCGGTACATATTCGCCCCTGCCCGTATCATACAGGTTGGCATGTTCCGGCCCCACACCAGGGTAATCAAGCCCTGCAGAAATGGAATAAACCGGAGCAATCTGACCATATTCATCCTGACAGAAATAGGACTTCATTCCATGGAATATGCCTACCGTACCTGTTGTAATGGTCGCCGCATTTTTATCGGTGTCAACGCCATGCCCTGCCGCTTCACAACCAATCAGTCGAACACTTTTATCTCCTATGAATTCATAGAACAATCCCATTGCATTGCTGCCGCCTCCAACACAGGCCAACAAAGCATCCGGCAATCTTCCTTCCTTCGCAAGTATCTGCTGTTTGACTTCGCGCCCTATTACACTCTGAAAATCACGCACAATTGTCGGAAATGGATGGGGTCCCATTACAGATCCAAGCACATAATGAGTATCTTCAATTCTCTGCGTCCACTCACGCATTGTCTCATTTACTGCATCCTTCAACGTCTGAGTACCGCTTGTAACGGCGTGCACCTTCGCTCCCAACAGCTCCATACGGAAAACATTCAGCGCCTGACGTTCCGTGTCTTCCTTCCCCATAAATATTTCACATTCCAACCCCATCAGTGCTGCTGCAGTCGCAGTAGCAACTCCATGCTGACCTGCACCTGTTTCTGCAATAACACGGGTTTTACCCATACGTTTAGCAAGAAGCACCTGACCTAACACGTTGTTTATCTTGTGCGAACCTGTGTGATTCAAATCCTCTCTTTTTAGATATATTTTTGCACCACCCAAATCTTTAGTCATCTTTTCTGCATAATAAAGCAATGATGGGCGGCCTGCATAATTATTAAGAAGTTCATTTAACTCCCCCACAAATTCCGGGTCGTCTTTAAAGCGATTATATGCCTCTTCAAGCTTGATTACGGCATTCATCAATGTTTCCGGAATGTATTGTCCGCCATGGATTCCAAATCTTCCTTTCGACATGTTCATCCTCCCCACTTTCATAAAAATTCTATAACACCGGATTCCTCAAAATTTTAAACACTTGTCGCCAATTGAGTAAAAGAAAAAAGTCAGCTTCACCTATTAATATTCAAGGCATTCCTTTGCAGCAAACAGCCTTTAGGTATACTTTTTTGATGCCGGTAAAAATGTACTTTCTTGGGCATTAAAAAAAGCCTTCATCCCCTACACCAGGGACAAAAGACTTAACTTCTGCGGTACCACCCAATTTGACGATAAATCGCCCACTCCTTTTGTATACTAACATATACACCCCACTGATAACGGACAGGGTTCCCGTAAGCGCCTACTATGTATAAATTCGGTGCTTCCCTCACAAGCCCATTCAGAATAATCTTTGTAACCGCATTTTCAGCATCTGGCGGCTCTCTGATACATACAATTATTCTTACTATTCTTGATCATAGGTTTAAACTATTAAATAAATTGTACCACCCACAGCTACTTTTGTCAACAACAGTAAAATCCCAAAAAATATTCAATTCAATTAACTAAAGTTAAGATTAAAGTTTAGCTTTTTGACCACAGTAAGAAATTCATTAGCAGAAAGAAAAATATATATTTTGTGAATGTAAATTAATCTACAACAAGTAATTAATCAGGAATTTGTTGAATAAAATATTGATGTATGCGAAAAATTATAACTAAAGGACTTTTGCGTTTTGTACGAATACAATATAACATTATTTTTACAAAATATATTAATAAAATTGAATAATAATATTCATTGTAGTAAAATATTGTAGAAGTCCATAATTTCTGAGGAGGTCAGCATATGTTTGAAATCACTACTCAAGCGGTTCAAATCGTGTCTATAGCAATCTCCGTTCTTGCTCTTGGTGTTGCAGCATGGTTATACACCTGGGTAAAATCACAACCTTCATCTAACGCTCGTATCGCTGAAATTGGAGAGTACATCCGTCAGGGGGCCAATACCTTTCTGAAGCGTGAGTACCTTGTTTTAGCACGGTTTACCGCAATTGCGGCAGTACTTATTGTAATTCTGCTTCCAAAACCAATTTGGAGCACAGGAAATATTTCCGAAAATATTTTTATGGCTATTTCATATATTTTCGGTACAGTTTTATCAGCTCTTGCAGGTAAGATCGGTATACAAATTGCCACAATCGCAAATATGAAAGCGGCAGAAGCTGCTACAAAAGGAGTTAAACCTTCTTTTATGGCGGGTTTCCGTGGTGGTGCAGTTATGGGCATGGCTGTTGTTGGCAGCAGCCTTGTGGGAGTTACTCTTGTTTTTATGCTGGTAGGTGACGCCAGCGCAGTCTTAGGTTTCAGCTTCGGAGCAAGTTCACTGGCACTTTTCGCTAAAGCCGGCGGCGGTATTTTTACAAAGACGGCAGATATCAGCGCAGACCTGGTGGGAAAAGTAGAACTTGGTATGGAAGAAGATGACCCTAGAAATCCTGCCGTTATAGCCGACAACGTTGGTGATAACGTTGGAGACGTTGCAGGTATGGGTGCGGATCTCTTTGACTCAAATGTTGCCTCAATGTCTGCTGCATTGGTTATGGCCACATCACTAGGCGGACTAGTCGGAAAAAATGTCATAATGGTCTTCATATATGCAGCCATAGGACTTTTATCTTCGATTATCGGTGTAGCTACAGCCCGTATCGGTGAAAAAGGTGATCCAAGCAGAGCCCTTAACAGTTCTACGTATGTGACTACAGGGATTTACGCTGTACTTACAGCTTTGGCTACATACGCATTCGGACTTGAATGGCGTATCTGGGGTGCAACTGCTATAGGACTCATAGTAGGTACCATCATCGGTATTACTTCAGATTATTTCACAAATGATGCAAAACCAATTGTTAAAGCAGTTGCAGAAGCTTCGAAATCAGGGCCGGCTTTTACCATTCTTTCAGGTTTTTCTTACGGCTTGCTAAGTGCTCTTCCTGCATTAATTGGTATAGCAGTCACTGCGTTATTGTCATATAATATATGTGCTCCATTAGGTTCCGGATATGGTATGTTTGGCATCGCAATGTCAGCACTTGGTATGCTTTCAATAGTTGGAATGATTATTTCAAATGATGCATACGGACCTATCGTTGATAACGCCCGCGGTCTTGCCGAAATGGGTGGCTTGGGCGAAAAGGTTATTGCCATTACCGATGAACTTGATTCAGCCGGTAATACCGTTAAAGCTGTTACAAAAGGTTTTTCAATCAGCGCAGCAGGTCTTACTGTTATCGCTCTTTTAGGCGCATTCATGAGCGAAGTAAACACGGCTGCTGCCGAGTTAGGCGTTCAGGGTATCACCAACTTTGATATAATGAATCCGACAGTATTCTTCGGACTCATCATAGGTATTTCAATACCAGCGGTATTCTCAGCAATGTTGATGCTTGGTGTTGACAAAAATGCTCAGAGAATGGTTGCGGAAATTCATCGTCAATGGAACTCAATAGCAGGACTTAAAGAAGGCAAGGAAGGCGTAAAACCTGACTATGACAAGTGTATAGACATTGCTACCTCCGGTTCACTAAAAGAACTCATTCCTGCCGGTGTTGTTGCAATCATATCCACAGTAATTGTTGGTTTTATCGGAGGAGTAGCAGCTATTGGAGGCTTCCTCACCGGAAACATTGCTTCAGGTCTTTTACTTGCATTGCTGATGTCCAATGCAGGCGGACTTTGGGATAATTCCAAAAAGTACGTCGAAGCCGGCAACTGTGGCGGTAAAGGTTCACCAGCACATAAAGCTGCTGTTGTTGGAGATACCGTAGGAGATCCATTCAAGGACACTGCCGGTCCATCCATCAACACACAAATCACAGTTGTATCATTGGTTGCTTCTTTGTTGTCTACCTTATTCCTTTTGTACTCATTCTTTTAATTGTAACTTAGTTGATAATCAATTATATAAAACAGCCATTCCTCAAGGAGTGGCTGTTTTATTTCCATATTCAAGCCCTTTGCATCTTTTGCGGAAACCTTTATGAAGGAAAAAACCTACTGTTATAGTGTCAAACAACTCCATTACGTGACCTTCGCATAGAAGCTGTATACCTTAGCTTGATAATTATCGCACGCGTCTATGGGACATCCTGTCCCAAGACGCTAAAAATGCCATCCGTGGCATTTTTACTTCAAATTATCAAGCTTTCGGTAACAGCTTCTAATGCTCAGGTCAAGTAATTGCGTCATTTGACACTATAACAGGTTATCTCTAAAATTAGGTTGTTTTTAGCTGCTTTATTGATATAACTTTTTCAATATAGAATTTTACATATTCTAGTGATTTGCTTCACAGGACTTTCCGGCTCACTAATATCCACAAGCTGGATGCCTGTAAGAGAAGCGTGGTCAATGACCTCTGTGCTTCTCTTTTCTCTTTTGCTGTTTCAGTTCGAACTGACGCTGTTTTTCAGCTTCTCGCTGCTCTTTGCTGATCTGTCTGCGTTCGTTTTTCATTAACTCACGCTGCATCTGCAATGCCTGCTGTGACTTTGTTCCGACACCAGAACTCTGCAGCTGCTTTCTGACATTGCGCTGTCTGCGCTTTGGATTGTCCGCAGTCTGCTTCACTTCGGTTTCAACAGCCGGACTGAACTTAAGGTTGCTGTAGTGCTTGAGGATGAAGCCCCATACTTCGTAATCCTTCGGCTCTGCGCCAAATGTGACCTTGCACACCGACAATTTTCCGTCAGATATCCGTTCAAAGACTCCTACCCAGAAAGGCTCCTCAAAATACACCGTCAGCTTTCCGCTCGTCTCGTCCATAACAATCCCTCCTTAAAATGTGTTATGGACAAAGAATGGACAACCCAGGAGGGCAGGTTACTTACCCTGTTATAACTGACAGGACGGCCGGGCTACCTACCGGCTCTAGCACATCCCGCAAGATGCACGTTGCGTTTTTATCTTTGTCTTTTGTTAATCTATATGAAGCACGAAAGTGTGCGACATACCATTATTTCTTTTTCTTCGGAGCAAGAAGCTCTTAATACATCGCTTCCAGCAGTTCCCGCAAAAAACCTTTGTTCTCCATCGTCCACGAGTTGCATTTCCTTTGCCCCTTCGTAGGGCAGCTCATAATTACCTTCCTTAATATGTGACTTTAATCTTATATATCATCATCTAAAAAGCAATTCATACTATCGGAAACAACTATCTTAGGATTTTTAGATAAAATATAATTAATTGCATTCTTAATATCCTCTTTTAAATATATCAGACTAATTAACTCTATTTCATTTTTATAGGAATAGGTCTTGAAGGTTATAACTTGAGTTCGAGCTACTCCGTGATATAATTCTTTGCCAGTTAAAACACTCTTTAGTTGACGCTTTTCAATAGAAATTTCTATAATGTTGACGCTTTTCAATAGAAATTTCTATAATATCATAATAGTCAATGATTGATTTCTTAAACACATGCAATATCTCAAAACAATCTGTGTAAAGAATTAATTTCCTGTTCTTGAGGGCAAAAAACACTATTAGCCAAGTTACTATACAATTTAACAAGAAAAAAAATATAATATTTATGTTTCTTATTAATAATGACAATACTCCCAATAATAAAATACTAGCAAAACTAATTATTTTCAAAATCCTTTTGGTATCAGAAGCTTTAATTACTCTAACTATCTCCATACTTATATACTCCACTCTATTTCCAAATATTTATTGGTTAATTATGTTTTTCTAACGTAGGTATAAGTTACTCATCATACTACTTTAGACATTCTTTCAACAGTTCTATTGCACTTTCTTCATTCGGGTCATTTGTTCCCAACTCGCCACGGAATGCTCGGGCAAGAATGGCTTTTTTCATCAAGTCTATTTTATCTATCACATCACAGAGTTCCTTTGCTTTTTGCTCTTTTTCAAAGAGGCTGTCAAGAATTCGGACTATTTCCTGCTGTTCAGAGAGAGAAGGTTATCATACATTTACGCAACTTTCAATATCGCCAATACTTTTTCTTGTCCCAAGTATAAAACCACTAAAAATGCCGGATACAGTCAATTAATCAGCAATTCAGGAATGGTGAATCTTGAAAAAATGAATTAGAAGTTTTAAGCAAAGTTATACTTAGGGATAACGAAAAAATAACATCCTATTCTCATATTTTGAAAACAATATCAAATCAAGTTTTTTCGTTATCCAGAGTATGAATTTATATTTTAGTCATACCTCGGTGACAATTGTAATTAATAATTGTATTAATAATGTGCCTGCCAGGGAAGTATTCAACCTTTCATGACAGGCACATTATGCTGATCATTTACACTATCTTTTCCTTCATCTTTCCAATCAACTGTAAAACTCCTTCTTCAATCTTACTGAGAACTTCAGCTTTCGGACAACCTTCAAACTCAACGCCTTCAACCAAATCCCACTTCATTTTGTTTCTCTCAACTATTTCTTTGAGCTCTTTTTCAGCTCCACCTGACCATCCATAGGATCCAAAATAAAAAGCTGCTTTTCCGGTAACTTTTTTTCTTCCTATTTCTTCTAATGCTGCTGCTACCGGTGGAAACATCTTGTATTCATAAGTAGGTGCAGCAATTATTATACCTGCTGATCTGAAAACATTTGCAAGCATTTCACTTTCACTTACTAAAGGCATTTTAAGATTATTTACTTTTATACCTTCTCTTTCTAAAACTCTTTGAATAAAAGCAATTGCCTTTTCAGTCATGCCATACATTGACCCCCACAGTATGGAAATTTCTTTTTTCCCAGCGCCCTCTGAATATTGACAAAATCTTAAATAATCTTCAATTATTTTTTGTGGGTTTTGTCTGTATAAAGGTCCATGCCCAGGAGCTATGATATTTATATCAAGTTCTTTTGTCTTTTGTATCGACTTTCGTACCATTGGCATAAATGTAGCCATAACATTTGAAAAATACCTTATGCCTTCAAACTCAAAGAGCTCAGCTTCTTCAGCTGTCAACTCGTCATCAAAATAATGTTCGTCTATCTTACCAAAAGCTCCATACATATCACAGGAAAACAGGGTTTTTGTATCCGCCTCATAAGTGAGCATAGTGTCAGGCCAATGTACATTTGGTGTTGGGTAGAAACTCAGTTTTTTCCCTTTACCCAAATCCAAGGTATCTCCTTCTTTAACAACTCTTATTCTTTCTTCATTGCCATAGAAGGAAGTTACTAATTTAGCCGCTTTATCCGTACATATTATTGTAAAATTATCATTAACCTTTTTAAAATTCTCAATCCATCCGGAATGATCCGGCTCCATATGGCTTACAATCAAATAATCTATTTCCTTAGGATTCACATTAACTTCCTCAAGATTCTTATACAAAGTTGCCGGTATTCCATCCCAACCTATTACCCCATCTATAACGGCTGTTTTATCTCCTTTAACTATATAAGAATTTAATGTAACCCCATTAGCTAAATCCCACATACCTTCAAAAAGAATATCTTCGACATTCATAGATAACATGTGTATTCCATCTGCTATTTTTAGTTTTTTCATAATAAAGCCCCCTTCGTATAAAATTATTCTCCACTTCTATATTTAAGTTGATTTTTGAGAAATTTGCAACTACCATTTTATTAAAACTAATACCAAAACATATTTTTGTAGATAAAATTATCAATAAATATTATAATGTTTAGTGTTTTAAATTTTCAGCTTTCTATAGCATACAACAGGAGTACATATGAAAAAGTATTTGTTGAAAAAAAAGGATTTTGAATATGGATTTAAAAGAGGATTTCCAATTGCATTAGGATACATACCGGTATCGTTCACCTTTGGACTTATGGCTGTAAGCGGTGGTATACATCCCTTGATGGCTGTTTTTATATCTCTGACCAACCTGACAAGCGCAGGACAGTTTGCAGGCACTAATCTTATAATAGATAGTGCCGGACTTATTGAGATTACTTTAACTACTTTTGTAATCAATATACGTTATATGCTTATGTCACTCTCCCTGTCTCAAAAAATAGATCCGGGGATATCTCTTGTGCAAAGGCTTATCTTTGGCTTTGGAATCACAGATGAAACCTTTACTATTGCTTCCACGGAAAAAGGAAAGCTATCCTATTCCTATATGATAGGTCTTATTACGGGACCAATAATCGGTTGGAGTTTAGGAACAGCTTTAGGTGCTTTTAGCTGTTCCGCACTGCCTCAATCAGTCGGCAGTGCAATGGGAATTGCACTGTACGCAATGTTTATAGCCATAATTGTACCTCCGTCCAAAAAATCAAAATCCATTTTTATGATTGTACTACTCTCTGTTGCTATAAACATGGCACTTAAGTATATTCCGCTTTTTAGTTTTATATCAAACGGGTTCAGAGTTATTTTAGCCACTATTTCAGGTGCCGGAATTGGTGCGGCTCTTTGGCCGGTAAAAGATGAAACCGATGCCTGTGAACAGAATTAAAAGCTTTAAGAATTTAGAACAGCATGAAGTGCATATATTTTTTGTCATGCCCGATAGAAGTATGTTTGAAGAGTATCTTACAAAACGGCATGAAGTACATATATTTTTGTCATACATAAATGATGAAAAGGAGCAATAGAAAATATGTCATACACGTTTACCGCAGTATTATTAATGGCGATTGTAACTTATATACCAAGAGTATTACCAATTGCAATTTTCAGAAAAGAAATAAAGTCCAGATATATAAAATCCTTTTTGCAGTATGTTCCCTATGCTGTTTTGGGCGCACTTACTTTTCCTGACATTATTAACTCTACCGGCAACTATAAAACTGCCCTCTGTGGTACTATCGTTGCTTTAACTCTTGCTTTCAAGGACAAAAGCTTGGTTTTAGTAGCACTCGGGGCAATATTAACAGTATTTGTAACCGGATTTTTTTTATAAGTCTGTGATGCACTGTTAATGGCTCAAACACATCACAGAAAGTACTGTAAATTTAATTTTCAATCAACAGGACTTATACTAAGGGATAACGAAAAAATAACTTCCTATTCTCATATTTTGAAAACATTAT
>CAZLZR010000006.1:0-116677 GCA_964564015.1 uncultured Acetivibrio sp.
ACGACCCTGCGGTTAACAGCCGCATGCTCTACCGACTGAGCTATTGAGGAATATATCAGGTGATCATGTAGTGCTGATCACCAAGCACAAATAATATTATACTTATGCATTGATATCTGGTCAAGAGGATTTTTCGTATTTTATAAAATTTTTTATCACTTTTCACTAAATTGCGCCGTATATCTTCTAATTTCAAGGTAATGCTACTTTTTTACTTAACTTTTGTTGTCTTTTTAATGCTTATTATCTCTGTATTCCAGCAACATTTCTTTTAACTTGCTTGCATGTAAACCTTCATCCTCGGCAAACTGTTTGAAAACCTCTTTTACATCCTGATCTTCAATTCTTTTTGAATACATTTCAAAGTCCCTGACCATTTCCATAGAGTTTTCCCATGCAATCAACAATCTATCATATGTTGTAAATTCAACTTCATTCCTGTTTGTTTGATCCATAAAATCATCTCCTTATAAGTTTACTGAATTTTTTCATTCAAAGCTATATAAACACTTTCCTTTGAGTTATTTTGCCGCATATTCTATATATTTATTCAATTCAAACTAACAAAAATGTTTAATCATGTTTAACACAAATTTCTGATGTTCAGTAAATAGAACGTAAATACTATTGCTTTTTGGAATCATTTCTATTATTATACTAATGAATCAGTTATACTCCCCTAAATCCCGTAACAAAGAGATCTACGGTATGTTGATACAAATTGTTTCGGCTTTTTAGGACAGATTCTCCCGTAATCAAAACGAAAAGTACGGTTCACAATACACTGAACCGTACTTTTTTGTTTATTTTAAAAATTCTTAATCCAAATAATCCTTTAGTTTTTTACTTCTGCTTGGATGTCTCAGTTTTCTCAAAGCCTTAGCTTCTATCTGTCTGATCCTCTCCCTGGTAACATTAAATTCCTTGCCAACCTCTTCTAAAGTTCTTGCTCTACCGTCATCAAGTCCGAATCTGAGTCTCAAAACCTTCTCTTCCCTTGGAGTCAATGTGTCCAACACATCAATCAGCTGCTCTTTTAGTAATGTAAACGCAGCAGCTTCAGACGGAGCCGGAGCATCATCATCCGGAATGAAATCCCCAAGATGGCTGTCTTCTTCCTCACCTATTGGAGTTTCAAGTGATACAGGTTCCTGGGAAATCTTCATAATTTCTCTGACTTTTTCAACAGGCATATTCATTTCTTTTGCAATTTCTTCAGGTTGAGGCTCTTTACCAAGTTCCTGAAGCAATTGTCTTGATACCCTTATCAGCTTGTTTATTGTTTCAACCATATGAACAGGTATTCTTATCGTTCTGGCCTGATCCGCTATTGCCCGGGTAATAGCCTGTCTTATCCACCATGTTGCGTAGGTACTGAATTTATATCCTTTACGGTAATCAAATTTCTCAACAGCCTTGATCAAACCGAGATTACCTTCCTGAATCAAATCCAGAAACAACATTCCTCTTCCCACATACCTTTTAGCGATACTTACAACCAGCCTTAAATTTGCTTCGGCCAATCTACGCTTTGATTCGGAATCGCCTTTCTCCATCTTCTGTGCAAGTTCAATTTCCTCATCCGCACTTAAAAGAGGTACCTTTCCTATTTCTTTAAGGTACATCCTGACAGGGTCATCAATACTAATCCCCTCAGGAATGGAAATATCAAGGTCTTCTTCTGTGAGCTGGATTTCCTCCATCTCAGCCTCAATATCTCCCACAATATCTATCCCCATGTTTTCTAATGTTTCATATACTTTTTCTATTTGTTCCGGTTCAATTTCAATTTCCTCAAAGGCATCCATTATTTCCTTATAGGAAAGCATACCTTTTTGCTTGCCTTTATCAATCAGTTCTAATAAAATTGCTTTTCTAGCATCATTGTTGGGTTTCACTACCGCCCCTCCGATCATTCATTAAAATGTATCTCTACATACTCTTCTTCTGCATTAAAATGTCTTTCAACTCTAGCTGGAGTCTTTGAACATCTTCCTTGTTTTCAGGAGAAGATATCATGTCAAGTATCTCTTTTTGTCTTTTATCAAGCTTAATTACTTCTATTTTCTTAATTATATCCAAAATAGCCCTTAAGTTATCCTCAAAATTACATTCCCCCTGTATTAAACTTGCAAAATTGCTTGCCGCTTCACTACCAACAAGGTTGAAAAGCTCAGCAGGCACAATTCCCTTCTTATCTTTAATTTTCGCAAAAACAATTTCTGCAACTTCTCTGTTTTCTTGCAAAGTAAAGAATTCCGGGCTAATCCTGTCCTCAATTTTTCTATATAATGAGTTATCTATGCTTATAAGGGATAAGATAATCCTTTCATATTGAAATAAATTATCTTCGCCACTTTTTGCTTTATTAACAGTTTGCTTGGCTTTAGGATCATCTACCTTAATAGTCGGTTTAAATTTAGCTGTCGGTTTAATCCTCTTTATTACTTCTGCAAACATAGATTCCTGACTAATGTCATATTCACTCGATATCTTTTTAATGTACATTTCCTGCTCAACACTGTTATCTATCTTGGCAAGAATATCTGCCGCCTTGTTCAGAAAGCTGATTTTACCCTCAATAGCTGTTGTGTCAATCTGCGACTTCAATACCTTTATTTTGTATTCCACCAAGGACAGAGCACTATCCAACAATTTTCTAAATGCCTCAGCCCCATTGGCTTTGACAAATTCATCAGGGTCTTTCCCTTTCGGGATCAACAAAACCTTTACATTGCACCCTATATCATCAAGGAGATTCAGCCCTCTCATAGTCGCCGCTTGTCCTGCCGTGTCAGCATCATATGAAATAATTATCTCTTCGGCATACTTTTTCAGTATTCTCCCTTGGCTTTCCGTCAGTGCTGTACCAAGAGAAGCCACAGTATTTATTATACCAAACTGATAAAGGGATATTACATCCATATAACCTTCAACAACGATTATTCTCTTTTCGCCTGAATTTTTTGCAAAATTCAGTGCATATAAATTCCTTCTTTTATTGTAGACAAGCGTCTCAGGGGAATTCATGTACTTTGGAAGAGAAGTGTCTAAAACCCTGCCTCCAAATCCTATAACGTTTCCTCTCAAATCAAAAATAGGAAACATTATCCTTCCTCTGAACCTGTCAAAATAACCATCACCATTTTTTCTAGCAAGTATCAAGCCGCTGCTTAGCAAATCTTCATCACTATAACCTTTGCTCTTCAAGAAGGTGTATAACGAATCCCACTCATTTGAAGAATAGCCCAAACCAAACTTCTTAATAATACCTTCGCTGACTTTCCTTTTTTCAAGATAAAGTCTTGCATCTGAAATTTTCTTATCATTTAACAGATCATAGTAAAATCTTGCCGCATCGGTATTTATCTTTATTATTTGCTGACTATTAAGCGCCTTTTTTCTTTCTTCCTCGCTTTCACCTTCAGGAAGTGTGATTCTGGCCTTTTCAGCAAGAAATTTAATAGCCTCTATGTAATCAAGGTTCTCCGCATCCATTACAAACTGGATTACGCCTCCACCTTTGCCACATCCAAAACAGTGATACATCTGCTTAGTATTATCGACACTGAAAGATGGTGTTTTTTCACGGTGAAACGGGCAAAGCCCAAAGTAATTCTTCCCCTTTTTTTCAAGCTTTACATATTCCCCTACAACATCCAAAATATCATTACTTATTCTTATTTCTTCTATCAGTTCTTCCGGATATTTCACAAACATTTCTACTCTCTTCTTTCGGTTACAACTCCTTTTGTCAAGCAAACCTGCACGGGCTGTAGAACATATCATTATTCCATATAATAGTTCTTCGACATTATTATTAATAATCCTTCTTTTTATTGTCAATTTTATTTAATTAATACATGCCGCCTTTAATTATTTTTATCAGGTTGCCTTATGGCAAATTATTCCCCGAAGTCTAATAAACTCAATTATTATTCTACATAAAACTAAATTATCCTTCTTAAAAAAATAAATATTTCTAGATATTTTTTCAATATTGTTGCCAAATTATACGTGTTGAAGCCCTAAACGCCAAATTTTATTGTTCTCGCCGCCTTTCTATATCGCAAAAATAAAATAAGCATCCTCAAATTCCGCCATCAACCCCATTTATTGAAATTGATGCTCAAAAAAGAGATGCTCATTTATTATTAATTATTACTAATTCCAGGATTCAGGAATAAATATATCGCGGAACTTTTTTACTGCATATCTATCGGTCATCCCTGCAATGTAATCACATACAACTCGATCTAAGCTGTCCTTAGCAAGCTGTTGCTTTGCTTCCTTCGGTAAGAAATCCGGTGAATTTTTTATATAAAAATATAGCTCCTTGACAATATTTTGGGCCTTTACCTCTTCCTTTTTGGCCTTTGAACCTATGTAAACATTTTTAAACATATACTCTCTAAGTTCATTTTTTGCTTGCTGAAATTCAGCAGTCATTTTTATTTCATTTATTCCCTTGCTGTTTGCCACCAGATTTACAATCATATTGTTTATTCTTTCACTGGATTTATACCCAAGCACTTTCAAACACTCTTTCGGGAGATCTTCATTTGAAATTATTCCGCCCCTTATTGCATCATCTATATCATGATTTATATACGCAATCCTGTCTGCAAACCTCACTATCCGGCCTTCTAACGTAGCCGCATCCGCTTCACCCGTATGGTTCTTTATCCCATCTCTGACTTCCCATGTAAGGTTCAGTCCCGTCTCCTTTTCAAGTACCTCTACAACTCTTAAACTCTGTTCATTATGTTTAAATCCTTCAGGACAGATGGTGTTAAGAACAATCTCACCGGTATGACCAAAGGGAGTATGTCCAAGATCATGTCCTAAGGCAATTGCTTCAGTCAGATCCTCATTCAGCCTTAGACTTCTTGCAATTGTCCTTGCTATTTGAGATACTTCCAGTGTGTGTGTTAGCCTTGTTCTGTAATGATCTCCTTCAGGAGATATAAATACCTGTGTTTTATGCTTGAGCCTTCTGAACGCTTTAGAATAAACGATTCTGTCTTTATCCCTTTGAAATCTGGTTCGAAGGTCGCACTCAACCTCTTCGCTCTGCCTTCCTCTTGATTTACAACTCAACTGGGCAAAGGGTGACAGCGTATTCTTTTCAAGTTCCTCAAGTTCTTCACGTATAAGCAATTTCTTCACATCCTTTAACAACACACTTCATTCATAAAAGAGAAAATTGTAAAATATTTGAGGTACTAATATATTATATCATTTTTTATTTTCTTCTAAAACCAATAAGCTTAAAGATTACAAAAAAAAAAGAGCACATATGCTCTATTTTAAATTTTTTTCTATCTTTTATAATGCCATAAGGTCGTCTAATACAAAAGAAAGCTCAATTGGTGTTACCGTATTCTTAGCCAGTATGTTTAACATTCCCATAGTGTTTTCCTTGCTGCTGGAAAAATTCCTTACTATTTCGCATTCAGCATGATTGTCGCTTTCTTTCTTTACAATTTCAATTCCATATACTTTATCTTCGTTGAAACTGTAACTCTGTCCACTTTCACTCTCAATCAAATAGTATTCCAACTGAATCCTGCCATTTGAAGTAATCCCTTCGGTCAAGTCCAATTCAACCCTGCTTTCTAAATACTTATTTAACATACTTGTCCACCCCCCGAACTTTCAAAAAAAATGTCCTTAAGGACATTATATATTATTGCTATAATATTTCATATATTAACTTTTCGATAACATTTTGCATATCTTTCTATTTTTTTACATTTTGTGTTGTTTTGTTTTTAATTTTTACGCTTCACGCCACATTATATGTCGCATTTTGCTACCAATTGTCTTAATTTCATTAATATATTATTTCTTTTATTTTAATATTCTTTGTAACAAGCATGTCTATGTATTCATCGCCTACTTTCAAAATTGGCCTCGATACACATCGTGGATTAATATGAATAATTTCACCGATTTCCCCGTTGGTAAGTCTGACCTTATCCCCAATATAATAAGCGGCTATATTGCTTAAGAAAGCACTGACGACTACAGGATTCAGCGTTCCTATGGAATCTTCCTCAAGTAATTGAAAAACTTCAAAAGGACTTTCTTTATCCCTGTATACTCTGTTAGAAGTCATTGCATCGTAAATGTCAGCAACAGCAACTATTTTAGCAAATATATTAATTTTATCACTCTTCATACCTGTGGGATAACCTGATCCATCCTCTTTTTCGTGGTGCATTAAAACTACTGCCATAACATCCTTGCTTATAGATGGAACTTTTTCCAAAATGCGATAGCCATACACCGTATGCTTTTTCATTTCATTAAACTCTTCTGTTGTAAGTTTACCAGGCTTATTTAAGATCTCTTGCGGAACTTTTGTTTTACCTATATCGTGCAACAAACCACCCTGAACAAGCAACCTTATTTTTTCAGCATCAAATTTCATCCACTTTCCAATAAGCATGGAAATAAGCGACACGTTAACGCTGTGAGTATATGTGTACTCATCAGCAGTTTTAATTTGGTTGAGACAGCTAACAATATCTCTTTTTTCTTCAACCCTTTTTAATACGGAATTAACCAAACCATTAACTTTAACTGTATCTAAACCGCCTCCATTAGCGATATCGCCCATAATCTCTTTGTATTCTCTTACATTTTCATTGTATTTTTGGACAAATATCTCAGGTTTTTCAACCACGGTGACATTGTCATCAACAATGATTTTTACCCTGTATAATTCCAATTTCATCAGCTTATTTACTAAATGATCATCAAGTATAGTGCCTTCGGAAATAATGATTGCACCATAATCATTTAATATTGTTTCTCCAATTTTCATACCTGATTGTAATTCTTGAGGATCGATAAATAGTTTTTTCAAAATATTCACCCTGTTATAAGTTAATAGAATAGCTATATATGTAATTATATCACATTATTTGTTATAATACATCATTATTTATTGAGAATTATTTATCTTTCATAATTCACTGGTAATCTTTTTGTATTGAAACCTTCTTATTTTTATGTTAACCTTCTATAGTAGTGGTGCATCCTATATTTCAAGTTTTTTCTATAGTATTCGTACCGACAACCAATATAATTTATGAGGTCAAATTTAATGGGGGTATACCATGCAAACTAATAATTCAAAAAAGGTTAGTTCTGAAAGAATAGAGAAAATTTTTGAAGAGTTTAAAAATGTAAATAGTTTTTCCAAATCACTTATCAAATATGGTTCTCTGGTTGCTCTTTCGCAGCTGTTATTAGGTACTATTTTATTGGTACTTAATCAAAACGTACTCGACTTTGACAGTTATACAAAATTTATCGGAACTTCAATTGTTAAAAACAGCATTGTTTTATTGGCCGAATTTATAATTGGAGGCCTTGTAATCGATTACTTCACCAAAAGATGAGTAGGAATTATTTTTAATAATTCCTACTTATAAATTTCTCCATGCTTTTCTTCATCTTTTATTTCAATCACCTTATTATTTTCGTCCACAAATACAATTTTCGGGTTATATGACTTTGCCTCGTTCATTTCAAGCATACCATAGGAAATAATAATTACTATATCTCCAGGATGAACAAGCCTTGCAGCTGCGCCGTTTAAGCAAATCATGCCACTGCCTCTTTCTCCCGGAATTACATAGGTTTCAAACCTGTTTCCATTATTGTTGTTCACAATCTGAACCTTTTCATTCTTCATCAGATCCGCATTATCCATCAGATCCTCGTCAATGGTTATGCTTCCAACGTAATTAAGATTTGCCTCTGTAACTTTTGCTCTATGAATTTTAGATTTCATTATATTTACAAACATATTTACACCTCCAGTATTACGTTATCTATTAGCCTTGTTTTCCCAAACCTCACAGCTAAGGCTATCAAAATGCTTCCTTCAAGATTATCCAAGCGTTCCAGACTGTCAGCGCTAACAACCTCAACGTAGTCAATATCTGCAAGTTTTTGCAACATTATTCTACCTCTTATAAACTCAACAATCTTTTCCGCGCTTTTTTCACCCTTATTTATCATTTCCTTAGCCTCAAACAAAGACTTGGATAAAACAACAGCTTCCGCTCTCTCCTCTTTGTTTAAATAAACATTTCTCGAACTCATGGCCAAGCCATCAGACTCACGGACTATTGGACAGGTAATGATCTCAAGATTCATATTAAGATCTCTCACCATTTTCTTTATCACAATAACCTGCTGAGCATCCTTTTGTCCAAAATATGCTTTGTCAGGCTCTACTATATTGAAAAGCTTATTAACTACAGTGGTTACTCCTTTAAAATGAACAGGTCTTGAAAGTCCACAAAGAACTTTTGTTATATCTTCAACCTCAACATAGGTCTTATAACTTTCAGGATACATTTCTGCGACGCTTGGTGAAAACACAACATCAACTCCCGCTGACTCTGCAAGACGTAAATCTCTCTCCATATCCCTTGGATACTTCTCAAAATCCTCATTAGGGCCAAACTGAGTAGGGTTTACGAATATACACATTACTGTAAAGTCATTATCATGTACTGACGTCTTTACTAAAGACAAATGGCCTTCATGAAGATATCCCATAGTTGGAACAAAACCAATTGTTTTTCCCATTTTTTTATTTGATCTTATAATCGCTTTCAAATCACTGATTTTCTCAACTAATCTCATATGCTTTACTCCTTATCCACTAATTCCGATTAACTAACAGCTATAATGTTGTAATTATCGATTAGTGCTTTGTAATATACTGTTACTGAGTTTTGTTATTTTAGCTTATATCAATCTATTATAAATCAAGTTTTTCTAAAGCCTCAATTACTTCATCTTCAACTGTGAAGGAATTTTTCTCTGTTGGAAAACTTCCTCCTATGACATCCTTTATATAACCTTTTACAGAGCTCTCCAATGCTGTACCCATATCAACATATCTCTTTGTATGCTTTGGCGTAAAATCTCTGAACATCCCAATAATATCATGTACTACAAGCACTTGCCCATCGCACATCGCACCTGAGCCAATTCCTATTGTCGGTATATTCAGCTTTCCGGAAATGTATGTTGCCACTTTATGTGGAACACACTCAAGTACAATGGCAAAAGCTCCTGCTTCTTGAAGCAATAAAGCATCCTTATATATCTTTTTTGCAGTCTCTATTGTTTTGCCTTGTGCTTTGTGTCCGCCAAAAACATTAACAGATTGGGGAGTATATCCCAAGTGTCCCATAACAGGTATACCTGCACGAATTATAGCTTTTACGTCTTCTATAACCCCTTCTCCGCCTTCAAGTTTAACAGCTTTACATCCACCTTCATTTATAAGCCTTCCTGCGTTACTTACACTTTCATATATACCTTTATGATATGATAAAAACGGTAAATCTGCAACAACCATAGCTTTTTTAGTTCCCCTTACAACAGCCTTTGTATGGTGAACCATATCATCCATAGTCACTCTTGTAGTGTCTTCATATCCTAAAACAACCATACCTAGAGAATCTCCCACAAGAATTGCATCAACACCCGATTCATCCATTATTTTTGCCGTAGGGTAATCGTAAGCTGTCAGCATTGTTATCTTTCTTCCATCTCTCTTGCAATTTTGAAAATCTGAAACAGTAAATTTATCATTCATAACCCAACCACTCCTTTGTTCAATTTCAACATATTCACCCTTATTATTTTACAATGGTAAGCATCTCAATATAACAATAAAAGCCAGTTCGACATGAACTGACTTTAAACAATCAATATAAGTATTGAACGTCTATAAAACCAATCAATCCTGTCCCTGTCCAACCTGGATCAAAGCAGTAGCAACAATATTAAAATCATATTTTTTCGTCACTGTGCAGTTCATAACGATACTGCCATATTGTTAAAAAAATGTTACCACAAAAAGTATAAAAAATCAATATATTTATTTTCAAGTTACACAAAACAAAACCCGAGGAGAAATCAATCTACCCTCGGGTTTGACTATAAACAATTTTATTATGCTTTTGCAGGCTTTGAAGCCAACTTTCTCTTTGCCTGCCATTCCTTTAGCATTACCCATACAGGGCTTGCTATAAATATGGTTGAATATACACCGCTTATCATACCAACTAAAAGTGGTAATATAAACTCCATGATAGAATCTATTTTGTTATACCATGCAAATGCAAAGAGAATCAGTACACACATTCCTGTAGTTGCAGCAGTATTCAGCGTACGACTCATTGTCTGAGCGATACTCTTATTTGTAAGTGACGCAAGACTTTCCTTCCTGAGCAGGGTACCATTTTCTCTTATTCTGTCGAATATAACAATGGTATCATTCAAGGAATAACCAAGAATAGTCAGTATCGCTGCTATAAAGGATTCGTTAACAGGTATTCTAAATACCGCATATAAAACCAGCATAACACCAATATCATGCACTAACGCAAGTACTGAAGCAAATCCTGCAAGAAGACCATTCATTGCATTAAACCTTACCCATACATAAATCAACATTAATACGCAAGCAAGGAAAACTGCCAGCATACTTTTTCCCGATAATTCCTTACTCATGGAAGCATCCACATCTCTCAAGCCAATTTTTGCTCCCTCTTTAACTTTAAACTCCTTGCTGATTGCACTGACAAGATTATTGTACTCTTCTTCTGAAAGTTTGCCTTCTGAAGATACACTCAGTACAAGAAGATCAATTCTTTCATTTCCTTTACTTACATCAAAGGTATATGAATGTTGCGCATTTACAACTTTACCCGTAGCTTCTTTTGCAATTTCTTGAGCCTTATTGGTATCGATATTCTGATCAGTCACTTGAATTTCAACAAGAGTTCCTCCCTGAAACTGAATATCTAAATTAAAACCACCATTAACTATAAAACCAATTATGCCAATCAGGAAAATCAATCCTGAGAGAGCAAAGAAATATTTCTTTTTACCTATAAAATCAAACATTGACTTTGCCTCCCTTCACACCATACAACCAAGTGTTTTTTGCAAATTTTAAACTTGATACTGCCTGAAGCAAAGTTTTTGATATGGATATACAAGTTACAAAGTTTAACAATACTCCAAGAGCCAAAGTAAAGGCGAAGGACTGTATAGGTCCGGTACCAAAGAAATAAAGTACACCTGCCGCAATCAAAATAGTAATATTTCCGTCAAATATAGCTGTAAAAGCTCTATCAAATCCAACATCAATGGCTGCTTTCACAGTCTTGCCGGATCTTATTTCCTCTTTAATTCTTTCATAAATTATAACGTTTCCGTCAAGGCTCATGCCTATCGTCAGTATGATACCCGCAATACCAGGCAATGTAAGAGACATATGGGAATATGCTATAACCATAATCTGTGCCACTATAGCAAATATAAAAGCTATATCCGCAATAATTCCTGGCAATCTGTAATAGAGCAATATATATAAGCCAACCAGAATCAAAGCTACCAAACCTGCAAGTATAATTACGTCAAGTGCGCTCTGACCAAGTATTGGACTTATTTGTTCGAGGTCTTTTGCTACTAGCTTGAATGGAAGAGCACCGGCATTTATTGTGTCAGAAAGTTTTTTCGCTTCCTTTGCAGTTTCTTCCACAGTAGAACCTGTGACAGAAATTGTTGCACTGTCCTTACCACTTATTTTCTCCTGCACATTTGGTGCAGAAATAAACTGATCGTCCATAAATATGGCTAAGGGCTTTCCTACAAGTCTTTCTGTTGCTGTTTCAAATTTCTTTGCACCTTCATCGCTCAAATGCAATCTAACAATCGTTCTACCTGTTCTTTGATCTAGTTCAGGTTCTGTGGTTACTATATCATCACCCTTTAGTACGATTTTATCATCTAAAGGAAGATAATCGCCATTTTCATCTAACTTATTAGGGTCAACTTCCCTGAAGGTCAACATTGCTGTCATACCTATCTCTTCTATCGCATCTCTTGGATCCTGCTCAACCTGTCCAACCTGATAAGGTATTTCCAAAACTATTCTCTTGTTTGCTTTTTCCAACAAAAGGGTTTTGTCATAAATCCTTTTATTGTTCAATCTGTTTTCTATTGTCTGTCTTGCTGCTTCCATCTGTGAATCAGTAGGATTCGCGCCTTCTTCAGCCGTTAATACAGCTCTTATTCCTCCTCTGATGTCAATTCCGTACCTGATATTTGCTTCTACGTTTTCAATATTAACTCCCGTCCCTGGAATTTGAAGCCCTGCTAAAGCAATATAGGTCATAATACCTATAATGATAATCAGCACAATGGACTTAACTCCGTAGTTGCCTTTCATCTGTAAAATTCCCCCTTTTTCATCTTGTCCACATGAAGATATTATATAACTATAAAATTTGCTCGTCAATAAAAATCAGCTTTTCAAATATGTTATTTTAAGGTTTTTATAGCAAGTGAGTTCCATTTATTATAAGCTGAAACTTTAACCCCAAAAATTCCGCTGCTCTTCTGTTCATCGTCATACGAACCAGAAATATTTCGAAATAATCCATTACAGGACAGATATCAGTATCTATGTGCAATTCAAGCACCGCAATCTTCTTTTCCTTGTCAACATAAATCTTTGAACTGTCAACAGCATAGTTTACTCTGTCATGAATATCAAAAGTAGCTATGTCATTATTTCTTACCCTCGTCCGGTGAACATCGGATTTATCCGCAAGTATCAATGCCGCCGTCAATGTGCTTACGGCACCTCCACTTCCCTCATCATGATGACCTATTGCCAGCATAATTTCAGCCGCTTCCCTTATATCCATCCCGATTTTGACCAGTATCTGATACGCAAGAATAGCTCCATAATGAGCATGATCCACTCTATTGACTGCATTACCTATATCATGAAGAAAACCGGCAATCCTGGCGAGCTCAATTTCTCGCTCCCCAAAGCCAAGAGTCTTCAAAATATCACCCGCAACGCTTGACACCAAACCCACATGCCTGAAAGAGTGCTCGGTATAACCCAATTCAGCTAGCTGCTTGTCCGCTATTTCAAAAAGTGCTTTTACTTCCTCATTTTTTTTGAGATCATCCAAAGTAATAATCCCCATATAACAATCCTCCGCAAACTTCAGATTAACAAAAGATCATACTATTCCTTACATCCCCTGGGACTTTATCCAAAGAGCACATTCCACCCTCTTTTTCTCTAGCTCACAACCAACTTTATAAGGAATATTTATGTCGTTATTAAACTGATAGGCATTTGCTGCACAACCGCCGCTGCAATAAAACTTTGCCCAACATTTACCGCATTCTTCCTTTGTATAGACATTAGATCCTTTGAATTGCTCCTGAATTTCAGTATTTACTATTCCTTCCGCAACATTACCCATTTTAAAATCACTGTTGCCAACGAACTGATGGCAAGGGTATATATCGCCTTCAGGCGTTATTGCAACGTACTCATGACCTGATCCGCAACCCCTGAGCCTCTTAACAACACATGGTCCCTGGGACAGATCCAACATGAAGTGAAAGAAATTAAATCCCTTTCCTTCAGCTTTACGTTTAACAAACTCTGAAGCTAGCTTCTCGTACTCTTCAAACAGCACCGGCAAATCTTCTTCTCTCAGATCATAGCCCGAATCCTTTGCCGCAACCACAGGTTCAACGGATATTTGTTTAAATCCTTCATCGGCAAGGTGAAGTACATCTTTGGAGAAATCAAGGTTTTCTCTCGTGAAGGTACCACGCACATAGTATTTGTCCTGTCCCCTTGAATCGGCCATATCCTTTATTTTGGGCATTATATCACTATAGCAACCTGTACCGTCAACTCTGTACCTCATTTTATCATTAACTTCCTTGCGGCCGTCAACGCTTAAAACTACATTTTGCATATTTTCATTCAAGTAAGTCTTGATTTCTTCATTCAAAAGTAATGCGTTAGTAGTCAATGTAAACCTGAAATTCTTGCCGTATTCCTTTTCCTTGGATTTTGCATAGGCTACAATTTCCTTAACAACATCAAAGTTCATCAAAGGTTCGCCGCCAAAAAGGTCAATTTCAAGGTTCTTCCTGTTCCCGGATGCCTCTATTACAAAATCAATAGCCTTCTTACCTACTTCTGCCGACATCATGGATCTTTGACCACCAAAATCACCGGTTGAAGCAAAGCAATACTTGCATCTCAAGTTACAGTCGTGGCTTATGTGAAGACAGAGTGCTTTGACAACAGGTTTTTTATCCCACAGGGTAAATGTGTCCTTGTAAAAATCTTCGGAAAAGAGCATTCCTTCTGCCTTTAAGCTCTCTATATCCTTAATTGCTTCTCTGACCTCTTCACTTTTATACTTTGATGAAAGCAGCTCTACAATTTTCTCTTCTGTATTATTTTCATAATGTTCCAGTACATCATAGGCAACATCATCAAAAATATGGACAGAACCGCTATTCACATCAACAACAATGTTTGTTCCAAATAATGAAAACTTGTGAATCATAGTTAATCTCCTTAATACTTATAATAACTAAAAAGTGAAAGGCGTAACCTTCCTTTCACTTTTGGTTATAACTATTGATTAATCATTTGCTAAACTATCAGCTTAGTTTTTTTCACAGCTCTGATTTGCAACAGTACATGAAGTTTTGCAAGCTGACTGGCATGAAGTCTGGCATTCGCCGCAACCGCCCTTTTTCAAGCTGTCTTTTAATGTTGAGCCATTTATAGTCTTAACATGTTTCATCTTATTTCCCCCCATTGTTAAATTTACAGCCCATATTATAGCACATAAAATCAATCTTGGAAAGAGAAATATTTAGTTCTGGGCTTTTACAAATGTGAAGAAACACAAGCACCATTCGTTCTAAGAAAATCTTAAATCTTCCACTAATTTATTAAAGTACTCGGGAGGCTCAGCATTAATCTCCATGTACTCATTCTTAACAGGATGAACAAAGCCGAGGGTTTTAGCATGAAGTGCCTGCCCACCTATATCATATTTGTCCTTTTTCTTACCGTAAACGGTGTCACCGATAATAGGATAACCTATATAGGACATATGAACCCTTATCTGATGGGTTCTGCCTGTTTCCAGCTTTACTTCAATCAGGGTTGCATCCTTGAATCTTTCAAGTACTTTGAAATATGTAACAGCTCTTCTTCCGTTGTTTGTATTGACAGCCATCTTCTTTCTGTCCACAGGATGCCTTCCGATAGGAGCATCTATCTTTCCCGAATCTTCCCTTATAATCCCGTGAACCAACGCAATATAAACCCTGTTAATATCGTGTTCCTTGAGTTTTGAAGACAACTTTTCATGAGCCTCATTGCTTTTTGCAACCACAAGTACTCCCGAGGTGTCCTTATCTATCCTATGGACAATACCTGGCCTTATCACCCCGTTTATACTTGACAAACTGTCTCCACAGTAGCCCATCAACGCATTTACCAACGTACCTGAGTAGTTGCCGACGGCCGGGTGCACAACCATACCCTTGGGCTTGTTTACCACCAAGACATGCTCATCCTCATACAAAACCGGAATATCAATACTTTCAGGAGTTATATCCAGCACTTCGGGCTCAGGAATTCTAACTGTTATATCATCCTTGGCCCTGACCTTATAATTTGACTTCACAATGGAACCGTTCACCAGAACAAGACCATCGCCTAGCAACTTCTGTATGTATGAACGGGAATATTCCTTTATCCTGCCTGAAATCCAGGCATCTATTCTCACTCCATTTTCCTCTGATATCAATTTTATCTCTTCCATACTTTTACCTATCTTTCCAGTGCATTTTAATATCCGTACAAAATCTTATTTTTCATCATCTTATTTTTAATCATTTTATTTCTCATCGGGTTTTTCCGCAACAACCTTATCTTCCTTCATAACAAACAAAATGTAACAGGACAAAAGTATGGTGCCTATTACTATAAAAGAATCGGCAACATTAAAAGTAGGAAAAATGTAGGATCCGAAATGGAAATCTAAAAAATCCACCACTCCACCTTTCCTAAAAGCCCTGTCTATAAAATTACCAATTGCTCCACCCAGCACCATCGAAAGGGATATGCTGTACATCCTGTTTTTGGACTTGTATAACATATATCCAATCGCTATTGATACCACAATTGTAATTGGAATTAAGAAAGCCTTTCCATTTTGAAAAATTCCCCAGGCCGCACCGGTATTCTGGTGATGTGTGAGGTAAAAAAAGCCATTAATTACAGGCTTCAATTCTCCATAACCTATACTATTAATTACTACATACTTGGTCAATTGATCCAATCCGATTATTGCTAAAATTATTAACGCCCAAATCATAATTTATCCTTTACCTTTCCATAATTTCTATCATTGACAGCTAAAATTATAAATATTTATTAAATTATTGTAAAGCAAAAATCTCTAAACCCTATTGCCCATGTATAAGGTCATGTCAACGGAATATACCATTTGGTCATATCGAAGTATTTATTCCATAAATGGGGCGCAAATTCTCCCTTTAACCTCTTGCTATAGATTACGGCATCATTGTAAAAATACAGTCCAAGGCACGGAACATCCTTATTAATTAACTCCTTAAGGGTAGTGAAATATGCTTTTTTAGCCGATTCATTCCGCTCCCCGATTACCTTTTTTAGATATTTGTCAACATCTTCGTTCTTATAACCGGAAATATTAAGGGTCCCCGCTTCGGAGGAATACATAAAAGACATATCCGGAACATTTGCTACCGTGCAGCCTAACAAAACCATATCAAATTTCTTTTTGTTTATATTCTTAAATTCATCATCCCAACTCATTTCCTTAACAGTAAGTTCTATACCTATTTCCTTGAGTTGCGCTTTTATTTCATTTGCAACCTTGATTCTTGTGGCATTGTCGTTATTAACAAGCATCTCCAGTTTAAGGGAAGTTTTCACACCGTTAATTCTATTATAAAGAATGCCGTTCTCTTCTTTCCAACCGCTATCCTCCAAGAGTTTCTTTGCCAGTTCCTTATCCGCATTATAATAAACAGCTTTCGTATCATTAAGCCATGTATCGGGTAAAACAGGCAAATCAGATGCAACAGCCTCTCCGGGCATTAGGTCATTTATGATTTTAGTCTTGTCAACCCCATATGCTATAGCCTGTCTCACTTCGGTTAATTTCAGTATTTTATTTGACATGTTAAATGCAATATACTCATACTCGTTGCTTGTATACCTTTTAAGCACAATATCGGATCTACCGCTGTATTTTGACCACCAGGTTCTATCAATTGCCAGAAGATCTGCATCGCCTCCCTGAAAAGCAGCTGCAATGCTCTTGGTTTTATCAAATACACGAATATTTATCTCCTCAATGTAAGGTAAAGCCAATGCATTCGCATCCTTTTTATTGGCCTGCCACCATTTATCATTGCTTGTGAGCTTAATGTGACTACCCACCTTGTATTCCACAAATTTGTATGGTCCTGTTCCAACGGGACTATTGTTTTTTGCCGAAGTAGTCAAATCTTCTCCGTCATACAAATGTTTGGGAATTATCGGAAAAGTCATTAATTCAGCTGTAAATGAGTCCGGATTTTTAAGAATCAACTTAAACGTATTTGAGTCAGCTGCTGCAAACGTAATAATATTATCCAGATTTTTCCTATAAGAACTGCCAGGACTGCTGATTATGGAATTAACCGTAAACTCCACATCCTCAGCGGTAAAAGGCATGTTATCATGCCACAATATATTTTCCTTTAAATAAAACGTCCAAGTCAACCCATCAACCGAGACTTCCCACCTGTCAGCAAGAACAGGCACAGCCTTTTGATTCTTATCAATAGAAACAAGACTTTCATATACAAATCCTGAGTAATCCCTGACATACAAATTATTTGTCAATATCGGGTTTAAAGTATCGGGTATTGTAGAATAAAGCTTTAATACCCCTCCTTTTACAGGTCCTGTATCTATAACATCATCCTGACTGTTTAAAAAATTATATTCCTTTTCCTCCTCAACATTTTCATTCCCAAGGCTTAATGCGCCACAGGAAGTAAATAAAATGCCTGCAAGTATAGTAATTATCACAATCAATACTTTTTTATTCAAATTTTTTCGCTCCCTTTTAAGGATGTATATTATCGCCTGACTTCTCCACAGTATTTTGGTCTCTTAGTTGAGCTTCAAAATACTATAAGTGAAAAAGTTGAGTTTCTTACTTCTTAAGCTGCATAATTGCTGAAAGAGTGCCCGTTTTTCCGTTGTCTCCTCTATGTGAAAAGAAAATATCATTGTTACATTTGGTGCATATTTCACTTTTTACAATCTTATTTTTCCTTAACCCTTCCCATTCAAGATTTCTTTCAATTATTCCAGGAAGGTTTATAAACCATTTATCCTGTACCTTTTCACAAAACTCGCCGCACCAATTAAAAGTACTAATGAATTGAAGATATACCTCCTCACCCACTTCAAAACAGCACTGACCAATTGAAGGTCCGACTGCTGCTTCGATGTCAGAAGGATCGCAGCCATATACTTCCCTCATTTTTATAACAGCTTCCTTTGAAATTTCTTTCAGTGTGCTTCGCCAGCCCGAGTGGACAAGTGATATAACTTTCTTTACCGGATCAAACAAAAATACCGGCACGCAATCGGCATAAAAAGTAACAAGAGCCACATCCGCAACATTTGTCATCAAGCCATCAATACCAATAATATCACTTTGTCTGTAAATCCCCTTGCCTCTGTCATTTTCATCAACAATCCTTATTTTATTGTCATGAACCTGATTTGAAAGAACCATATTTTGTGTGTCAACACCCAAAACTTCAGCTATTCTTTTATAGTTTTCTTCAACATTTTCCCTTTTGTCCTTTTTATTTAAGGCCATGTTCAGTGATTCGTACTCTCCAACGCTAACTCCACCTCTTCTGGTTGTAAAGCCATGAATAAGCCTATCAGAATATTTATCAAGGCTGTTAAACCGGATGTATTCAACACCGTTTTTTTCAGTGTATATTATGTTTGGGTTGGACTGAAATCTTTCTTCCAAAATTATGTCCCTCCTGATTGCGTTGTTATTTTTCATAAAAAATCATACCATACATTATTACTATTCACAATATAAGGTATACTTTCCCAACGCGTTAAAAATGCCTCAGAAAACACAAAGACAAATAAACTAAAACGCCCTGTGATTTACAATCCTCATGGGCGTTCTGAATCTTTTAATTATTCTTATACATCCTCACCAATGTATTCTTTAATAATCTTTTCGGAGATTTTTCTGTTCTTCTCCTTAAGTTCTTTGATAACCGACCTCATAAGAATCTTTTCATCATACCCCAAATCAACAGCAAACATGCCATAATTAAAGCTTCCGTTCTGCTCGTTCTTTCTGGCAATTCTTGCCTTAACATCAACAGTACGACTATCTAGTTTTATACTCATTTTTACAAAATGATTTATATTCAGATCCACATGGGTGCTGACCATAAAACCCCTCAGACTCATGTTCCTTATCACACCGTCAAATCCCTGTGAAGTTAAGCCATCAGTAATTCCCACCTTGAAGAATGCCGGATATCTTGTTGAAAACCTTCTGTTTATAACAGAAAAAGTTTTACTGACCTTAAGCTTTAAAACTCCTTCTTTGTCAGCTTTCTTCAGAATATCACAATAGACGGCATAAATACTATTGTATGCTTCATACCCAAGCAACACTCTTCCTTCCGGAACGTCTTCATAGTTTATGACCTCATCAATAATTTTTAGTTCAACCTGCTCGTCATCCCTATAAAGAACCAAAGCCGTCCCCACATATTCTTCAAGCTTATTGGTTACTGTAACAATATCTCCCTTTTTAAAACTCATATTAATCCCTTACTTTTTCTTATTTTTTAAATGTTTTATATATTTTTCTATTCTTTATATTCTATTATTTATATTCTATTATTTATATTCTATTTTTTTATTAATGTTATTAAGCTTTTGATAATGCTTTATGACACTCCTTAAGCTGATCCCTTATCTTCAACTTCTGAGGACATTTTGCTTCACAAACACCGCATTCAATACAGGCATCTGCTCTCTTTCCCTTTACCCATTCATTTGTGCCGATTTCTGCATATCCATCCCTGGAATAGTCTTCTATTCCATAGACTTTATAATAATTCATCATTTGGAATATATGGGATATATTAACCTCAGCAGGACATGGCATACAATATTCACAACCTGTACAATAAAGATCCGCGAGTTTTTTATTTTCCTCCATCATTTTATTTATTGCAGCAACTTCCTTTTCTGAAAGAGGCTCATCATTTGAAGCAATAAGGCTGTTTTCCTCAACCATCTCCATGCTTCCCATACCCGATAGGGCACAATCCACACCGGGATTTGCAAATACAAATCTTAGCGCCATTTCAGCACTGCTCTTTACGTTAATCCCAAGCTTTGCGGAGACCTCTTTAGGAAGCCCTGAAACCCTTCCGCCTCCAACAGGTCCCATTATTACAACACCAAGTCCCTTTGACTTTGCATAATTTATAGCCTCTTCATTACTCCTGTCTATAATATTATATTGGCATAAAACCGATTCAAACACTCCAAGATCAACAAGTTTTATGAGGTTTTCCGGAGCATCGTGAAAGGAAAAGCTTATATGCTTTATCAAGCCCTGTTCTTTTGCTTTATAGGCCTCCTCCAAGTGCTGTGTCTGCTTATTCAAACTGATGAAATTGTCATAACCTATACCATGGAAATGATAGACATCTATATAATCAATATCAAGCTTTCTAAGTTGTTCCTCCAGAATTTTTGTGTAATCCCCATGCTTCTTTATAAGGTGTCCCGGACTTTTAGTTGAAACATACACCTTATCTCTTATACCCTTCAAAGCTTTTCCCAATACAATTTCGCTCTGTCCTCCATGATAGAAATACGCCGTATCATAATAATTTACGCCTAATTCATAAGCTCTTTTAATCATTTTTAGCGTTTTATCTTCGTCCACTACTTCCTTGTCATTTAACCTTATCGTTGGAAGTCTCATACAGCCAAATCCCAATCGTGATATTTCCATTCCCGTATTGCCAAATTTTCTGTATTTCATGCTGATTTTTCCCGCCTTCCATCCTATAAACATAATATATAAGCAGTTTTACGTTTTCATGATCACAAGCTTTATTTTAGTTTCATGGTATTTCCGAATATCTATAACACTATTTTATCATTTTAAACTTTACCAGTCTATTTTTTTGTTACTTTTTTATTTCTATAATTTTATTTCTATGGTAAAATACTATGAATGCATGCAAAGGGAGAGGATAATTTATGTCTAGTGAAGCACAAGCAATAAAAATTTCAGGAAATAGACTGGAAATAGAAATTGCCTATCCGGGAACTTCATATACCGGATCACGTTTTGATTGGACAGGTTTTATAACTAAAGTAGTATTAGATGGAAAACATACATTTTGTGCTCCTGAATCACCAATACCCGGGGAAGGTTCCGGCGGATTCGGATTTTGCAACGAATTTGGAATTCATACGCCTGTAGGTTATGATGAGGTCAAGCCCGGGGAAAAATTCCACAAATTAGGTACAGGTCTGTTGACACGTCCCGATGAATCCGATTACTTCTTTTTTGACAAATATGAAGTAACACCCTATCCGGTAACAATTGAGGCTGATTCCGATCATGTGCGTTTTGAATTGGAACCTGTTAATTGCAATGGCTATGCTGTTCAAATGATTAAAGAAGTCAGTGTGGCAGAAAATGCAATGATCATTAAATACAGCTTGAAAAATGTAGGCTCCAAGCCAATTCAGACTGAAGAATATTGTCACAACTTCATTTCGATTGACAATAACCCTACAGGTCCAGAATATGTACTCAAGTTTCCTTATTCTGCCGAATCCAATGAAACACCGGATGTTCTCAATGTATCCGGCAATGAAATAAGCTGGAACAAACAGCCGGAGAATGATTTTTATATCGTTCCGGGTGGCTTTAAACCTGTTGAGAATCACACATGGGAACTCCTTCACAAGCCCTCCGGAGTTGGGGTAAGGGAAATCAGCAATTTTCCGATTCAAAAGGTTGCTGTTTGGGGTAAAGGTCACGTTATAAGTCCTGAAGTTTTCGTTGCCATTAATATTGCACCCGGTCAAACCCAGAGCTGGGAAAGAGTTTATGAGTTCTTTAGCAAATAGACGCCAAACCTTTAAGTTTTTATACCAAAAAGCCTGCTGCGAAAGTAATATCATCGCAGCAGGCTTTTTATATAAATAAACTCTATTCCTTATTTGAAATCTTCGCCCAGGTATCCTTCAAGGACACAGTCCTGTTAAACACCGGCTCACCGGGCTTGGAGTCAACACTGTCAACACAGAAGTATCCCAGTCTTAGGAATTGATACATATCTCCGGGTTTTGCGTTCTTTAACCCTGGCTCCATCTTGCAATTAGTCAATACTTCCAATGAATTGGGATTTATCTGCTCCAAAAAGTCAATCTCTTCATCTGCGCCGGGGTTCGGGTCGCTGAATAGATTATCATACAACCTGACTTCTGCATCAAATGCATGCTCTGCCGATACCCAGTGGATGGTGCCTTTTACCTTTCTTCCATCAGGAGCATTTCCACCCCTTGAGCCGGGATCATAAGAACAGTGAACTTCAATTACCTCACCCGTCTTTTCATCCTTTACCAGGCTTTCACACTTTATTATATATGCACTCTTTAGTCTTACTTCCTGGCCTGGAGCCAAACGGAAGTATTTCTTCGGAGGATTCTCACAGAAATCTTCCTGATCAATATAAATTGTACTTGTAAAGGGAACCTTGCGGTTGCCGGCTTCAGGATCTTCCGGATTGTTTGGAACTTCAAATTCTTCCACAAGTCCTTCTGCATAATTGTCTATAACCAACTTCAGTGGACGCAGCACACCCATAACGCGAGTAGCTTTTGCATTCAATTCTTCCCTTATGCAATGTTCAAGCAGAGCAAGGTCAACAATACTATTGCCCTTTGCCACTCCTATACGCGCACAGAATTCCCTGATGGACTCCGGTGTATACCCACGTCTTCTAAGTCCAGATATTGTGGGCATTCTAGGATCGTCCCAACCTCTTACATGCCCTTCCTTAACAAGCTGCAAAAGCTTCCTCTTGCTCATAACCGTATAACTTAAGTTTAAACGTGCAAATTCAACCTGCCTCGATTTGCATTCCACATCAAGTGTCTCAAGCAACCAATTGTATAATGGCCTATGGTCCTCGAATTCAAGGGTGCAAATTGAGTGGGTGATTCCTTCCATAGAGTCAGAGAGTGGATGCGCAAAATCATACATAGGGTATATGCACCAATCGTCCCCTGTCCTGTGATGATTAGCCCTCATTATTCTATAAATAACAGGATCACGCATATTTAGATTCGGTGATGCCATGTCAATCTTAGCCCTCAGCACTCTTGAACCATCTTCAAACTCTCCGTTTTTCATTCGGGTAAACAAATCAAGGTTTTCTTCGATTGTTCTGTTCCTGTAAGGGCTCTCCTTACCGGGCTCTTTGAGGGTTCCCCTGAATTCACGGATTTGATTGGCATTAAGATCACAGACATAGGCTTTACCCATTTCAATCAGTTTAACAGCGTATTGATACAAATTGTCAAAGTAATTTGAAGCATAAAAAAGCCTGTCTTCCCAGTCAAAGCCCAACCACCTTACATCGGTCTTTATGGACTCCACATATTCATCCTCTTCCTTGCTGGGATTGGTGTCATCAAACCTCAAATTACATAGCCCTTTATTTTGAGCAGCTATTCCAAAATTCAGGCAAATTGACTTTGCATGACCTATATGCAAGTAACCATTTGGCTCGGGTGGAAATCTTGTATGCACCCTGTTTCCAAATCTATTTGTTTTCTGGTCTTCATCAATAATGTCCTGAATAAAATTAGAATACCTGACTTTACTTTCCACATCATCACTTTTTTCAACATCATTTATATTCGGATCTTCCATGTGTCTTCCTCCTTGTATATTTCAGCTAAATAATCTAATACAAACCCTATTTTTTAAAAACCCAAAATTTATATCCAAAGTAATTAATAAACTGAGAAATCACTATTGTAGGGAATTGAGCAAGATTCTTATCCATTCCAAGATTATTTACAAAATACCCCAATCCCTTTGTGGTTGCCAAAAGTGAAACAAGATTTACTGCAATAAACTGCAGCATCTCCGTTGTGGTCTTAGCCTTACTACCACCTTTACTTTCAAAAGTCCACAGTTTATTCATTATATAGCTGTTTGTGACACCTGCCGCATAAGCAATAACCCAACTTACTTCCAATTGAAAATGAAAAACATTATTACACACAGTATTAACAATGATTGTTACCAATGTGTTTATTACACCTACAATAGCAAATCGTATAAAGCTTTTATATTTTTCAATCAAACCCTTAATTTTGGTAATTAAACCCTTCACAAAAAGACCTCCGGCAACAAATATTTGGAATCCTCTTAATTTGTTTAGACAAAAATCTTGAGGGCATTTAGCCCTCTCGATTTGTAAACTCACTTAGCCTTTTTCTTATTGTATTTTAAAAGTGGAATAAACTATTCCTTAATATTCATTTTCCTTTAATATTACGTCATGGGCTCCACCTTCCATAATACTTACGGAAGATACCAAAGTTATGCGTGCAGTCTTTTGAAGCTCTGAAATTGATGCGGAGCCACAGCTTGACATGGTGGACTTAACCTTGCTCAAAGTAACTTCAAGGTTATCTTTCAACTTACCGGCATATGGAACATAACTGTCTACGCCTTCTTCAAACTTAAGGCTGTTGCTTTCTCCAAGATCATATCTCTGCCAGTTTCTTGCCCTGTTCGAACCTTCACCCCAGTACTCTTTAACATAGCTATTTCCACGTTTTACCTTCTTTGTTGGGCTTTCGTCAAATCTTGCAAAGTAACGACCCATCATTACAAAATCTGCACCCATAGCCAAAGCCAGCACAATGTGGTAATCATGTACTGTACCACCATCTGAACAAATAGGTATATAGATACCTGTCTTTTCAAAATATTCATCTCTTGCTTTAGCCACTTCAATAACAGCAGTAGCCTGACCTCTACCTATACCTTTCTGTTCTCTTGTTATACAGATGGAACCGCCTCCGATTCCTACCTTTACAAAATCTGCTCCGGCCTCAGCAAGGTATAAAAAGCCTTCCTTGTCAACAACATTTCCTCCGCCTATCTTCATTCCCTTGAAATTGTTTTTTACATATTCAAGAGTATTCTTTTGCCACACTGAGAAGCCATCGGAAGAATCTATACAAAGAATATCAACACCTGCTTCAACAAGTGCAGGAACTCTTTCCTGATAATCTCTGGTATTAATACCGGCTCCGATTGCAAGCCTCTTATTTTTATCAAGTAACTCATAAGGATTTTGCTTATGTTCATCATAATCTTTTCTGAATACAAAATAATGAAGTATCTGATCCTTATCAACTATAGGAAGACAGTTCAACTTGTTTTCCCATATGATATCATTTGCTTCGCTTAGGGATATTCCCAATTTTCCGACTATTAATTTTGAGAATGGCGTCATAAAATCTCCGACTTTTTTATCAAGTGAAGTACGGCTAACCCTGTAGTCTCTGCTTGTTACTATCCCCAACAGCTTTCCTGTTGAAGTACCATCTTCTGTAACGGCAACGGTGGAATGACCCATTCTGCTCTTTAAGTCAAGAACATCCTTAAGAGTATTATCCACTCTAAGATTTGAATCACTGACAACAAAGCCTGACTTATACTTCTTAACTTTCTTTACCATTTCAACCTGACTCTCAATAGATTGAGAACCATATATAAAGGATATTCCCCCGCATCTGGCCAATGCAATGGCAAGTGTATCATTTGATACAGACTGCATTATTGCTGATGCTATAGGGACATTAAGCTTAAGCTCACATTCTTCACCCTTTTTGAACTTTACAACAGGAGTACTCAGATCAACCCTATCAGGTACACATCTTTCAGTTGTTAAATTTGGTATGAGAAGATATTCACTAAATGTTCTGGATACGTCATTGTATATATACGCCATTTTTATCCTCCTAAATTTCTATACTATTAAATTTTTACTATTTTATATCAAATTAAAGCCTTTGTCAAAGGACATTTTAACAATTTTTAATTTTTTTTACTGTAGTTCTTTGATATCATATATCATTCCTGTTTCCGTACCATTATTATGTATCAAATCCAAAAGTTTTTTTGCAACAAAATCAGGAGATTTCAAATCGCCATTTTCCTTAAATTTAATAAATCTTTCAATCTGTTCAAAATCCTCTGGGTCAGCTTGTCTGATATCACCTTGCATATCGGTATCCATAATACCCGGATCAAAAGCAAATATTTTTACGGGATTGGTACTATTCTTTTGCTCAAGTCCGACACAACCGGTAAACATGTTCATTGCGGCTTTTGAGCTACAATAGGCGCCCCATCCGTAATATGGTTTTTTAGCAGCCCCGGAGGATATATTTACAATTTTCCTCTCAAAGGAAGCCTCTTCTGTACGCCTTAAAAATTCCGATACCAGAACCATTGGCGCAATCAGGTTCACATTCATATTGCTTATGATTTCAAAGCTCGGAAATTTACCTATTGGCTTCACAGGTTTTACTACTCCCGCATTATTAATAAGGCAAACGGAATCTGCCTTTGCAAAGTTTATCCTTTCAAATATTGTTTCGGCCAACATATCGATTTCTTCCAAAAAGTTAAAATCATACTCGAAAAAATCGATCCTGCAATCCTTAAGCCCAGCCCTCGTTATGAGGTCTTCATTACTCCTCCTTGAGATACAGAACAAATGATTGTCCTTTGAAATAAGATTTTCCGCTATTGCTTCTCCTAATCCTCTAGAAGCACCTGTTATTATGTAATAATTCATACCAAATACTCCTCCCAAAATAAATATTAGTTATTTATATTCTCTTTATCTACATGCATCAATTGTACCACACTTTCGAACGTAATCAAATTGTTCATGGTATTTACGACAAAATTTATAATATTTTTGACAATTCAAAACTAAAATTATAAAATATAAATACAAGTATACAGAATTTAGTAATTATTTGGAACAAATCAAATTTTTTCTATACCACAACGCACACCCTAATCAAAATATATTTTACCACAAGATTCCATAGGGGAGGAATTAATTTATGAAAAGGTTTATCAATTTTATGGTAGTTTTTGCTACTCTGCTTTTTGTTTTTCCAACATCTTCCAGCTCAGCATCTGCACAATTAGGCGACTTCAATGTTATTACAGGTTCAACCCAGTCTGATTTTAAAATCCTCATAGATTCTGTTGAGGCAAATGTAGGTGAGCAGGTAATTGTACCTATATACTTTCAGTATGTTTCACCAAATACAATACCGGTATTTTCTATGGAAGTCATTTATGACCCCACCAAATTGGAATTTGTGTCACATGAATTAGGTGAAATTATTCCATATCCCAGCGTAACCTTTGGAATCACCAAAGAATCCGATGGAGTATTAAAATTGCTGTCAATAAACTTTTTAATGGCATCAGGTTATGATATCACTGAAGATGGATTACTGATAAACCTTGTTTTTAATGTATTGTCTACCGATGAGGATACAACTACTATCGATTTACAAAATACCATTGTCGGCAATCAACAACTCGAGCCTTTACCTACAACAGTTTGTCCCGGCACAGTTACAATTAAAAGCACTTCAAACAAATATACACTGAGGGGATATATCAAACCGAACCTTACTGCAACAATATCAGATGTATACTCAGGATTTAATATCATTTCATCCTTTTCAGCTATTACAGATGAAAAAGGTTATTTTGAAATTAGGGACGTGCCTGCCGGTACATATAACATTAAAATCAGCAAAACCAATTATCTCACCCGGGAGATAGAAAATTTCACGGTAGATACCGATGTAGAGTTATCCACTTCTGAAAACCCCATACTTTTATGGGCGGGTGACCTTGAAATTGACGGAGTTCAAGACGGTGCAGTCAATATGTCAGACATCATTGAATTATGCAAACACTTCAACTATGTCAAAGGAGAGGCAAACTACTCTGAACAACTCGACTTGAATCTAGATGGCGCCATAAACTTGGAAGATGTGTTGATAGTAGCAAAACACTTTAACAGCACAGCTCTTAACTATTAATATAAGCTAAAAGAAAAAAATATATACACCTTAAACCTGTAAAAGAGGAGGGACATAAAGTCCATCCTCTTTTCTTAAATCATATTCTACTCCTGCTCTTCATTCTCCATTATAGCTTGCAGATTATCAAGCAAATACTTTTTCCCCACATCATTGAACAGTATCATATCATAGGAACGGTTTTTATATACCTTTGTTTCGGTCTCGATACCATAATCCTTGGATTTTTCATTTACCACAGTTCTGGTATTGCCCTTCTCTGTAACTTGCTCGCTTAAAATCCCTAGTCTTTTCAACTGTTTGTTAAGGCTAACAGCAGTAAGTTTCTTACTTTTAGATAAGTCAACAAATGTGTTAACACACTTAACAAACTGCATAACCCCAATCTTTCCTTCTGGTAAGATTACTCTTGCCCGCTCCTCATCAGTCATTATGAATTTTTTATTATCATTTTCCGCATCTCTTATATTTCTTCCTAATATTTCTGCCACATATATAAAACACCGCTTAATTCTTTCATCATGCAAAAATTCTGTGGTCTCAATGCGCTTGGCATTAGTCGGATCTATTCCATTGGCAATCATTAAGAGCACATTTTTTGCTTTTGCTATTTTTACATAATCTTCTTTCATGTTTCTATAACCCCTTAAGATATTCTCTATATAATTTTAGCCTATAAAACACACTAATTAATCTGTTTTCCACATATTGGACAAAAGGAATATTCATTTTTTAATTGTGCTCCGCAGTAAGGACAATAATTTGCCCCACTTTCTATAGATTGCTGAGTACTTCCTATTTCTTCATCCTCATCATTTCTTCCTTTTATCCAACTATCAATTGGGTCTCCCTCTTCCTGGGAGTCTGTAATATCATAAATCGAGTACCTGTCCTTACCTGTTGCATTTTGGAAATTATATACTGCCTGAATCACACCCATAATGACAAAAATAATTCCGAACAAAGGAAAAATCGTACCAATTATACCAAAAGGTGAACCTGATGTTATAGAAAACGCCATAATTGTCCAGAACACTCCAAAAATTATTGCAAAAATCGATCCCAAAAAGGTCATACCCGCCGGCCCACGTCCAGGTTTTATACTTTTCATATTAAACACCCCTCAAAATAAAGTTTTCATTAAGATAATTATACGTAAATTTACAAATTTTTAGTATCCTATAAACTGCAATTCTTGTTACTACACAGCAGAGCGTTTTACTGTTTTATTTACTCCCTGCTTTACAACGTTGGCTACACTTCCAATAAGCATACAAAAATAATCAATTCCTAAAACAGCACAAACAATTATAACCGGAAAAAAATTTGAAAAATACCGCCTGTTGGCCTCCCAAGCAAGCAGAAAAATAAATATCCCAAACACTCCTAACAACGGAGCTAAACCTGTGTATTTTGCCGGCTTTCCCCCTTTTGAAGTCAGGCTTTCTTTCTTTCTTGGGTTGTTTATTGCACCAAATATATATTGCAGGGCAGGAAAGACCATAAAAATCATTAGTGAAAATTGAACTGCTTCACAGATATGCCTGTATAAATCATACTTTTCGCCATCTGGTATGACAAATTTGTGTAGGAAATTTCTATCTTGCCTGTCTGACAGAAAATCATCAAGACCAAGAGTTCCATCTCCAAAATTCTTTACGCCTTTCTTTGTCAAAAAATCAAACATGCCATCAGGCCCATAATCCGCAATACGTTTTTTAATTTCTTCAATATTAGCTTTTTTACGCTCATCAGGGTCTGCGAATGATCTGGTAAAGTTGTAATCATCAGGATTATATCCTCCTGTACCTTTTAGTCCCATCATCATCCAATGGGTGTAAGGATCATTTTGTTGCCTTGCCTGCTCCTTATCCAAATGGTAGGTATATATATACCCATTGAAAGCGGCAAAACAAATGAAAATAATAACATAAATTCCTGTGATTGCGAAAACGCACTTTTTCCAATTTACATTAAATATCATGTCTATAGTAACAGCAATAACCATTACAACCACTGTAAACTTCACTTGCATTCCTATAGACGCTACAACACCCATCAATAAGACTATAAGACACTGCTTTTTCAGGTCGGAAGCGTCTTTCCATATAAGATAAAGATAATAAAACAGTACCGGAAAAAGCATTGACAGTGCATCGGTATAAAAGACCGGTGCAATAAAATAAAAGGGTAGGCTGACAGCAAACAGCAATAAGGAAAATACAGCCTGCTTGATACCTAAAAGTCGTTTACAGGTCAGGAATACCACAAACATCATAGAAACTGACAAGATTGAATTCAGAAACATACCTGCATTGAAAAAGTCTTTGATGCCAAAGAGAGATGCAACTTTAAAAAAGAAATATAAAAATCCCATTGAGCCCAAATTATTAGGAAAGTAATAATAGTAATCGTAGTACTTTGAAAAACTTCCTGTCTGCACCCAATCAATTGCTCCCTGATATACTGATTCCATATCAAAGTCCGGTTTGAATCTAAGCAGTAATCCAAAGGATACCTGAAGTACCATCATAACAGCTAAAAACGTTACCAATATCGGCTTATAATTCTTACATAAAAAAGCTTCATGCTTCGCAAACACTTTATAGATAAGGGTAAGCAAGAAAACAGTTATTAAAATACAAACCGATAAAGTCAGCCTTTTATAGTTGTGCTCTGAATTTTTAAGTAGAATATTTGTAAGAAGATAAGAAAAACATACTGCAAAGAAAGCATAAAATATAAAAGCAAGAAAATCTTTTATTCTATTTGTCATTATGATCCCCCATTGCACCAAAACCTAATTTTTGTATCCAAGAGAATATATAATTATAAGTTCACATTTAAATTTTAGCATAATGTTAATTGTCTGTCAAAATCTGCTTGTTTTAATGGGCGTATAAAAACTACAATTCATTTATTGCCGTCCAAAACCGGAACTCAGGATATTCTTTTCAGACTCACTAATAAAAGCTTTAATTTTTGAAAGGCTCTCACCTAAAATACGGTTCTGCCCAATAATTGCATTTGTAAACACGGCCTTTATATCCCTATAATCCGTCAATGCCTTTGTTGCCCTGTCCACCTCGGCTTTAATCAGATAAAAATCAATTTCTATCAAGTTTCTCAATAAAGATGCATAAATAGGTGAATCAACAACCTTCCCGGAGATATCATTTATTGAGTTGAGCACTCTTTCGTATTCGCGGCTATTCTTTTTGGGATCACAACCATCATTCTCCACCAATTTTACCAGTTCAAGCTGCTTTTTTGAAAGTGTCTCAAGCTTGTCTACCTCTCCCAACACATATCTTAAATAAGATTGAAGGTCATCATTAATTGTGTCTTTAAATCTGCCTTCTCTGTAAATCTCTTTGATACGTTCTTCAATATCCTGCTGTTTAAATTTATAAGTCTCCATTACAGCGGCAAGACTTTCATTTCTGGAAAACTCTATATTCAGGCCACCCTCCGTTGCATTAATAATTTCCACCTTGCCGGCCAACTTTTCAAAGTACCCCTCAAACCAGTTTCTCATGGCAAGATAAGCAGGTATTGTATATACAGCATTGCCATAAATATCTTCAGCCGGCACATACATGCCTTTATTTTCACCTGTCGAACTTATAACCGCACCCGGTTCCTGATTTGCATAATTGCTTCCATAAGTGAACGCCAGATCTTGTCCAACCAATATTATGGGGTCGCATCCCATTTTATTAAGCATATCAAAACATGTATTTGCAACTGAAGGACCGCTTAAAAAAAAGTCCGATTTAATTTTTGAAAACCGTAAAAACTCGTTGGTATACAAGTCCACGTGGTAATTCATAAGAAACTTTGGGCCTTCATATTTCTTCAATGAGTTGGTAGACACCTGATTTGAATACAAAAAATATATTCCTTTATTTGAAACACTTTCATGTATCTTCCCCTCAGCTTCATTAGCATCTATACCCATCATAAAATGAGGCGTCACTCCAAAATCCTGAAGGACAGTAACAGCTGTACCGGCAGCCATAATGACACACTTCTGCCCAAGTTCTTTTAACAGATGAACATTTTTCTTAAGGGAAGGTCCTGCCGACACAAGAATTCCGGGCACTCCCTTAAACTTGCCGATTAGTTGGCCGGCATCGGAAGCCCCACTTATAAAACTAAGATTTTTTATATTGTTATGAATCCACAACTCACCAAATTTCCTTCTGGTGGCAATATCAACGGTAAAGCTTTGAGCCATTTTTACAAATTTGTCTCTCAAATCATCCCACATTTTAGGAAACAACTCGGCATATACCTCAAAAGGCTCAAATTGTATAGCGCCCTCCCCCGTATCCCAGAAGAAAGTGTTGATCTTATTAAGAATCGTGTCATAGTCTTCATCTACCATAATCTCAGACTTTTCAATCAAAAAATCAAGATTTCTAACGCAAAGTATCTGATAAAACAGCTCAATATTAGGTTCTATTATCAATATTCTTTTACTGCCAAAACTTGTTATCAAGACTTCAAGATGAAATGCCATTCCTATTCCAAATACAATATCAATTTTATTGCCGGGATCCACATATCTGTCAATCCATGCATAAGCCTCGCTTATGGGGTCTTCATGGTCGCAAAGCACAAAATCCCTTCCGCCGGATCTGACCATAATATTGATAACTAAATCCTCATGATTTGCGAGAAGAATACGTTCCACAGATTTATCCTTTGGAACGTAAGAACCTTTAAGGTAACTGTTCAATTTTGAATAGAGCTCTGGTTGGTGCTTTTTTAGCAGTCTTAAGTTTTTTTCGAAAACTTCATTCATCTTTTGAAATCACTCATTTCACCGTAACTATTCTATTTGTCTTTGAGCAATTTATGCAGCTCATCCATAAAAGTATTTATATCTTTAAATTGCCTGTACACAGAGGCAAATCTGACATAGGATACCTCATCCATACCTTTAAGTCTTTCCATAACCATTTCACCTATAACCTGAGAAGTAACCTCCCTTTGAAGAGAGTTATGGAGCTGTGTTTCAACACCATCCACAAGCAGCTCGAGGTCGTTAATAGAGACAGGCCTTTTCTCACAAGCTCTGAGAAGACCGTTTAACAGTTTGTCCCTGTCAAAAGGCTCTCTGGTTTTATCCTTCTTGATAACCATTAAGGGTAAGCTCTCTACCTTCTCATATGTTGTAAACCTTCTGAGGCACTTAGAACACTCTCTTCGCCTTCTGATAGCGGATGCCTCATCAGTCGGTCTCGAGTCAATAACCTTGTCTTCAACAAAACCGCAATACGGACATTTCATATTGTACCTCCACTTCCCGGTACTTGCTCCGGAATTCATCATATACTATTCTTTTAAAAAAGCTATGTTCGTACATCAAAGACTTATTGCATAAGTGTTATAATACACTTTTATTGAGAAGATATAGTTCAAATGTTTATCGCAACGGGACTATCTGCTTTGATTTCAGCATTTGTTGCGATACTTACTTTCGTTTATATTATAATATAATTTTTATAAATATAAAACAAGCTTTCTGAAGCAATATTTCATCTATTTCTTATTCAAAATGTCTTTTTGCATTTCGTTCATCAAATTCTACCAGTATTATATCTTCGCCTATTTTCTTGATTTTGCTCCAAGGTATAACATAATCACCATCCTTACCAAATAATCCAAAAAATCTTCCCTCCCCCGGAATAACAATTGCATCTAATCTCCCAGTCTCAAGATTGATTTCCACATCACAAACAAACCCAAGCCTTCTTCCATCCGAAATATTTATAACTTCCTTTTGCCTGAAATCCGATGTTCTATTCATAAACAGCACCTCAAATTTTGCGATTGTCTTATTCTTATTTAGATAACGAACACTAAAGTCGAATCTACATATAGTATATGAAATTTCTGCCATCCATATGAAAAAACCAGGTATCAACTGTTTAATGGATCTTCCTTTAAATCAGTTGTTTCCCTGGTTTTTTCCTGAAGTAGTGTAAGGTATATTTACACATGCTAAATATACTTCCTCATATGCATAAGCGCTGTTTTTTCAAGTCTTGAAACCTGTGCCTGTGAGATTCCTATTTCTTCAGCCACTTCCATTTGTGTTCTCCCATCAAAAAACCTCAAATTGAGTATGAGTTTTTCTCTGTCATTGAGTTTACGCATAGCTTCATTTAATGCAATACCTTCCAACCAGTTTTCATCATGATTTTTTTCATCCTTAACCTGATCCATAACATATATTGCATCACCACCATCATGATAAACCGATTCAAACAAAGATATGGGATCCTGTATTGCATCTAGAGCAAATACAATATCTTCCTTAGGAATTCCTAACTCCTTTGAAATATCATCAACAGTCGGCTCCTTCGAATTTTTGTTTGTTAACCGCTCTTTTGCCTGGAGGGCCTTGTACGCAATATCCCTCAATGACCGGCTGACACGTATTGAATTATTGTCACGAAGATATCTTCGAATCTCACCGATAATCATAGGAACTGCATAGGTAGAAAACTTAACATTTTGTGTTACATCAAAGTTATCTATTGCTTTTATAAGGCCTATACAACCAACCTGAAAAAGGTCGTCCACATATTCTCCTCTGTTGTTAAACCTTTGTATAACACTAAGTACAAGTCTTAAATTACCTCGTATAAATTCCTCTCTAGCTGTTGTGTCACCTTTGTGCATCCGCTCAAAGAGAACTTTCTTCTGGTCGTTAGACAAAACTGGTAATTTTGATGTGTTCACACCGCATATTTCAACTTTATTGATTAGCATAGAAAAACCTCCCGGCAGTAAATTGAAGTCAGTATCATTATTGCCATGGAGGTCATTTTTATACTGTAAAAAAGGTCACAAAATTTTCACAAAACTCCTTGACAAGGTTCTTAATTATTGCGAAAACTAGCCTCATTTTTTATTGTTAATTTATTACATTTATTATATCATCCTACTTATTTCCTTTTTCAGTCTGCATATGATTTTTTTCTCCAATCTTGATATATATGACTGGGAAATGCCGAGCATATCGGCAACTTCTTTCTGTGTTTTTTCCACTCCGCCATTTGAAAGGCCAAACCTTAACTCCATAATTTTCTTCTCTCTTAAGGAAAGCTTCTTCATTGCAGTATTAAGGAGCTCCTTATCCACCTCGTCTTCAATGCTTCTATGTATCAAATCATTCTCGGTACCTAAAATATCTGAAAGGAGCAATTCATTTCCATCCCAATCGATATTTAAAGGTTCATCAATGGAAATTTCAGTCTTCATCCTGTTGTTTCTCCTCAAATACATAAGAATTTCATTCTCAATGCATCGTGAGGCATAGGTAGCAAGTTTGATGTTCTTGCTCGGATTGAAGGTATTTATAGCTTTTATCAATCCGATAGTGCCTATCGAAACAAGGTCTTCCACTCCCACACCTGTATTTTCAAACTTACGGGCAATATATACTACCAATCGTAAGTTTCTTTCTATCAAAATCGTTTTTACCCCATAATCACTCTTTTCCAGCTTGTTTAACAAATAACTTTCCTCATCGTTGCTAAGGGGAGGAGGCAGGGCCTCACTACCTCCAATATAATGTACCGGAAAATATCTATGTATCTTTAACTTCTCCAAAAGATTGATATACTTTATCCAGAAAAAAAGTCTTACCTTCCTAAAAAGAAACATTATGCTTTCTCCTTTCAATTGATATTATTGACTATATTGAACGCAATAAAGATTTTGCATCCCACTTCAATTTCTTTGATTCATTATCGTGAAAATTCAATTTGTCCTTGTAATATCATTTTCACACCAATTCCGGACCTAGAAGAGCATTATAGTTCTCACTTTTAGAAAGCGCCCTGTTATATATACCGATAATCACGTCAGTTACCCCCTTTTTGTCTGATTTATCTCCAACCTCTATATAATCCGGCTTAAATCCAATCAGCATTCCATTCTCCTTTCCAAGGGATGTGAATGGAATAAGCCTGAACCTTGAAAACCAGTTGGAATCCGAAACAATTTTGGTTACACAAACCAAATCATTCTCTCTTGATTCTTCAAATATGTTCTGTATCTCAACAGGTAAAATACTTTTTATTGCCTTGAATTCAACAACTACTACCGGCACTTGGGTCAGTGGATCATACAGTGCGTTACCTGTATCCACCAATGCCGGCAGATCTATTATCCCGTTTTCAAATGCAATCTTAAGGGGAATCAAAAGCCTGTCTTTTACAAGCTTATGCTGTATGATATCCCAGAATATTTTAACTATAATTCCCGCCGTTATAACTCCTAAAACCATCACTGTCCACTTCGAATTCCAATATACATAGAAGAATCCGTTTCTTACGAATCCTCCGCTCTGGTTAAAATACAGGAAGGCAAAACCCGCTCCGGCAAAAATAAAGGTGGAGATATAAAAGCTTGCAAGGGTTCGGAAAAATGCAACAAACCTCTCAAAGGAAAAGGAAATCGCCACAATAGCAAAGGAAAGGGCTATTTTTGCAAGTGTGGTATAATACCCCTTTAGGTTGGGAAAAATTATAAGGAAAGCAACATAAAGCGCACCTACAGTGGCACCTATAAAAAGCTTCAGATGAGATATTTTGTTTTTAGAAAACTTAGCTGTCATAAGCAAAATCAAATAGTTCATCACTATATTTTCCAATATCAGTATATCGATAAATATCTCCACTTTTTTACCCCCTTATTCTTTCTCTTTGCTATACCTTGACCCATATTACATAACACTTAAACTAAATGCATACCTTATTAACATATATGCATAAGCATGTATATTTATTATTAATTATACAAATTAATTTACATATAATTTGTCAAACCTGCCTGTAGAAAAAAATTTTTGTTTGACAAAAAAGCAAAACGAAAAAAGCCCTAAAGCATATTATTATACTTTAGAGCTTCTTACTATAAAAACCTAAGGGTATTATAACTTATTTAAATCTATTTCTTCTTAAGAAAGTCGGAATCTCAAGTTCGTCGGATACCGGCTGAGGTTCTGCAACTCTCTCCACAGGCCTTGCGTTTGACACCACAGCCTTCTCTACAACTTTTTCAGGCTTCCTTATAACAGGAACCTTGTCAAATCCCGTCGCTATTACGGTAATTAAAAGTTCATCTTTTAAATTCTCGTCTATTACCGCACCAAAGATAATATTTGCATCAGGATCTGCCGATTTCTGTACAAGTTCAGCAGCTGTATTAACCTCAAACAGACCAAGATCAGGTCCTCCTGTAATATTTAAGAGAACTCCTCTCGCACCTTCAATGGAAGTTTCGAGCAATGGACTTAAGATAGCTTGCCTCGCAGCTTCTTCCGCCCTGTTTTCACCGGATGCTCTACCTATTCCCATATGTGCAAGACCCGTATCCAACATAATAGTCTTAACATCTGCAAAGTCAAGGTTTACAAGACCTGGTACCGCTATAAGGTCAGATATACCCTGAACACCTTGTCTTAACACATCATCTGCAATTCTGAAGGCATCCACGATAGATGTCTTCTTTTCAGCCACCTGAAGTAATCTGTCATTGGGTATTGTAACCAATGTATCAACTACTCCTTTGAGAGTTTCAACACCTCTCTCAGCATGCTGCATTCTTTTTCTTCCCTCAAACATAAAAGGCTTTGTCACAACTCCAACTGTGAGTATTCCCATTTCTTTTGCCACTGAAGCAACTACAGGAGCAGCACCTGTTCCCGTACCTCCACCCATTCCGGCAGTGACAAAAACCATATCCGAACCCTTTATTGCCTGGGCTATTTCGTCCTTGCTTTCATTTGCAGCCTTTTCTCCGATTTCAGGGTTTGCACCAGCTCCAAGACCTCTTGTAAGCTTGTCCCCTATCTGGATTTTAGTATTTGCCTTTGACAAAAATAAAGCCTGTTTATCAGTATTAACAGCTATGAATTCAACACCACGAAGTCCTGCAGTTATCATTCTATTAACAGCATTGTTACCGCCGCCACCAACACCTATAACTCTTATCTGGGCAAATTGTTCAATATCGATATCAAATTCCAACAATGTAAGTCCCTCCTTATTCTTTTGTAATCCACATCACTACCAGACAAACTCTGTTTACCGAAATGCTCTTTATAACATTTATAGTTAGTTTCATCAGTTACATTTGTCATTTCTATTCTTTCAATATTTAATAATATCTTAATATTCGGATTTGTGCAAGAATGTTTTAACAAGATTTAAAACAATAGCATAACTTTCTGGCCAAGGATTTATAGGTCAATTATAAACTAATTTACTATAATTGTACAACGAAAATTAGAACTAATATGTTAAAACAAACCATTAAAAAGGCCGGCTAACTTTTTTAAGAAACCACCCATCTTTTTATTCTTATTTTTTTTATGTTTTTTCACTTCACAACCGGTGTCACTATTTCCAAATCTGCTTACAACATATTTTGCAGAACCGGATGAAATTAGAAACTCAGGTTTTGTTAAATTAGAAAGCTTATATGTTGCAACTCTAACAGGCAAATCAAACACTTCATAGGCAAGTTGCATATTTCCGTCAATATAGGAAATACCTCCGCCCGAAAGCACAATACCTCTTCCATAGCCTTCAAAGACATTAGCCTCTTTAAGCTGGTCCTTGCAAAGAGTAAATATCTCCTGCACCCTTGCTTCTATTATCTCTATTACTTCCGAAACTTTTATGTTCCGTTTCCTGTTTTCATTTATTTCATTAACCGTAATCTCATGGTCATTTTTTATAAGCGACGTAAGGGCAAGCTCATATTCACGTTTGAGTTTTTCAGCCTCAGTGTGGGGAATTCTCAAGCCAATGGAAATATCATTTGTAATATGGTCTCCTCCCACTGAAATAGCGTCAAAAAACATTAAACGCTTATTCTTTATAACCGATACATTGGTAATACTACCACCAATATCAATCATTATAACACCCATATCCTTTTCTTCCGGAGTAAGTGCTATTTCTGCTGCTGCCAAAGCTTCCACAATAAAACCATTTACCCTTAAACCAGCTTTTTCCATACTCTTCAATATATTTTGAACAAAAGTAATCTTTCCGGCAATAACATCCGCTTCAACTTCCAGCTTAACCCCGGACATTCCGACAGGATCAACTATTTCGTCGTAACCATCGACAATATACTGCATTGGTATTACATCTATAACCTGACGATCTTCAGGAAGCTTTACATTCTCTGCTCCCTGTAAAACCCGCTCAACATCTTCTCTGGTAATTTCCTTATCTTCGTTGGAAATGCTCACACTGCTTCTATTATGTATTATACTGGCATGTATCCCCATTATATTTACATAGGCAGAGTCTATTTCAATATTTGCAAGAGCCTGAGCCCTTTCAACACAATTTCTTATTGAATTTGCCGTACTTTCTATATCAACAATTATACCTTTTTTTATACCATTACATATTTCCATAGCCTTTCCAAGCACTTCTATCTCACCGGTCTTACTAGCTCTGACAATTATTGTACATATTTTTGATGATCCTATATCAACACAACCAATAATATTATCCACTTATGTAAACCTCCCGTAATTAAAGACATGAACCTTTCAGGTACAGCTTTATATCACCAGTTATAATATATTAATTCGAACTTATGAGTACCTTTAGAATAAACACTTGAGGTATATTTACCGGTAAATCATTTCAAAAAAATCGCGAAATATTTACCCCTTCGATAAGTTAAACATTAACTTTCAGTATTATTTATTATATTATCTTTTTTTGAATATTTATTCAATAGTATTCTACGAATAATTGCAAAATTTAAGAACAACCTGTTACCAAAAGCAAATACAGCGGCCAGATATAACTGTATGCCAAGCTTGTCACCTATGTAAGCAAGTATCGCGGCCAATATGGCATTTCCGAAAAAACCTGTAAGAAACACACTCAAATCAAACCTTTTCTGAAGTGTTGACAATGCGCCTCCAAAAACTGAGTCTAAAGCCGCAAGTATGGCAATAGCTACATAATTTGAATAAGCCGGCGGAATGTCAATCGGAATAAAAATCCCCAATACAATACCAATAATCAACCCAAGTAAAGGTAACATAAAAAATCCTCCTATTTATCCGGAATAAAATTAGGTCTGTCACCGTTTGTAAAATCCAGATACCCTTTATCCGTCTCCTCTAATTTATTGAAAAATACTTCTCTTAAAAAACTCAATCTGTAACTTCCAATCTTTTTATAGTTTCCAAGGTTAACCCGAACCCTCATATCAAGGGAAATTCCCACATTGTCCAAATCAGAAACATCAACATAATTTACATGTTTATATATTGCTTTACTGCTGTCATAAACTTTATCATTGTCAACCTTTATAATCTCTTCAAGAACCTTGTAAAACACATCCAGTTTCTTTTTGTCTTCTGCATTGACAACTTGTCCCAATTCACAGTTGTCAAAGGTCAGACCTTGAACACTAGGCAAGTTATATTCCGAAACATCTTGCTTAAGATCCAGAATATACCCCTCCCTATCTACAAGCAAATTTGCGTTGTCATAGGGAGTAACGGCTGCCGGCTCCCTCTCGGTAATAATTATGTTGGCACCATTGGGGAACCCCAATCTGACAACAACTTTCTTTATATAATAACAATTTTCTTTTATTCTCTCTTCTGATTGAATTGATCTAAATAATAATATGCTTTTAAAATCAAGTCCATTCATTCTGAACCAATTATTGCCCATTATTATATCTGTTGCTTCAATTATTTCAGTATCATTATAATGATTATTTCCGGAAACTTCAATCCATTTAATGTTAAATAATGGTGACAGCGCAAGGAGCACTAAAGTTCCAATGCTCAATACCGTTAATAAAAGATATTTTACGAACTTTAATGCTCTCTTTCGCTTTTTCGATGCTTTCCTCTTATATTTCCCACTTATTTCCTTTGGAGTTTCACTAATATTCTTTACTCTCTTATCTCTCAAAGCACTAACCCCTTTATTCTTCTCTGATAATTAAGGCTCCGACTTTGGACAACTTTTCTTCAATATTTTCATATCCCCTGTCTATATGCTTGATACCGCTGATTACCGTTTTACCTTCAGCCACAAGGCCGGCCAGTACGAGTGCAGCTCCTCCTCTTAAGTCTCTTGCAACAACAGTCGCTCCGGTAAGCTCCCTTACTCCTTTTATTACAGCAAGACGTCCTTCAAGCTTGATGTTTGCCCCCATTCTCAGTAGCTCTTCAACATGCTTGTATCTGTTCTCAAAAATAGTCTCAACAAAAATACTTGTTCCCCGGGCAATGGAAAGCAGCGAAATAAACTGCGACTGCATATCCGTTGGAAATCCGGGATAGGGCAAGGTTCTTATTATATCAATTGCTCTAGGCCTTGTTGGCCCAGAAATGTGCATTGTAGTCTTTTTTGTATTAATACGACAGCCACATTCCCTCAAATAACTTATAACAGGAATTATATGCTCTGCCGAAACGTTTTTTAAGTTAATATCTCCGCCGGTAATTCCGGCTGCTATTAAATATGTACCTGCGACTATTCTGTCTGGAATAACGGTATGCTCAACATCCTGTAACCTATTACAGCTGCCTCTTATTCTGATGACACTGGTACCGGCCCCGGTCACTTCAACTCCCATACCGATAAGAAACTTCTGAAGGTCTACAATCTCAGGTTCTCTTGCAGCATGCCTGATTGTTGTATCACCTTCTGCAAACACAGCAGCCAGCATTATATTTTCGGTTGCACCCACACTTGGAAAGTCAAGCTGTATATCAGCACCCTTAAGCTTTTCAGCCTCACAGTATATAAATCCGTGGAGAGCATCGTGCACCTTGACGCCCATCTGCTTAATAGCTTTTATATGTAAGTCTATAGGTCTTGGTCCTATTTCACACCCACCTGAGTGTAAAAAGCTATTGGCACATTCCTTTCTATATATAAACAACCAAAAAATATATTTCCCAATTAAGTTGTTCATATTTATCCTCAACATTTTATCACTTAAAAATATGTGTATCAATGTTTTTTTAATGGGAATACTTTCCTATAAAAAACTTGTACAAACATAAAACCTTTATGTTATAATGTAAAAATATTATAATAAGGAAACAGGGGCTGTTATGAATCTTAGACTTACTTTTACCATAATAATTACCAAAATAATGATATCGATTTTAAGAGTATTTAAGAGTGGGGGTACCACACTACCGGGAAAAATTGCCAGAAAACTTTATCCCGATGTTGTAAAAGTTATTGCCAGGGATTTTAAAACAATAATGGTTACCGGAACAAACGGCAAAACCACCACCACAAGGATTATCGGTGAAATTCTTAAAGTAAACGGCATGAATTATATCACAAACAAATCCGGAGCAAATCTTTTTGGCGGCATTATCACTACTTTTATTGATTCCGTCGACATACACGGAAAAGGAAAGGCTCCAATAGCCCTTATTGAAATTGATGAAGCTGCTTTTAATGTTGTATCCGACTATATAGAGCCTGATGTTCTCGTGGTTACAAACTTTTTCAGAGACCAGTTGGATCGTTATGGTGAATTATATTCTACTTTAAATAGCGTAAGATCCGGAATTAAAAAGTCCGGCAAAACCATGCTTGTATTAAATGCGGATGACTCGTTATGTGCTTCTCTTGGCAAAGATACCGACAAGCAAGTAACAAACTACGGCTTTGACACCAATGCATATCAGTCAAAAGAAAAACAAGTCAACTCGGATGCCATGTTCTGTATTTACTGCAAAACCAAATACGACTATGAAAGCCATGTATACGGGCACCTTGGAAATTTTGCTTGCAGTTCGTGCGGATACCGACGTCCTGACACCGGAGTTACCTGTGTTAAGGTTGAAGAACTCAACACTTCCTATTCAAATATACTCTTTTCGGTAAACTCCGGTCAAAATCAAGATGAAAGCACAATGTTACAGGCTAAAATCAATCTCCCGGGGCTTTACAACATTTATAACGCATTGGCCGCCGCTGCCTGCGGATCGGTACTGGGCTTACCTGCCGCAAACCTTGTTGAAGCCTTGGAAAATTTTGAATGTGGCTTTGGAAGAATGGAAACCATATCAACCCATGGAAAAAACATAAAGGTCATACTGGTCAAAAACCCGACAGGATTTAATCAGGTCTTGAGTTTCCTTTTAACAGAAGAAAAAAATACGCAGATTGCTTTCCTCATAAACGATAAGCTTGCAGATGGTACAGATATATCCTGGTTATGGGATGTTGACTTCGAAAAATTAGAGAATGCCCAGAAAACAATTGATAACTTTTATGTGTCGGGAATCAGAGCCGAGGATATGGCTGTCAGGCTCAAATATGCCGGTATATACAGCAGTAAAATCCACATTATAAAAAACTATGAGGAACTCCTTGCAAAAGGACTTTCAAATACTGAAGCCGGGCACAGCTTTTATATCCTTCCTACTTACACGGCTATGCTTGACATGAGAAAACTTCTCAAGAAAAAATACGGATTAAAGGAGTTTTGGAAATAGTTATGTACGAGTTAAATATATGCCATCTATACCCCGATTTATTGAATCTCTATGGAGACAGGGGAAATATTATAGCACTGAAAAGACGTTTGCAGTGGAGAGGAATTGGCGTTACCGTTTCAGATATCAGCATGGGTGATGAATTTAATGCTGAAAACTATGATATAATTTTCCTTGGTGGTGGTCAGGACTACGAACAGGAAATTATACAGGACGATGTTTTAAATCAGAAAGGCAACGAAATAAAAAACGCCATTGCAAATGATAAAGTAGTCCTTGCAATATGCGGCGGTTATCAGCTACTAGGTAATTACTACAAAACCTGGGATGGTAAAGAAATCGAATTTTTAAAAGCACTTAATTTGTGGACTATCGGCGGTAAAGACAGAATGATAGGAAATTTCTGCTTTGAATGCGATTTTCTTACGTCGGAAGAATATGACGGCAAAATTGTAGGGTTTGAAAATCACTCAGGAAGAACCTATCTCGGTCAAAATGTCAAACCCTTAGGTAAAATCGTAAAAGGCTATGGAAATAATGGAGAAGACGGCCTTGAAGGAGCAACCTATAAAAATGTATTTTGCTCTTACTCCCATGGAAGCCTTCTTCCTAAAAATCCGGCTTTTACCGATCACTTGATTACTCTTGCACTGAAGCAAAAATACAAGGACTTCGTTTCTCTTCAGAAGCTCAATGACGAATTTGAGGACCTTGCTCACAATACCATGGTTCAAAGAATATTTGGGTAAAAAATAGGCATCCTGCCAAGCAGGATGCCCTTTCTTTACATATGGTCAAAACAATTCTTAATTATTGTAATCAGCCGGAATTCTATTAAAGTGTTTACCAACGATTACTATGTCTTCCATATTAACAGCACCATCTTTATTTATATCACTTTCAACTTTATATCTGTCGTCACCCTCAACTGTATTAAAGGATTTGCAGATATACATAATGTCAACCATATTTATAGCATTGTCCTGAGCACCGTCTATAACTATATCTCCAACCCACATAATTATCGGTGAATCTTCAGTTGAAACCTCAACATTGCCATTAACGACAACATCTTTTATTTCTCTTACCAGATAGTTATCCTTTGTAATCTTCAAAGTATATCCATCCGCATTTTCAGGTACTCCTGTTATTTCAAAATAGCCGTTATCAGATACAGCTTTCAAACCTGTTCCAACTACTTCCACAACAAAACCTGATTCTATTTCCGCACCTTTTTCTTCCAGATATTCAAAGTCAGATTGGATATATCCGGAAACACTATATTTTGTGCTGGTACCAACAAGCTTTAACAGACCAAATGCCTCTGTATTTTTCCATCCGTTTCCGGTTGCATCATTCCAGTTTGACATTCCGTCTCTTACTCCGTCACCATCTGAGTCATCGTTAACCTGTAAGTCAAAGCCCATCACATGTCCTAAGGTTCCACTAATTGTGTTAAATGGAATTGCAGCTTCCACAATGTAGCCGGCTACACTATCATCTTCATAAACAGTTTTTGTAACTGTTATAAATTTATCCTGAAGGCTGTTTCCGCCAAAGGATTGTACATTGTTGTAATTTACTCTGTATTGAGCGTCATCAGCTTCATACTCTGTAGTCCTGCCGTTGTTTTCGTCAACGAACATTTCAAAGGAATCCTGTTCCCAAGCATTCAGACTTACATCGTTTAATGTTGTATCTGCTACTTTTGCAAGAACATAAAGGTAATCTTCATCCCACATTGTTTTAACAACAGCTTTTGCAGGATCTGTTCCCTGTGTAACAATATCTGTGGAAATTTCATTTGCGCTTTCCCATGCAGCATCAATTTCACCGTCAATTTCAGGTGTTCCCTTAATTGCCTCAGTATATTTAGGGTTTATCATAGCTATTACTCCATAACCTGAAGCACTGCTGTCCTGATTATTTTTAATATCATTCCAGCTTACAATCTCAGTTGCCTCACCTTCACCAAAGTTTAACCTTACGTCAAAGCCAAGTTTGCCGGAAGGAATATTAGCGAAAGGAATGGAAATTTCAAATTCATATCCTTCTTCTGACGTCTCCACAACTGCATCTGCAGAACCTGTAACAACACCTGCGCTTGTAATACTTATGTATTTGTCTTCTGCTTCGTTTCTGTCGTCTCTACTGTTATCTTCATCAACATAAAGTTCAACTTTGGAAAGGTCTTCCTTTGAAGTCAAATAAACATAAAGATTATTTTCATCCCAAAGTGCTTTAAAGCTTCCTCTTACCTGTCCGTTTGTGTCCTTAATGTCCTTAAGATTTGTTATACCCCATACAGTTTCTTCCTGTCCGTCAACAACAGGTGTTCCTTTAAATGCCTTAGCATTCTTAATAGGTACAGGGAGTTTTGTAGCGTCAACCATTCCCCAGTATGCATACTTAGCTTTGCCTTTCCTGTCAAAAAGAAGAGGCACATCTGTTCTTCCTTCATCTGTATAATAATTCAACCATGACATATCGTCTTTTAATCCCCAGAAAGTAACACCCTTGATTTTGTCAGGATATTCCTGGTCAAGTTCTTTCAACATTTCTGCAAGTTCATAATATTTGTAGCCCTGATTTATCAACTGCTCCTCAGTTATCTGGTCATCAGGCGCATCGAAGCTGCTATACACAGTCATATCCAATTCGGTTATTTCTACTTCCAGACCTAAATCAAGGAAGCCTTTGAGTGACTCTCTGATTCCTTCAACAGAACCAAAGCCGATACCAACATGGCACTGATAGCCTACTCCGTCTATATGAGTCTTCTCCTTCAGTTCCTTCACAAGATCAAGAATTGCTTCTCTCTTAAGAGCATTCTCTTCATTGTTATAATCGTTATAGTAAAGTTTTACTTTACCTTCAAGTCCTGCTTCAAGAATTGCTTCATACGCATATTCAAAGGCCTTTACAACATAATCGTCACCAATTATCCGTTTCCATTTTTCTTCTCTTATTCCAAAAGGCTGATTATCTCCGATAGCTTCGTTCACAACATCCCAAACCTCAACCTTGTCACCATAATATTTAATCAAGGTCTGTATATGTGTTTTCATTCTGTCGAGAAGAACTTCCCTTGTTACAAATTCGCCTTCGTCGTCAACAAATATCCAATCAGGTACTGCCTGGTGCCATACAAGTGTATGACCTCTCAGACGCATTCCGTTCTCCTGTGCAAATTCCACATAGCGGTCGCCTCTTTCGAGCTTGAAGCTACCTTCTTGTGGCTGCATGGATTGAGGTTTCATATCGTTTTCAGCTGTAATACTGTTAAAATGCTTTTTAATAAGATCTGACTGAAGTTCATTATCAAATGCGGACGCCGGTAAAGCAACCCCTATAGGGAAATAATCTGCAAAAACATCCTTTAATGACGGAATGTCTTTTTCAATTCCATCCTTAACAACAGGTGCCACTATAAGTACATCATCTATACCGATATCCATTGTTGGGTTTGAAGACTCAACATAGAGGAACAACTGCTCAACTTCCCCTGTGTAAGAAACTGTATATTTTCCCGTAAGTTCTACCCATGTACGGCTGGGTACAGCACTATCCACAGCAACAGTGGTATAAACAGGATCTCCATCTGAATCGGAACAAACTGATACTCTTATCTCCTGTGGCTTTCCTGTACTCTGGTAAACCCACATGGAAATATCCAAAACCTGTCCTTTTGTAACCTTACCTTTAAGATCAAACCTGGCTCCCTGCCATGTGTCTGTTCTTCCTGTAACCAAGAGACTGTTAAATCCGTCATGTGCTGTGGTATCATTAATTGACAGAGTGGCATCCTTTCCTGTTCCCTGAGCAGCCCATCCGTCAAAAGATCCTTCAAATTCAGCATCATTTATTATTCCATTATCCTCTACTACGGTTTTACCTGCTATAACTACATTATCCACATAGAAATCAAAGCCTAGTTCAGGTGATTCTAAATAGAATGTAAGGCTTAAAGGAATGCCTTCATAATCATAGGTATAATAACCTGAAAGTTGTGTCCATTCTCCACTTGGAACTTCATAATTCTGTTCAATAGGAGTATAGAATTTTTCATCATATGGATTTTCACTTGAATCATCTCTACCATAGGCAGTAAATTTAAATTCCTGTGGTGCACCGCTTTCCTGATATACCCATGCTGAGCAATAATAAGTCTGGCCTTTTATCAACTTATCTGTCAGATCTACAACCGGACCTTCCCAATAATTAACTCTGTCGGCAACCTTCATGCTATAATCTCCGTCATAGACCTGTTCAGTACTTGCAGAAAGCAATACAGCTCCATTTGTGGTCCAGCCTCTAACATTGCCTTGTTCAAAATCACTGTTTACAACAGCAGGACCGGCAACAACTATATCATCCACATAAAAATCATAACCCATTGCATCGGTTTCAATAATAAATACTGCTTTTAAAGGATTTCCCTCATAATTATATGTATACAATCCTTCCAGATGAGCCCATTCTTTGCTTGGTACTGCAGCATTTGAATCAATCTGTGTATAAAACTTTGATGCATAAGGATCCTCACTTGTATCATCACAACTATAACCAGTGATTCTATATAACTGAGGTTCTTCACTGTCATTATACACCCATGCTGAACAGTAGTAAGTCATACCTTTTTCAAGTTTACCACTAAGATCAACTTGTGGTCCTTCCCATACATTGTTTCTGTCTGATACTTTTAAGCTATTTGTTCCTCCATGTGCAATTGTTGAGTCAATAGTATTTGTTTCTGTGTAGTTCTTATTGACCCCCGTCATTGTTCCGTCCTCAAAATCTTTGGCAAACGGATAAATAGTTGGTTCTTGCTCGGATGTAAATGCCCAAACATTACCAACAACCAACGTCGAAACTAAAAAAGCCAACACTGTCACTAGTGATATAAATCCCCTAGTTTTCATTAAAATACCTCCTTAAGTTTTTTTATTCACTAATACTCCATAATACATGCCAAAGCATAATTATAGAATATTTGTTTACGTTAAAAACAAATGTAAGAATACTTTTAATAATTCCTTAATAACAAATTTGTAATTGATTAATATATTACAACTCAACTTTAATAAGCTTTTGAAGGTATAACACTTCAACTTAGCTTAATTATAAGCATCGAAACGCATAAAGACCAATATAGTTAACTAAATAGAATATTTCGTAGATAAGATAAAAAATTATATGCTTGCTTTTAATTAAAATAATATAACTAAATCTACTTTTTCGCAACTGTTAAATTTGAAAAAAGTAGGTTTGCAAGACATAAAAAAAATGTAGCCCGGCGGCTTTGACATTTAATACATTCAAATCAATAACAAAGCAGTCGGGCAACAATCTAATATAATTTTTCTGGTGTTTAAGCTATATGAATTTTCTTTTAGGCACCACCTTACGGCTCTTGTCCCCACTTAAGGGTGCTTCCAAACCAGCCAGTTACTTTTGTACTATCAATATAGTTTGTTGCAGACCCGTTAAAGGAATAGTCATTAGACTGGTTAAAGTTCTGGTTCCAATCTCCATCATATATCCTTCCTTGAACCACAATACTTTCACCTGCATTAAGGGTTCCTGCATCATCGGTAAACCCTATATTAAGATAGCGGTCGGCTCCTGAAGACGAAATACTGACAAATGAACTTGTCACTTTGCCGGATGTCACCTTGTCCGACCAGTCAACTACATAAACAAGCGGTGAAACACCATCACTTGTAAAATAGTATCTCATTTTAATATCTTTCAGATTTATAGGTGTACTACCCGTATTTATCACTTTGATACACGGAGAAATCTGATTTACATATGTTTCCGTGATATTATTATATGCCTGCACTTTAATATTTCCAGTCGGCTGCGTAGGAGTCGGAGTTGGCGTTTGCGTGGGTGTTGCTGTTGATGTAGTCGTCGCTGTTGTTGTGGGCGTTGGTGTTGTTGTGGGCGTTGCTGTTGTTGTGGGCGTTGGTGTAGGCACAACTTCTTTGGAAGGGTCAAACTCTAATATATTTTTGCTGTAATCATCATTAGTGTCATTATTATAAAATGAATAGCCTCCTCCCAAGACGTATATTTTTCCACCTGTGCTTTCAGCTACAAACATGTAATATTTCTCGGGAATACTGTCATGTTCCTTCCATTGATTTAATATAGCATCATATTCAAATACCTGATTTAGATTATCCGTACCGAGAGCATATATTTTATTGCCCGTGGATAAATATCTTGAATCAATGGGGCATGGCAAATAACTGCTGATTAGTGTCCATTGATTTGTAACTGGGTCATATTCTTCAATACTGTTATGCCTGTTCCACTGGCTGTCATATCCGCCAAAGAGGTATATCTTACCATTCAGCACGGCAGCACCAGGTGAATTTCTTGCAATATTTGTGTCTGCAGCACTGCTCCATATATCCATAACCGGATCATAAACTTTGACACTTTTTTCCATAGTCATAATCCCATCACCATCTAACGTATAACCACTAATGAAATAGATTTTTCCATTAAGCTCAACAATTGGAGCATTTAATTTTTGATGTGGTATTGCACTTTTAGAGATCTTAAATCCAGTGTCGATATCGAACTCATCTACAATACCTCTGCTAAACAAATAGATTTTATTAGTATAACCTACAGATAATCTCCAATCATAAGAATTAACAGAACGAACCCAGTTTGTCTGATCCAAAAGAGGATCATAACAAATAAGTCCGTTTACACCCCTATCAGATGAATACCCAATAGAGTATATTTTATTATCGAAGCTGTATGCCTTATCTATACTCATACTATACTGCATGGGTTTTTTAAAGACCCATTGACTTTCTCCTGTATCCTGGGACGTCAGATTTAATGGGGCAGAAAGTGCTATCGACCCTCCATCAACGCTTTGATAACCTTGATTAGATATTGCAGTATTACCTGATAATGGGTGTATCACCTTAAAGTTTTTAATAAGTGCGTCATTACCGTCAATGTTTGCGTCGCTTACTTTGATAGTCCAATTTGTTGTAACTCCGGATATATCTTTCCCTTTGAGCAAATACGAATAGTCAAATACAAAAGTAGCGTCGCAGGGTACATTTGTACCATCAAATGCATATTCCAGGTTATACTCATTAACAGCAATCGGCCTTAAAGTTGCGGCGCTTGTCCCATCAGCATCCTGATAACCCAGTTCCAGTCTGACCTGATTTCTTTTTGCATGATTTAGTGTAATTTCACCGATTAATTCCGGTGTGTATGAAGATTTGGCAGTAAGCCAGTAAGCTAAGTTTTCAGTTCCCCAGATATTGTATCTTCCATTTATAGCCGCCGGAGCACCGTTTACAGCAGATACTTTGTTTAAAGCATCATAAGCTATCCATGTAAAACCATTATCCTGCCATCCGTCTCCCCATGAATTAGCAATCCTGAACGCTCCTTTTTCTGCGGGTTCTACAATATTATTATCATTGATATCCACCCAGATATCATCACTATAACCTACCAACGTCATCGCATGTCCCCCGTCTAAGCCATCCTGCATGAAGACAGCAGACTTTCCCACAAATTCAGTATCCTCATCGGTGGACGGATCGTCTTTAATTGTTTTGTATTTCCATGAGAAAATGAACGTGGAATAATTCAGAACATATCCGTTGTTTAATAATTGTTTTATATCATTTAGTGCAGGCGAATCAGGTGATTTGACAGGAGTATCGGTTCCATCCGCTACTTTTACATAACCCACTTTATCTATTTTATAATTGATTGCATTTCTCCACACTTCTTTATCAGTACTCCACTCCAGATAATTTTTTGGAACAGAGGCATCTCCATCGTATGGGAAATCAGCCCAGGTTGCAATCCCGTTTTCAAGAAAGAGCCTGTAAGCAGCTTGTGTTAACGAACCCTGATCCACGCCTTGATTAATCAAGTTATAAGTCCATTTGGGCGAAAATTTATTGGAATTGTCATTGTCGTCTTTCACATTCCATCCCCTTGCCATAGCAGTCATATATGTTGCCTGATAATATGTAGTTGAGAAGGATGCACAAGAGCCTAAACCTCCCTGACTCCTAATAGGTGGAAAGTACTGGAGCTGACTGTTATCCACATAAGTTGGCAGTGATGTGATATCAAGAGCTTCAATACCTGTTGCAGCTGATATGCTGGAATCAGATGCTGCCGCACTAAGATTTGTACTCATAGGTACTACTTCCTGACCTTTGGGTACTGATTTTCCTTTCCCTAATGCTTTTAACCCTTTTTCCGCTCTGACTTTATTAGCCCTTTGAAGTCCGATCTCATTTGGTAATACCTTTTTTACTTCAATCATGTTTTCCTTCATCCACTCCAGGTCCTCTTTTGTTGGCTGTTTTAGACCTGTTGCATGAATTTCTTTACCCTTGTTTTGCTGTACTTTATCCGTTGCGCCGGATACAGCACTTGACGAAAAAACCATAGTAGAAATAACAGCAAAAACAGTTACTTTGCTCACAATCCTTTTAAAATTGCCTTTTATCATTCCCCTTCACTCCTTTTAAGTTATTTTATATTGATAAACCTATAAAAATGGGCATTTTTATAGACTTATTTCTCGTATAGAAGGAGGTCAAGTATAAATCAATTTTAATAAGTTTAAGATAATTAGTTGAAGTTTTATAGAACCCCATACCATTTTTGCTAATTATACACAAAACGCACGCTGCAATAGCACCATTTATTGTTAGTTATTCACAATAAATCGAAAACGTTCTAATATAATTTTTGCAAAAGGTCAATATCAAACAACTTACAAACAGGAAACAGCGTAAGAAAATATCACTCGAATACAAGAGCTTTTACAGTAGGGGGATCCATATCCTACATCAGAAAGCTGACAGGGCATACTTATAGAACAATACTATTTTCCGGTATTACTAGTCAGGGTTAGGAAGGAAAGACCGACAATTTTTATGATTAATTACGTTGTCATCCAAGCAATCGGGTAGGAGGCTAACCATTAATTGATTAGCCGACCTCCCACACCGCACGTACATACCGTTCGGTATACGGCGGTTCTTTAGTTTTCACAGATTTTAAGATAGTAGTCAGACATGGAGATATACCCTAGTCTGACTATTATTTTGTTTGTTAGTGCACTGTTTAGCATCACTGCTGCTCTCCAACAGCCCTTGCGACAGTTTGCCATTTCGTGTACCTTCCATTCGGGCAGTTTTAACGCTTTTAGCATACGATATCTTGTTTTGACCTTCTTCCATTGTTTCCAATAGATAGCCCTAATTCTTCTTCGTAGCCATTCGTCTGTTTCTACCATCAATTTCTTCATCTCCGCTTTATTAAAGTAGTTAATCCACCCTCTAGCAAACTCTTTAAGTTTTTGTATTCGGTAATCATTACCCCAACCATTATTCCTGTTGGTTAGCAGACGAAGTTTGTCTTTCATTTTCTTTACCGACTTTGGATGTACTCTAAGCCTGCATTTACCTTTGTATCTGTAAAATGCATACCCTAGATACTTTATTTTGCTGACGTGCGAAACTGTTGTCTTCGCTCGGTTTACTTTCAGAAATAGTTTCCCTTCAATGTATGGCACTATGTTCTTCAATGTTTTTTCTGCACTTTTCCTACTCTTACAGAATATAATTGCATCATCCGCAAATCTCACAAATCTGTGACCTCTGCGTTCTAGTTCCCTATCCAGTTCGTTCAGCATTATATTCCCCAAAAGTGGACTCAGTGGTCCGCCTTGTGGAACTCCCTCTTCTGTTCTCTCAAAGAATCCTTTCCCAGCTATACCTGCATTTAGATATTTGTGTATTAGCGATATTACTTTGCCATCTTTAATTGATCTTGATAGTATTTCTATCAGCTTACTGTGGTTCACCGTGTCAAAGAATTTTTCTAAGTCCATACTTACCACATACACATATCCCTCTTCAACATATTCCTTACATCTTTTCAATGCATCGTGCTGGCTTCTCTTTGGTCTAAACCCGACGCTGCTCTCCGAAAACTGACATTCATATATCAGTGTCAATTCCTGTGCAATCGCTTGTTGAATAACACGGTCTACCACCGTCGGTATTCCTAGTTTCCTAACCTTGCCTTTTTCCTCTTTTGGTATTTCTACCCTTCGAACTGGGTTTGGTTTGTATTTCCCCACCCTTATCTTCTGGATAAGTTCATCTTGGTTTTCTCTTAGGAAGGGTAAAAGTTCATCTACCTGCATACCATCAATTCCACCTGTTCCTTTATTTGATTTTACTTTCTTATACGCTTTATTTAGGTTATCTCTTCGTAAAATCAATTCCAGTAGATTGTTCGTCCAAAAATCTGTAATGATGTCGTTGTTTTCAGCAATCCTCTGATAGGCGAACACTCCTGCATTCTCTTTCTGTTCCGCAGATACCATTTGCAGATAGTCTTCTATATGAAGTTGTCTGTTCTTAAATCTATCATCGGTTACTTTCATTTACTCACATCTCCTAAAGTTCAGTCCTTCCCACCCAGTCTTAAGCCCTTGTGGTACTATGACTTCTGCTGACTTCTCATGATAAATCTTTTTCAACCATAGCCGCAAATATTCTATTGCACTAGCTATGTTCATGAGATATCCCCGGGTACTCACACGCTCTTTCCCTCTTATACTTATTCCATAACTACTAACTACATTTCTGTACAGTTATTGGATTTTGATTTGTTTGGCAACCTAGTCCATGCAGTTAGCCTCAGATGTAACAAGCCAGAGTTTTGCCTAATCCTTTCTTCAGATTCCAGTTCACACTGGACACCCTTGGCTTCGGCTGTATCCTTCCCACTGTCGGGCGGATTGGGGACTTTCACCCGTTAGAACGTGTGCCCACCGGGCACACATCGGGTAGGAGGCTAACCATTAATTGATTAGCCGACCTCCCACACCGCACGTACATACCGTTCGGTATACGGCGGTTCTTTAGTTTTCACAGATTTTAAGATAGTAGTCAGACATGGAGATATACCCTAGTCTGACTATTATTTTGTTTGTTAGTGCACTGTTTAGCATCACTGCTGCTCTCCAACAGCCCTTGCGACAGTTTGCCATTTCGTGTACCTTCCATTCGGGCAGTTTTAACGCTTTTAGCATACGATATCTTGTTTTGACCTTCTTCCATTGTTTCCAATAGATAGCCCTAATTCTTCTTCGTAGCCATTCGTCTGTTTCTACCATCAATTTCTTCATCTCCGCTTTATTAAAGTAGTTAATCCACCCTCTAGCAAACTCTTTAAGTTTTTGTATTCGGTAATCATTACCCCAACCATTATTCCTGTTGGTTAGCAGACGAAGTTTGTCTTTCATTTTCTTTACCGACTTTGGATGTACTCTAAGCCTGCATTTACCTTTGTATCTGTAAAATGCATACCCTAGATACTTTATTTTGCTGACGTGCGAAACTGTTGTCTTCGCTCGGTTTACTTTCAGAAATAGTTTCCCTTCAATGTATGGCACTATGTTCTTCAATGTTTTTTCTGCACTTTTCCTACTCTTACAGAATATAATTGCATCATCCGCAAATCTCACAAATCTGTGACCTCTGCGTTCTAGTTCCCTATCCAGTTCGTTCAGCATTATATTCCCCAAAAGTGGACTCAGTGGTCCGCCTTGTGGAACTCCCTCTTCTGTTCTCTCAAAGAATCCTTTCCCAGCTATACCTGCATTTAGATATTTGTGTATTAGCGATATTACTTTGCCATCTTTAATTGATCTTGATAGTATTTCTATCAGCTTACTGTGGTTCACCGTGTCAAAGAATTTTTCTAAGTCCATACTTACCACATACACATATCCCTCTTCAACATATTCCTTACATCTTTTCAATGCATCGTGCTGGCTTCTCTTTGGTCTAAACCCGACGCTGCTCTCCGAAAACTGACATTCATATATCAGTGTCAATTCCTGTGCAATCGCTTGTTGAATAACACGGTCTACCACCGTCGGTATTCCTAGTTTCCTAACCTTGCCTTTTTCCTCTTTTGGTATTTCTACCCTTCGAACTGGGTTTGGTTTGTATTTCCCCACCCTTATCTTCTGGATAAGTTCATCTTGGTTTTCTCTTAGGAAGGGTAAAAGTTCATCTACCTGCATACCATCAATTCCACCTGTTCCTTTATTTGATTTTACTTTCTTATACGCTTTATTTAGGTTATCTCTTCGTAAAATCAATTCCAGTAGATTGTTCGTCCAAAAATCTGTAATGATGTCGTTGTTTTCAGCAATCCTCTGATAGGCGAACACTCCTGCATTCTCTTTCTGTTCCGCAGATACCATTTGCAGATAGTCTTCTATATGAAGTTGTCTGTTCTTAAATCTATCATCGGTTACTTTCATTTACTCACATCTCCTAAAGTTCAGTCCTTCCCACCCAGTCTTAAGCCCTTGTGGTACTATGACTTCTGCTGACTTCTCATGATAAATCTTTTTCAACCATAGCCGCAAATATTCTATTGCACTAGCTATGTTCATGAGATATCCCCGGGTACTCACACGCTCTTTCCCTCTTATACTTATTCCATAACTACTAACTACATTTCTGTACAGTTATTGGATTTTGATTTGTTTGGCAACCTAGTCCATGCAGTTAGCCTCAGATGTAACAAGCCAGAGTTTTGCCTAATCCTTTCTTCAGATTCCAGTTCACACTGGACACCCTTGGCTTCGGCTGTATCCTTCCCACTGTCGGGCGGATTGGGGACTTTCACCCGTTAGAACGTGTGCCCACCGGGCACACCAAAACACAAAGCACCGACTACAATCGGTGCTTTGTTTGAATCCGGTCACATCTTCTGACTGCACATATCAACAAATAGCTTATGTATACTTTTGTCCTCACATAATTCGGGATGAAATGCAAGGCCAATCTGCTTCTTATACTTCACTGCCACAATATTTCCATCTACTTCTGACAATATGTCAACTCCATCAGATACGGATTCAATATAAGGAGCCCGGATAAATTTCATAGGAACCCTGCCCAATCCCTTCAACTCTTCTTCAGCATAAAAACTGCCTAATTGCCTTCCGTATGCGTTTCTTTTTACTTTTACAGGCAAGGTCCGGAAGTGGGCTTTCTCATCATTACTTACTTTATCCGCCAAAAGAATCAGTCCTGCACATGTGGCTAACACAGGCATCCCATTATCAATCCGTTTCTTAAGACCTTCAAACATATTCAAATCCTTAAGTAACTTTCCCTGAACCGTACTTTCGCCCCCGGGAAGAATCAATCCGTAAAAATCAGCATCCAAATCCGATTTCTTTCGAAGTTCCACACATTCCACTCCCATGGTATTGAGCATTTTTTCGTGTTCAATGAAGGCTCCCTGAACTGCCAATACTCCCACTTTCATTTCTATTTGCCCCTTTCAGCCATAAGAAGCTCTATCTCCTGCTCATTGATACCCACCATAGCTTCACCCAGATTCTCAGAAAGTTCTGCCAGCATCTTGTAATCATTGAAATTTGTAACTGCCTTTACTATTGCATTGGCTCTCTTTGCAGGGTCTCCAGACTTAAATATACCTGATCCCACAAAGACTCCCTCTGCCCCAAGCTGCATCATCAATGCTGCATCTGCCGGTGTTGCAACCCCTCCTGCTGCGAAGTTTACAACCGGAAGTCTTCCCTTTTCATGGACATATAACACTAGTTCATAAGGTACCTGTAATTCTTTTGCCTCATTAAAGAGCTCATCTTCACGCATAGAAGTGATCCTGGCAATCTGTCGGTTCATCATTCTCATATGCCTTACTGCCTGAACTATGTCTCCTGTCCCCGGCTCACCCTTTGTTCTTATCATGGAAGCTCCTTCATTGATACGTCTTAATGCCTCTCCCAAATCCTTGGCTCCGCAAACAAAAGGCACTCTGAACTTTGTTTTATCAATATGATATACGTCATCTGCGGGTGAAAGCACCTCGCTTTCATCTATGTAATCTATCTCTATGGCTTCTAAAATCTGAGCCTCCGCAAAATGACCTATACGACATTTTGCCATAACCGGAATCGATACCGCCTGCTGAATTCCCTTAATCATCTTGGGATCACTCATTCTTGACACTCCGCCCGCAGCCCTGATATCCGCCGGAATTCTTTCAAGTGCCATTACAGCACATGCCCCTGCCTGTTCAGCTATCACAGCCTGCTCCGGTGTGGTAACATCCATAATTACTCCGCCTTTTAGCATTTGAGCAAGTTCTTTATTTAATTCGTAACGTTTTTGTTCCATTTCTATCTCCCTTTCTTTACAAAACTGATTAATAATATTATAATCATATGTGACCATATTAAAATAACCATTTCAAATATATTCAGTATGGTCAGATAAGCGAGGTATTGGGAAATGTTGACTTATTCCTTTGCGGCTTTAGGGTCAGATAGTCTTTACCAGCATTTATACAAATGCATAAAAAATGATATATTGCAGGGCACTTTGGCACCCGGAGTCAAATTACCTTCAAAGCGCAATTTTGCAAAAAATCTGAACATAAGCACAATTACAATTGAAAACGCTTACGCTCAGCTTATGGCAGAAGGCTATATTTATTCAATCCCTAAAAAAGGATATTTTGTGTCGGACATAACCAACTCAGCTTTACCAAAAACCGAGTTAAAGTCAGAAAATATTATAGCTGCCGCCAATCGCTCGGGGTATTTTGCCGATTTCCTCAGCAACAAAACCAATTATGCAAATTTTCCTTTTTCCATCTGGGCTAAAATAATGAGAGAGATCATCTCTGAAGAGAGTGAGGCTCTTATGACAAATCCACCCTCCGGAGGCATAATTGAATTAAGGCAGGCAATATCTGATTATTTGTATCAGTTCCGTGGAATGAATGTCTCTCCGAATCAGATAATAATAGGTGCCGGAACAGAATACCTGTACGGTTTGCTTATCCAGTTATTAGGGCACAATAGAGAATTTGCCGTTGAAAATCCAGGATACCGGAAGATTGCCCAGATCTATGGAAGTAACGGCATAAAATGTCATTTCATCCCCCTTGATAAAGATGGAATCAGCATATCCCACCTTGAAGAAAGCGGAGCAGACATTGTACATATCTCACCCTCCCACCATTATCCGACAGGCATCATAACTCCCATCAGCAGGCGCTATGAGCTGTTAGGCTGGGCATCAAAGTCGGAATCCCGCTATATTATAGAGGACGACTACGATTGTGAATTCCGCTTGCTTGGAAAGCCTATTCCAGCCCTTCAAAGTATTGATGTTATGGAAAAAGTCATATATATGAATACCTTTACCAAAAGCCTTGCATCAACTATAAGGATAAGTTATATGATATTGCCGGGGCATTTAATAGATAAGTTTTATTCAAAACTTGGCTTTTACTCTTGCACAGTATCAAACTTTGAGCAATATACACTTGCGGAATTCATCAGGAAGGGATATTTTGAAAAGCACATCAATCGTATGCGAAACTATTATCGTAACCAACGGGATCTCATATTGGAGAGCATAAAAAACAGCCCTTTATCCTCTTGGGTTACAATTAAGGAAGAAGATTCGGGGCTTCATTTTTTGCTTTATGTTAATACAAAATTATCCGACGAGACAATAATTCACAAAGCCGAACAGGAGAGTATTCGAATTTCCTGTCTGTCGCAATATTATCACAACAATACTCCCGGTGTAGAACACGTGCTGGTAATAAACTACTCCGGAATAGAGCCCCACAAGATAAAAGAAGCAATCCACCGGCTTGGGAGATGTATTTTCTGATATAAGCAAGTGTCTAAGTGGCAATGGCCTCCATTACATAGGGTGCATATATTAATGTACATATCCTCTCAATTTTACTTTATCAAGCCTTCATTCATGCTACCGGTTCTGTAACCTTTCAAATCAAGGGAAACATGTATAAATCCTAATTCTTTGAGTCTTAAATATATTGCATTTCTGGTTTCCTTATCAATAAATTTATCAAAGTCCAGATCATCTACTTCAATTCTTGCCAAACTGCCATGATGTCTTACACGTACCTGCTTAAATCCCATATCTATCAAAAACTGTTCCGCCTTATCCACCATCTGAATCTTTTGTGCTGTTATCTTCTCACCATAGGGAAATCTTGACGATAAACAGGCAAAAGAAGGTTTGTCCCATGTTTTAAGTCCCATTTCTTTTGAGTGCTGCCTTATCTCAGCCTTAGTCAGCCCCGCATCCCTCAATGGGCTTACTATTCCGAGCTCGGATATTGCCTTCATTCCCGGTCTGTAATCTCCAAGATCATCATAGTTCGAGCCCTCAGCAACAAACTTAAACCCTTCAGAATCTGCAAGCTGTTTCATTTTCATAAACAACTCTTTCTTACACAAATAGCATCTATTGAGCGGATTATCTGAAAAGCCTTCTATTTCAAGCTCTTCTGACTGTATTACCCTATGTGGAATTCCATATTCAGCAGCAAAATTTACTGCTTCCTTGAATTCTCTTTCAGGAAATGTAGCAGATGACGCTGTAACAGCAAGCACCCTATCTCCTAACACTTCATGTGCCATTTTCAGAAGGAATGTTGAATCCACTCCTCCTGAAAATGCAATTACAACGCTCTGCATTGCAATTAATTCCTCTCTTAATGCCCCCAACTTTGATGCAGCACACATGGTTTTAACCCTCCACTGACTTTTTCAGTGCTTGTTCAAGGTCGTAAATAAGGTCATCCGCATCCTCAATTCCAATCGAAAGCCTTATTTGATCAGGTGTAACCCCTGCAGCTTTTTGATCTTCCTCAGACAACTGTGCATGAGTTGTTGATGCAGGATGAATAACCAGTGATTTAGCATCCGCCACATTTGCCAGGAGTGAAAACAGTTCAAGGCTTTCAGTGAATTTCTTTGCGGCATTAATACCACCTTTAATTCCAAATGTAAATATTGATCCTGCTCCCTTCGGCAGGTATTTTTGTGCAAGCTCATAATACTTATTGCCTTTTTTACCAGGATAGTTTACCCATGAAACCTGTGGATGGTTGCTTAAAAACTCAACTATCTTATTAGTGTTGGAAACATGCTTTTCAACCCTCAGTGAAAGTGTTTCAAGTCCCTGAAGCAAAAGAAATGAGTTGAACGGACTTATTGCTGCACCGGTATCTCTTAAGAGCTGAACTCTTGCTTTAATAATATATGCAAGAGGCCCTAATGCTTCAGCATACTTCAAACCGTGATAGCTTGGGTCCGGTTCGGTAAAATACGGAAATCTTCCACTTCCAGCCCAGTCAAATTTCCCTGAATCAACAATAACACCTCCTATTGTCGTACCGTGTCCGCCTATAAACTTAGTCGCAGAATGCACAACAATATCCGCTCCAAACTCGATAGGCCTTATAAGGTATGGAGTTCCAAAAGTGTTATCAACAATAAGAGGCACACCATTTTCATGTGCAATATTCGCCACTTTTTCAATATCAACAATATTAATTCCGGGATTTCCTAATGTTTCAACATAAACGGCCTTTGTTTTTTCGTTAATTGCTTTTCTGAAGTCTTCCGGATCATCAGGATTCACAAACACTGTTTTAATTCCGAGTTTTGGCAAAGTGGCTGAAAATAGGTTATATGTACCCCCATAAAGCGTACTCGCTGCAACTATTTCATCACCGGCGCCTGCAATATTAAGTATTGCATAGGTTACAGCTGAAGATCCCGAAGCGACTGCCAACGCACCCACACCGCCTTCAAGAGCCGCTATTCTCTGCTCAAACACATCACTGGTGGGATTCATAATCCTTGTGTAAATATTGCCTGATTCCTTTAATGCAAATAGATTAGCGGCATGCTCGGCATTATCGAATACATAAGATGTTGTCTGATAGATGGGCACCGCCCTTGATCCGGTAGTTGGGTCAGGTTTCTGTCCCGCATGCACCTGCAAAGTATCAAATTTTAGTTTTCTCTCACTCATAATTTACCCTCCTAGTAAACATAAATTTTCCTATCATTTTAATCATAATTAAAATATATTTTAAATGTAATACATTGAATCTTCAACTCCGGCCAATTTCCAGTAACTATCCACAAGATCCTCCAATGTAAGAGAATCTGCCAAATCATTTAAAGCTTCATTCATCTTATCCCAAACGCACATCCTTATGCACTGTTGTATATTTGTCTCATTTCCTCCGGAGCTTTCTGCATTCTCGTCAATAACAGAAAGAGGTCCTTCAAGAGCTCTTAAAATTCGTCCAACTTTTATATCTGCCGGGGATTCTGCTAATATATACCCACCTTGAGCACCTTTAACACTTTTTACCAGTCCGGATTTTCTCAATAGAGAAAAAACCTGTTCAAGATAGTTGGTCGAAATTCCTTGCCTTTCCGCAATACTGAACAATGCCACATGTTCTCCCTTTGCATGTACAGCAAGGTCAACCATTGCTCTAAGTCCATATCTTCCCTTGGTGGAAAATTTCATTTAGCTCACCTCCAATACCCCACTATTCCGATATGTTTTATATTATAATACCAAGTAATGGCTTTGTCAATAAATGTTTATATATAATATTCTATTTCACTGGTTTGATTAGCAATACTATTATAGCATTCAACCAAATCATCAAGTGTAATTGAGTTTGCAACATCGTTCATAGTGTTCATAACACTTTCCCAAAATCCTCGGGTCTCACAATTCCCATATCTGTCACAAGTATGCTCGGATTTTTCGGCAACGCAAGCTACCGGTGCCAATGGACCTTCAAGTGCTGTTAAAACATCCCCTACCGTTATTTCAGAAGGGTCTTTGGCAAGAATATATCCGCCCTGGGCACCCCTGATACTTTCAACAATCCCTGACCTTCTTAGTATAAGAAAAATTTGCAGTATATATGCCTCTGACATTCCACATCTTTCAGATATACTTTTCAAATTTACATGTCCTTCAGACGAATGAATTGCAAGATCAACCAATGCTTCCAACCCATATCTGCCTTTTGTAGAAATTTTCAAGTTAATCACCTCTATAATTTAGCGCTTAACATTACTTTATCTGATTCAAATCAAATGGTGTTTCCTGGTATACATAATAGTTGAGCCAATTTGAAAAGAGCAGATTAGCATGCCCTCTCCACCGAACAATCGGGGACTTACCCGGATCATCATCAGTGAAATAATTCTTTGGCACCTTGATTTGAAGTCCTCTCGAAACATCTCTGTCATATTCTGTTTTCAATGTATCCGGGTCATATTCGGAATGTCCTGTCACAAAAATCTGTCTGCCGCCATCAGTCTTAATTACGTATATTCCTGCTTCTTCCGAATCTGACAATACGTCTAGCTCTCTGACCTTTTCAACATCCTCCGTCTTAATTTCAGTATGTCTTGAATGGGGAGCATAGAAACAATCGTCAAAGCCTCTCAATAGCATTGTATTAGGTTTACTTACCCTATGCTTAAAAACACCGAAAAGCTTTTCATCCAAAGGATATTTTTTAATACCATAATGGTAGTACAACCCTGCCTGTGCTCCCCAACATATATGGAAGGTGGAATACACATTGGTTAGGCTCCAATCCATTATTTTTTTAAGTTCTTCCCAGTAATTTACCTCTTCAAAATCCATTTGCTCAACTGGCGCTCCTGTGATTATAAGCCCGTCAAACTTATCATCTCTGACTTCATCAAAGGTCTTGTAAAATTTCGTCAGATGCTCTTCTGAAGTATTTTTAGATATATGGGTCTTAGGATGCAAAAGCTCAATTTCTACCTGAATAGGCGTATTTCCAATTAAACGCAGAAGCTGTGTTTCCGTTGTTATCTTTGTGGGCATCAGATTCAATATCGCAATCTTCAGCGGTCTTACATCCTGATGTAGTGCCCTTTGTTCGTCCATTATAAATATATTCTCATTTGTAAGCGTTTGTTTTGCCGGTAAGCTATCAGGTATTTTTATAGGCATATTTTATATCCTCCTACACAAGACTTCTATATATCATTTGTTTTCCTATAGTTTTACTCACTTTATTGTTGCTATTATAGCATAAAGGATATGCAAAGTAAATTGTATTAAGTGTGTTTGTATAAATATACAAATATATAAATACATAAATATATAAATATATAAAGCTATTTACCTTAGAAAGCTATAGATTTAATACGCCATAATTTTTAGGTGTTGCCTATTGTTTTAGTGTCAAACGATTCCATTGCATGACCTTCGCAAAAAATCAGTAAGCCGAAACTTTATAATTTTTCGCCGCGTCTATGGGACCTCCTGTCCCAAGACGCTAAAAATGCCATCCTTGGCATTTTTACTTCAAAATTATCAAGATTTCGGCAACTGATTTTAATGCTCAGGTCAAGCAATTACATCATTTGACACTAAAACAGGTTAGTAACGTAATTTGGTTTGCTTTGGCTGATTGAAAGAATAACTTTTTAAATTGGGACTTGCAAGGATTGGTTATAGGGATTAGTTATTAACTATAGAAATTTGAGATCTATAAAGATATTTATTGATTTGCAGAGATATTTGGAGATAAATTAGCTCATTCTTAATTTACATTATTTACATGCTTGTGTTTGACAGATTTGATGTTAGTAAAATATTGATTTATATCGTATAATTCTATATAGAGCATTGATCGACACTCAATGTTTTGTTAATTATTTCAGGGAGGTTTTATATAATGCAAAATTTTTTTATAGGGTTGTTAGCTTATATTTACACATCATACTGCTTGATGGTAATTGCAAATAAATTGGGGCAGGAGGAACTTTCATTGATGGCATGGATTCCTATTTTGAATCTATACTGCATTGTCAAATTAGCTGATTTTAACGGACTAACCGCGTTGATTTTCTTTATACCAATTGTAAATTATTTTTATTTGGTTTTCTGCTTAATGAGAATATCTGCGTTTCTTAATAGAAACCCGTTATTAGGCTTATTAATGTTTCTACCTGTTGTAAATTTTATTCTATTGGGATATCTGACGTTTACAGATAAAGAATTACCTAACAGCCTGATTTAGAGCAGTTATCTTCTGAATGTATGATAGTTGTTTCTTATGCTTTGCTTTTCCAGAAAATATGAACTAATGGACCTTAATCTTTTGTATCTAGAAAAAAGGCTGCGCATTGGTGGTAATTTAACCACTAATGCGACAGCCTCATATAAATATTGTTAATAATGTCTTAACAAAAGCTTAAGGTACTGTTGTATAAACTTTATCATCTGAGGGGCTTAAGTTAACACCTTTTGCACTGAACAATTGACTTAGTGTTACAAAGGTATATCCCTGACTTTGAAGTGTCGGAATTATAATGTCTAATGCTTCAGGAGTTGGATGGGGCGATGGTTGAACATCGTGTAAAAGAATTATTGCACCATCCTTTGCTCCTTGTATAGCATAATTTGCTCTTTGCTGAGCAGAGGTCGAGGAATCCCAGTCATAACATAGAATACCCTGTATAAATGTCAAATCACAAGCATTAGATAAAGTTTGACTATATGCAAGGTTTGGTGCGCGAAAGAACTTGGGTGTTTGACCTGAATACTGTTGAATGGCTGCAGTGGTATTATTTATAGAAGTTTTAATGTCTGCGCTGGACATAGTATCCATACTTGTATAACCCCATGAATGATTTCCGATCTCATGACCTGAACTAACAATTCTGTCAATAACAGATTTTGTTGAACTGTTTATATTTTGCCCAACCATCATGAAGGTAGCCGGCACCTTATATTTGTCCAATTTGTCAAGTACAAGAGGAGTAAGGGAAGTACTCGGGCCATCATCAAAAGTCAGTGCAATCAACTTTTTACCTGCTAATGAAGTTGTTGATGTTGGTGCGGGTGTCTGTGATGGTGCTTGAGTTGATAGTGTACCTAAACTGCTAGTCATACCAAGTAGATACATTTTTATAGCACCAAAATCGAGAGAATCGAATTTACCGTTTTTATCAACATCCGCTTGTTGAGGCAGAGAACTTATCATCCCAAGTAAATATTGTTTGAAGATGGCAAAATCTATTGAATCAACTTTTCCACTTTCATCAATATCACCAAGAAGTACTGTAGTCTTCGTGGGAGTATTTTGAGCACCTCCCGCACCAAACACGAATGAGTCAATGTTGACAGGTCCACTAAAGCAAAGGTAAAGGTCTTGTGTACTTGAAACACCGCTAACAGTAGTGGATAACTCTTCGTACGTATTCCAGCCTCCGGTTGGCGGTACATTTAACGAACCTATAAGAGTACCGCTGGAGCTGCCTAATCTTAATTGAATAGTTGTATTGGTAGTGTTACCATTTGCAACCTTTGCTTTGAAAGTGCCTGCTCCACTTCCAAAATTAATCTTATTAAAAACAAGGTAATCACCATTTTCTATATAGCCCACACCAGTGCCTATAGATTTGATGGTTGAACCTTTTGCACTGTTATAGTTTTCAGCCTCGATTGTAGTAAAAGCACTTTTCTCCGTTACAGTGGCTGTACTCATCGGTGTTGCTTTTGATGTTGATGTTGGCTTTGGTGTTGTATTCGGAGTGTCGCCGATATTAATTGTCATATTTGTTACATCAGCTTTTCCGCTACTTTGATAACCCTCTACCACTAACGAGACTTCATACATCTTTCCCATTTTCATTCCCATACTTTCCCACGCTTTAAAGTGGTCAGTTACAGAAATGCTTCCGCTTGTGCGTTTAGTCGTACGGACACTCCAATACTGTTGAAATGTTGCAGTACCCTTAATGGAAGGCTGATTGACTCGCGTAGTCTCGTATACATCATATGTAGCGCCATCAACGGTAATGGTGCCCTTTGAGGTTGCTCCTGGTGGCCTCCAGTTCCCCCAACTCTCTATAATGTAATACTCTACAAGCGGACTACTGGTCCACCCATAGACAGACAAATATGAATTCCCGGATGGTTGGTAGTTGCAAGAATATTCCATCGAAATATATCCAAGTTCTTGATGCGTCTTGGTCTCGTCGTATTTCTTGCCTGTACGGAATAAAGCATTGTTGATATTATTCCACTCGCAACTAAATGCACCACCACCATTGAGTGTCATACTTGTGTTTCCGGAATCCTTCCAGAGCTCATAGTCGTATCCATCAATGTTTCCGGTTTTGTTTGAGGTGATTGTTGTTGCGGCTTGTACATTAACTGCAAACAATGAAACCAAGATGGTAAAAATCAATAAAGTTGAAAACTTTACCATCGTTTTTTGTCTCATTCTACATTCCCCCTTCTTTATATATTTTAATCCTCACATTAATAATACGAAAAATGATTTTTTTTGGTCAGGTATTCTAAATTCTATTTAAAATCTATAAAAATTTTTTCAAATCAAAAATCAATTTATTCTGCTTGGTCTAAATTCAGTTTACCAATGCATAATCAAGCACAACATCTTTTCCATTCCTATAATCTTCTATTGTTGGCTGAATCAATGTATCGGGTAGAAATGTTCCAATACCGGAATTTTTATAACTGAAGTCCTTGCTGAACTCAAAATATTTGGTACTGTAGCCTATTGGAATTTGTGAATTAGGCAGATTAATTTTTTTAACTTCTCCATAGCAATCCAGCGCACCCCCTGTGGGTTCCCCCATCGAAACAGCTTTGGGAGCCGACTCTTTCACCCTGTATATGGCAAACATACCGGATGAAAAGGTATTTCTCCCTACCAGTATGCGAACCTCAACATTAGTATTTTTCGCAATATACTTCTTGAGGCGCTTTGTAAAGGGGTTGAGTATTTCGGAATTTCCACCGGAATTGTTTCTCAAATCAACAATAATTTTTTCCACGTCATTTTTCTCAATAAAATCAAACATTTCCTTATTGAAATCCACAAATTTCTTGTTATCCATTTCGGCACAAGCATTGTATTCAAAACAAAGTGCTTTGTATTCGGGTAAGTATTCATAGTCATAGTATTTATCAAATTTTCCAACAAGGACATCTTCAGTCTTTTTGTTGATATAATCGGCGCTTTCACCATACTCCAGTGCGGAAACTCTGAAGTCCTGTACCTGACCATCTTTTCTCACTGTGAATACAGCCTCCTTCTCATTTTTAACCATACCCAGCCCATTCATATAAACAGGTGACTGAAGGTAATTTGGAAGCATTGCCAATACCCAACTTTCATTTTCATGGGATATAAGGATTGAAAGCTGTTCAATCACTTTTTCAATTTCAATTCTATCAATTTTTAAGACCTGTGAAAACACCATATCTTTAAGGCTTGTATCAGCATTTACAACATAGACCTTTCCGTCAAACATCCAAAATTTAAGCGGATAACTGTAACCATCCCTGATGTTTATAGTTGTGTGTGCATCCCCAACAGAAGCAACAATCTTATTAAGCTCTACAAAAAGTTGATTATTGTTGAGCTGGTCTATTTTGCCAATTAATTGATCTGTCAGATCATTAAATTCCTCCTTGGTGACATTGCTAAACAGATTTTTATGCCGTTTGGGAAGTTCTTGTTTAAAGAACATAATATCCTCAGTCAAAAGGAGATTACGTTCTTCACTTGTATTATCATTAGTTAGTACAATTTCTCGATTTTTTGACTTGTCAGGGTCATTCTCTCCACTACTAGAACATGCTGTAACAGAGAGTAATAATGCAATGCTAATCAGTAAAGCTAAAATTCTCTTACTCATTTAATCATTCCTTTTCTCTATTAAAATTAAAATTGATTTATCGCCAATCCACCAGAAGCTATAGTCTCCAGCTTTATAGCAATATTCTTTTGGATAAATAGCAGTCATATTGATTTCATCTAGTTTGAATATATTTTAAAGGCTTATTACCTCTGAACTCAAATGTTTTGCTATTTTTCCATTGCATACCCCCTATTATTAATGGGCTTTAAAAAACCTTTTTAGTTTATTTATAAAAAGGCGCTTACTATAAAATATAACCCCTCAAAAATTCCTATCAATAGACAAATCCGAAGTCGTATAATTAATATATCACACAAGTTTACTTTGTCAATAAATAGGAACCCTTGTTTCTTGAAACCCCGTGGTTGTTTAATCCAGTTGCTGATTTGATCGAATAGAATTGCAGAAATAACTGTACAATCTAAAATACAAAATAATATATTCTTGTACTTTATCTCCAAAACATATAAAATCATATTAATACTTGAAGTATTTATGGGGATTTTTGTTTGCTCATTAAGTGTCATAAATTAGGGAATTGTGAGATCAATAGAATATGACCTGACTTTTATATATGAGTATTAATGTATTATATATCATCAAAATTAAGGAGTAATTAGTATGTCAAAGATGTGTATGGCAAGGAGTTTAAAATTGTTTTTTGCAATGTTTTTTATTCTATTGCAGTTATGTCCCACTAATATTAAACCCAACGCAGCTTCACAAAGCTATCTACCTGCAAATAATGATCCGGAAGTTTTTGATTATAATCCTAACAATGTATATGCTGATAAAAGTTATACACTTCTTAATGACGAAGATAATGCATCAGATACAATCCCTCCAAATGTGAGTGTATATATAGACGGTAACAAAATTAACTTTGAAGTAAGCCCCATAAATAAAAACAATAGAATTCTTGTACCAATGAGAAAGATTTTTGAGACATTAGGGTATCAAGTCAACTGGATAGACAAGGAAAAAAAGGTCATTGCTACAAAAGGCAGTTCTACAATAACTCTTCAGATAAACAACCCAAAAGCAACTGTGAATAAAAAGCAGCTAGAACTTGATGTGCCAGCTATAATTCTTGAAGGAAGGACTCTTGTTCCCCTAAGGTTTGTAGGAGAGGGCTCAGATTGTGATGTATTATGGGCTGGGGAGCAAAATAACGTATATATAGAAAGTCGGACTTCTGATTATAAAGTTTGTGAACAAATCAGCCACAGTAATATGACTTCTTCCAGCGACTGGTTGTTTTATACATCAAATGGAACTTATAAATTTAAACCTGATGGTTCCGAAGTAGTGAAGCTGTTAAGCAACGGAACAGACTCAATACACGCCATTGGAAACAATCTGTACGGTCGTCTCTCACTTCCCGGTTATACATATGACAAGCTAGACCTTCAAACTATGGAGAAAACTAATGTTATAGATTTCGACGTAGGAGATGGTGTGGTAATTGACGGATGGCTTTACTATGATAAACTTCATGATGGTCCAAATAATTTATACAGAATGCGTCTTGATGGAAGCAACAACACAAAAGTCCTGAATGACCGTTATTCTGGGTTCAATATAATTAATAATGATATTTACACATGGGATGATAGTGGTATAATCAGAAAACCTATTTTAGGAAATGATTCTGTTAAGATCAGTGAAGACTTTATTAATTGTGCCGGTGTGTATAATAACGAGCTTTATTTCTCTGCAGCAGAATACTTAGGAGAAAGAGAAGGACTAAGGTATAAAGGTATTTTCAAATATTCCCCTGCTGACAATACAATTATAAAGCTCTCTGAAGCAAAGGCAAATACTTTGCGTATTCTGAATAACAGTATATATTATACTGTTCGGAGCGAAGCTGACTATTATAATTGTAGTTTACATAGGCTGAGAATAGACGGACTATTTGATATAAAATTATGCGACAATATATACTCTGAAATATCTGTTTTAGGAAATGCCATATATTTCGTAGAGTATGGAACCGATGATCTGTTCAGAGTTTATTCCGATGGAAGCAATAAAACAAATATCCAACATTATTTTGACAATGCTTCCACGTCGCTTTCCATTCATTGAGATTTAATTTCATATCTCAGCATAAACAAAAATAAAAAACACTCCGTTAAAAGCCTGTAAATATCATTCAAGGTCGAGCAAAACTCTCTTGACGAAGGTTTTTTCTCGACCTTGACTCGTGGTATTAATATGCTCTAAAACTTCATTTACATTGTTTCTTCCATATTTATCTCCACTTAAATATGTTGCACCTGATTACTTATAATTAAAAAGTCTTAGCTATTCTTTGAGCTTCTCTTATTGCATTTTCTACAATTGCATTCACATCATTGCCAATAACATCCAAGCCTTCTGCAGATATCGTAGTAAAATCTCTTATACCAATAAATGCAAATATTGTCCTTAAATATCTATCGCCCATTTCAAATGCAGCTCCAGGACCATCGGTATATGCCCCGCCCCTTGCAGTGATATTCACAGCCTTCTTACCATGACACAACCCAACAGCCCCCTCGGCAGTATACTTAAAAGTGATACCGGTAACAGTTATATAATCAATATAAGCCTTTAGAATAGCCGGTATACATAAATTCCATAGAGGCGCTGCAATCACATATTTATCCGCTTCAACAAACTGGTAGGCATATTTTAGTATCGGATGATCTCTCCCTGTTCCTGGCTCCGGATTATGCAGTTCATTCAGCTGACCTACAGGCAAGAAATCTATTCCTTCCTTATATAAATCCAAGGTTATAATTTCATCTTCAGGATGGCTCGCCTTATACGTTTCAATAAATTTATCGGATATTTTAAAAGTTCTTGACTCGCCTTCCGGCTTTGCATTTGCTTTAATATATAAAACTTTGCTCATTTTTTATCTCCCCTTTGTTAATTATTATGCTTAATTATGCATTTATTATATGTTGAGTATCATTTGCTTAATTATGCATTTATTATATGAAAAATAAGTAATTATTGTCAAACTTTTTAATGACAGGGTAAAATATTTGTTACTGCTCAGGCATTCCCACTCCGGGGATGCCTGTGTTAATATCTAAACATGGTCTTTGACCCCACGTTTAAAAGCAACTCAAATAAAGGGATACCGTATCGGCATCCCCATGTCTTGTAACTTAATATTGCTAAAGTGTCTGAGGTATGAACGGCTCTCCTTTGACCGCTTTCACCAGACTATCCATAACCTTTTGGCTATTCTTTCTGCAGGTAGAAATATAGCTCCTTATCCTGCAAAAGACTTTGGGTCCTTCTTCTCCACGGAAACAACCTGAGATTTTTTGCCTCAGTTTCACCATCCGTATGTCTCGTTCCGCAAGATTGTTGTCAAAAGGTATGTCAAAGTCATAAATGAATGAAAGCGTCTCTATATCGTATTTTTCAAGCCTTGCCAGCAACCTGTGTGCGGCATTTTTCTTTGGCTTGCCTGTCTTTTCTGATACTGGTACCGGTTGTTCCAATTTGCCTTTAGCTATTATATCTTTGAAAAGTGCTTCATATTTGGAAATCTCCTGAGTATCCATTGAGCTTTGCCCTTGGTCTTTAAGGGTATCTACTCGTCGTTTGATTTCTATCAGGAGGCTTGCCATATCTTGTGCCCATTGGTGTTTATAGTCCTCGTATGCACTCCTGAGGTTTCTCAGATTATGAGCATTGCATTCAGAGTGACTACAGTTTCCAAAGGTATAATAAGGTGTCCAGTGATCATGGCAGGCTGTCCCGGCAAACTCGGGAAGTATCCCTATATCATTTGCTGCTTTGGCACCTCGTTTCTCATGGACTTCATAATACGTAAGTCGGTCTGTTGAAGCACTATGAAGCCACTGTGTCTTACCATCACTACGCATGCCTGTTTCATCAAAATGAACCACTGATGAATCTATAAGCTGCTGCTTTATTGAGTCTTCAACTTCTTCAAGTTTTTTATACAGCCTATTGTTTACATTAACTAGTGTGCCTTCACTGACTTTTTGACCGATAATGTCACTTAATATTTCTGCTGCCCTTTCAAGTGGAAGCAGCTGATAATTAGTCAAGTAAGCCATTAGTGCCTGCATGTTTTCGCCATATTGTACCGGTTGTGTTACGGTTTTCGGAAATCCTGCTTCGTGTTCTCTTTTGCAGTCAGGGCATACTTTTTTGAAAACCCTGTACTCGGTTACCTTTGTCTTAATTACTGGAATTTCTACTACTTGCCTAGTTTTACAGGTTCCTTCAACATCTGATAAATCGCATCCGCATTCACATTTATCAGGATTTATTTCTACAACCTCATCAGGATTTTCAACTTTGTTAAGTGTTCTTCCTTCATGTCCTGGCTGACCGCCTGTGGGTTTTCCTGACTTCTGACGCATATTCTTCGGCTTCTTCAGTCCATCAGAAGATGGAGGTTTGCTACTGTTACCACTGTTCTTGTTAAGCCGGGTTTCAAGCTCGGTAATTCTATTATTCAGATCAGCAATTTGCCCTGACATGCTTGAAATCTGACCGTGTAGATCTTTAACAAGAGAAACAACAGCATTAATTCCGTCATTATACGTTTTTTTTATTAAATCTTCATCCATTTGATACACCACCATTCAACCTTTGATACTATTATAGTGGTTGAATGGGGGACTTTTCATTGATAAAATGTTACCAATAGTTTATATTAACTTGTCAACTGCTGAGCAGTAACAAATATTTGAACAATTAAGAAGTGTTCAAATATTTATACCAAAATCACATTTGCATTCCTATCATATTTGGATTCAGCATTCCAATTCCTCAATCCACCGTTGAGATTTCTGCTAAATAATATTGACAATTCAGAAATTGCTATAGTTTCTGCAAGAATAACCGGGATCGCCATAAAAATTATTAGATTCCATGGTTGGTTTGTTGCCAGCAATTCCATGTAATGAGTCATTGTTTCCATATTATTTCAACCCCCAAATATTATTTGTATTATGGATAGAATAGCTAAACAATGTGAAGATTTTATGAAGATCATTTTTGCTCATAAAATATTAGTCTATGTGTGATAGGCATAAAAAAGAGAATTCAAGTGTTTGTTTTCCTTGAATTCTCTTCTTTATGCATTTTTGTTTATTTAAGATTAACTACACCACATCATAACCCTGATCTTCGATAGTATCCTTAATAGTATCAACACTAACCCTCTCAGGATCAAACTCAATTGTTACCTTCTTTCCTTCCAGGTTAACTGCCACATTTTCAACACCATTTAATGAGCCTACGGCTTTCTTGACACTGTTCTCACAGTGACTACAGGACATACCTTCCACATTTAGGGTTTTTACTTCAGTTGCCATATAATTGCCTCCTTTATATGTTTATATCAATTATTTTTTACTTAATTTCCATTCTTGTTTTGCCCATTCATTAATATTACTAAACTGGGCTTCCGGATTATAGCCTTTCAAACTTAATGAGTTTGATACAACCGACACCGAGCTGAATGCCATCGCGCCACCTGCTATAATTGGGTTTAACATACCAAAAGCGGCAAATGGAATTCCAACAATATTATATATAAATGCCCAGAAAAGGTTCTGCTTAATCTTCCTCATCGTTTTCCTTGATAGCTTTATTGCCGTGGGTATAGACCTTAAGTCGCCCCTCATAAGTGTTATATCGGCAGCTTCTATAGCCACATCCGTTCCTGTACCTATGGCCATACCGATATCCGCTGTCGCAAGGGCAGGTGCATCATTTATACCATCACCAACCATTCCAACAATCTTACCCTGCTTTTTAAGCTTCTCAACTTCCTCTGCTTTGTTTTCTGGCAATACCTCTGCGAGCACATTGGTTATTCCCACTTGCTTTGCAATGGCATTTGCCGTTCTTTTATTATCACCTGTAATCATGTAAACTTCAATACCCATTTTTTTAAGTTCTTCGATTGCTTCCTTAGAATGCTCTTTTACTGTATCCGCAACAGCTACAATAGCTTCAATCCGGTTATTTACCGCCAAAAGCATTGCAGTTTTGCCCTCATCCTCAAGCTTTACAATTTCCGTTTCTGTCTTTGAAATATCAATATCTTTCTCTGTCATAAGTTTTCTTGTTCCAATATATATGGTTTTGTCTTCAATTATCGACATAATGCCTCTGCCCGGAATTGCTTCGAATTTATCCGGATCCGGTAAATTACCAAATTCGGCCTTTCCTTTTTCATATATAGCTACACCCAAAGGATGCTCGGATGACTTTTCAGATACGGCAGTCAACCTTAGAATTTCCGCCTTATCCATATTTCCCAGCGAAACAATGTCAGTAACCTCAGGCTGGCCTTTGGTTATTGTGCCTGTTTTGTCAAGGACAACTGAAGTGAGTTTATAAGCCATTTCAAGGTGTTCTCCGCCCTTTATCAAAATTCCATGTTCCGCGCCCTTACCAGTTCCAACCATAATAGCAGTAGGTGTTGCAAGGCCTAGGGCACAGGGGCAGGCAATAGCAAGTACAGCTACAGCACTGACAATGGCTGATGTAATACTGCCGGAAGTAAAATACCATATCAGAAAAGTTATAATTGCTATACCGATTACCGAAGGTACAAATATCCCCGATACCTGATCCGCAATCTTCTGGATCGGCGCTTTTGAGCCTTGAGCATCTTCCACCATTTTAATAATCTGTGAAAGGGCTGTATCCTTTCCAACTTTCGTTGCCTCAAACTTGAAAGTTCCAAATTTGTTTATAGTGGCACCAATTACTAAATCTCCGGCCTTCTTTTCAACGGGCAGACTCTCACCGGTGAGCATAGATTCATCAATTGAAGAATTTCCGTCAATAATTTTTCCGTCAACAGGAACCTTTTCTCCCGGTCTTACAACGATAACATCGCTGACTTCCACATCTTCTACCGGAATATCCTCTTCCACGCCGTTTCTTATTACCCTTGCCGTTCTGGCCTGAAGCCCCATAAGTTTTTTGATGGCTTCAGAAGTTTTACCCTTTGCCACAGCTTCCAAATACTTTCCAAGGAGGATCAAAGTTATAATTACTGCACTTGCTTCAAAATATAATTCTTTCATCATCATGCCGGTTTCCTTGTGAGGTGCAAAGAAACCATTATATATGCTGAAAAAGTATGCAGCTGACGTGCCCATTGCTATCAGCACATCCATATTTGCACTTTTTGCCCTCAACGCATGGTATGCATTTTTGTAAAATCTGAACCCAATTATAAATTGTACCGGGGTTGCGACTATAAGCTGAAAGAATTCATTATGCAAAAAAGCAATATCTATATTTACAAGCATAAGCAACATAGCCATTATAAGCGGTGAACTTAAAACTGCCGAGGTGATAAGCTCTGCCCTAAGTCTCTTAATTTCCTTTTCCCTTTGCTCCTTTTCTTTATCTAGTGAAACATTTTCAATCTTTTCAGCCTTATAACCAAGTGCTTCAATGGTCTTAATCAGCTCTGCACTTTTTACCTTTGCAGAATCATACTCAATATTAGCCTTCTCCGTCGCAAGATTTACAGCTGCCTTAACCCCCTCAATCCTGTTAAGCCTTTTTTCAATTCTTGCACTACAAGCCGCACAAGACATTCCTGAAATTTTGAAGGATTCTTTCCTATCCACATTTATCACTTCCTCAATTTATGTCATGTATTATTTATACCCAGATTTAAGCTCATCAATATTTTAACACTTAATATTTTAGTATGTGTAACTTCTTTTAGAAAAATATGAATACTATCAAAAATATAAATCTTATCAAAACTCATTTTGATTTATTGTGTTTTCCAGTTAGCAGTAAACAGACCCTTGTTTTTAACAATAAAGTCACTTGAAATAACAATATTTGTACCGTCATCCGTCTTCTCATCCTCCATTATAGGTACAGGGTTGCATCCCCCTCTTTGCTGCTCGATCATATCCGTTGAAAACCTGTTTCCGCAATTCTGACAAACTAAAGCATCACCTTGCTGTTTGTAATAAGCTTTTGGTGACCCGTTACATACCTGGCATGTATTGAAGGCAGTTCTGATAGAACCGTCTGAAGCTTTAACTGCCAGAATTTCCATTCTGGTACCGTTTGCGTTATAGGAAAAGAATTTCGCAGTTTCAGTAATTTCACTCTTTGGGATAGTCAAGTCTCCGCCGGCAAAAACCGTTTTGTCATTTCCTCCACCAATACCGGCCTTTACAATAAATACTGCAGCAATTATAATAACAGCAGCTAAAATAGAAATTGCTAAAGCTTTTCTTGTCTTACCTGACTTTTGTCCTTTTCCTGATCCTTGCCTAGTGTTATTCATAGTACTCCCACCTTCTAAATATTTTATAAACAAATACTAGCAGGAGTTTGTGAAGATTTTATGAAGATGGAAGTGAAACTATAAATTCCGTACCTTTTCCAAGCTCACTTTTTACTTCAATTTTTCCATTATGTGCTTCAACCAGTGACTTTGCAATGGTAAGACCAATACCCGAGCCTCCCGTACTCCTGTTCCTTGACTTGTCCGCACGATAGAACCTTTCAAAAATATAGGGCAGATCTTCGGCAGAAATCCCACTTCCATTGTCTCTAACGATAATCTTAACCTCCCTGTCAGATACTGACAACTCAATTCCGACAGTTCCTCCCTCAGGTGTATACTTTAAAGCATTTGACAGCAAATTAACAATAATCTGGCTAACCTTGTCCCTGTCAGCTAAAATCTTTTGTTTTATGCTTTCAAACTTAAGCTCCACTCCCTTGGCTTTAAAATCACTTTCGAAGTTTTGGACAATTATTTTAATAAGCTCCGCTATATCAAAGAGCTCCTTGTTTAAAACCAAATTTTCCCCCTCATACCTGGCTAGTTTTTCTAAATCCCCTACCATTCTGCCAATTCGCAATACCTCTTCATGGCAGCTTTTCAACCTTTGAGTGTCCGGCTTCCATATACCGTCAATCATAGCCTCAAGATGGCTCTGAAGAGTTGCAACAGGTGTTCTGAACTCATGGGCAACATCAGCTGACATGCGCTTTCTAAGTGCCTCCTGCTTTTCCAATGATTCTGCCAAATTATTGATAGCTAAAGTCATCTGTCCGATTTCTTTTGTGCTTGACTCTTCTGCAATTCTAATCCCATAGTCACCCTTTGCTATAACCTGAGTTGACCTGATCACCTTAGATATAGGGTAACTTAGTCTCTTTGCCATTATTGCCCCAAAAGCAAGGGCAAAAAGCAGTGAAAACAAGCCTACTCCAATAAGCATCTTATTTATGGAATTTATAAAATCAAGGTCGCTGTCACTAAAATAAAAGGGACCATAATATCCCACCTCTACAACACCTAATTCCTCTGAATTCTTGACGATGCTATAGGGGCTCTCTATATACTTACCATTAAAATTTCTGTAACGGCTTTCCATATTACTTGCCATGTGATCAAGCATATCCTTGCACATTCCGCTGTTATGAACTGTAGCATCCCAAATGGTATTTCCATTAAGATCTTTTACCCTGACAATCAAACCATTTTCCAATGCATTTATTCCTATATCTTCAATTACCTTACTGTCCCATTTGTTGTCACCCTTATACTGCTGGGTAATTAATGCAACAACCTCACGGTTTCTTTCCTCCTGCTGTCTTATAACATAGCTTTGGAAATACCTTTCCAGTACCACATTAGTGAAAAGAAATATTAAAGATACCAGCAACGCTATGACAAAAATATATGAAACCGTTAGCTTTACCCTCAGACTGTACTTCATTTTATTCACCACCAAAACGATATCCCACACCATGAACTGTAAGAATAAACCGTGGATTTTTACTGTCATCTTCTATTTTTTGCCTCAGGTTTTTGATGTGTGTGTCCACTGTTCTGTCATATCCTTCAAAATCTTCACCGAAGGCAAGAACAATCAGTTCATCACGGGTAAAAACCTTGGAAGGATACCTTACCATGGTTGATAACAGTTTATACTCAATAGGTGTAAGACTTACCAAGTTTTGTCCCTTTCTAACCTCATATTTCAGCGTGTCAATAACCAAAGCTCCATCATTAAAAGACAGTATGCCGGATAATGGTACTGTGCCGCCGGAAATCCTTCTTAAAAGTGCTCCAACCCTTGCCACAAGCTGCCTTGGACTGAAGGGTTTTGTTACATAATCATCAGCTCCAATATCAAGACCCTTTAATATGTCCTCTTCTTCAACTTTCGCAGTCAGCATAATTATAGGCACTGAGGATCTCTTTCTGATAATTCTGCATATCTCTTCTCCACTTAAGTCAGGCAGCATAAGATCCAATATGATAAGAGAGGGATTTTCCTTCTCAAAGATTTCAAGTGCCTGTCTCCCGTTAAAAGCCGTAAAAACAGTGTATCCGCTGCTTTCAAGATAGGATTTCACAACTTCTGCAATTTTATCTTCATCATCTACAATGAGTATCCGTTTTATATCTGCTTCCATCCCAACCTCCCCATGTTTCGCCCTATGTTTTGCCTTATGTCTTGACCTTTGCTTATTGTCATGCATGTTATCGCAATTAAGAAAGATTATTTCACCGGCAAAGTATTTATATTCTCATTAATCAGCTTTATAAACCACAGCATCCGCCGCCAGTCACAGGAACAAAGTTTTCCATTTCCTGTTTTTCCCCATCCATATTTATATCGTCTATATTATCTACCACTTTTATATTCCCATAAATCATTCCCATCCAACAGGTATAGGTAATATTACCTGTTTCCTCCGGTGTGAATTCAATAACATTAACGCCCGGTATCAACTCTTTTACAACATTGTATTTGGGAATGGTAACAGGATTATTACACCCGTTCAACTCACCCTCATCGGCTTTGATTGTCCATATAACAGGTATTCCTTTCTGAACCACAATCGGAGCATAACTACCGGATTTCATCTCTGTTGTGACCCTTTGAACACCATCTTCAATTTTAGCTATACTTCCCGCACCTGAATTTGCAAATGAAATATTTATTCCGGACAGATTGAAACCTCTGCCTGCCATCATTATACCAAGAACAATCACAAGAATTGCACTTACTTTCATCATTTTGTGATTAAATTTTCGGCTGAGAAAGGAACTCAAAGCTCCAAAACCAAACATCAGAGGAACTGTGCCGATACTGAAAAAAAACATTGATGCCGCGCCGGCAAAAAAACTGCCCGTGCCTAAGGCATATATCTGCATCGCCTGTAATGGTCCGCATGGCATTAATCCATTTAAGAGCCCTACAAAAAATGGTCCGTATTTACCCTTATTGCTATTAATTTTATTTGCAAAAATCCTTGGCATTCTTGGGTTCAACTTTCTAAGCCATGGGAAAATGTTTAGCATATTAACACCCATGATTATCATAAAAATGCCTGCAATAATGGCAACAATGCCTTTTGCAGTTCCTGACAAACTAACTAAAGCTCCCATTGCCCCAACAATTCCGCCAATTATTGTGTATGACAGCACCCTGCCTCCATTATATAAAAGGCTTGGCTTAAGCTTTGAAAAGCCGGTATTGTCATCTTCCTCAGATTTGCAAGCCACACACTGGGAAAGGTTAATCCCGCCACACATAGCGATACAATGAATTGAAGTTAAAAGCCCCACAACAAATAAAATTCCATAACCCATATTCTGGCTTACCTGTGGGATAAAATTAAAACCAATAGTATTTTTAAGCACCAGATATCCCGCTAAAATAGTAATACCAATAGCCAACAACTGGTTTACCGTGAGTTTATCTTCACTACCGGCTTTTTCTTTTACGGTGTAAGCTTCCTTACTGTGAGGTTTGCTTATTACCTTGTAATCCAGATCCTCCACAGCTCTAATAATACTATCAAGTCCGATTTCGCCTGTATCATAAGTAACGCATAAGTCAGAGCTGGAATAAACCGCTTTAACATCTTCGACGCCTTCCAATTTCTTTAATTTATTTTCAATCCTCATCTCACAACTTGAGCAGGTCATTCCCTCAATTTTGAGAACCCTTCTAACCAATTTTTTCTCCATAAAACACCTCTCTAGAAAAATTCAAGTCCCCCATTATTGATCATAGGATAACAATAAAATGTGTAGATTTTATGAAGATTGGTTTATAGCAACCCCATCAAAATTAATTACCGCATTTGATATTTACTGTTTTTTTGATTTTGCTGTTTACCTTGTTCCTCAATTTTTTGAAGGAAGCTGTGAAACAATGCCCAACAAGTATTGCTTGAACACTGCAAAATCTATGGAATTTACTTTTCCGTCAAGATTAAGGTCAGCAACTATATTACCATTTGAAACAGGAAATACAGTAATAATTCCTAAAAGGTATTGTTTAAATACCCCAAAGTCTATGGAATTTACCGCTCCATCCACATTTAAGTCACCGTATTTGTAATTAGTTGTTGGAGTTGGCACCGGTGTGGGTGCGGGAGTAATAGGTTTGCCGGATATAATACTATCCAGCTCCTGCTGAGTTACACTAACAACACTGCCGTGCCTTACACCTGATGGCACACTGATGCCGGAAACCTTTGTCCAGGTAGCAGAATTTAAGTCGGTGGTCTTCCAGCACTCGAAATTCCCGTTATTTGAATAAAGATCATCATACATATACCAGTAATCAGAATTATTGACTTTAAAAACAAAAGGTCCCTCTGTGTTTGCCGAGGTAATAAAATTCGGTGTAAAAACGCTGAAGCTTTTCGGAGACAAGGAAGTTGATCTGGCAGCCTTAATGGATTTTCCCGAAGCTCTTTCGTCCTTAAAGAACAAATAGGCTGTTCCATTATTTGTAACTATGTGGGAGTCGATCACATCATAACCGGGATCAAAAAATACTTCATAGTTGCTAACCGTTTGGAAATCTGTAGTGTAATTAACATATGTGCGGTTGTAATCCGTATTTCCTGACCAGTAGATTCCATACTGTTTTCTATTTTCATCATAGAATACCTCCGGTGCCCAAGCATGCATGTTTTTATCATGGACTTTTATTAAGCCCTCATTAAAGCTTATCAAGTCGTCAGAATCCCAATAGTGGATATATTGGCTTGTGTCACCCCAATTAGTTCCCAGCATGTCCGTTGCAACTATTCCGAACTTTCCATCCTGTTTTCTGAATATATAGGGATCACGAATTCCTTTTGTTCCCATTTTTGCATACAAAACCGGCTTTCCATCATTGATATTTATCCACCTCAGACCGTCTCTACTGTAGCAGAGATTGAGACCATACTCCCCTGATGCCTGTTTGAAATAGGCCATAATATAGCCTGCATATGGTGAATTCCCCGGTGGATAGGTTGGAATAGGCTCAGAGCCGCTAATGAGCTTAAATGTAGCATCCTGCCTGTCAATATCAGCGGGAATCTTCTCCAGTTTCAACTTATAATCATAGTGTCTTATATATCTGTCAGGATAATTATAGGATTGGAAGGAAATATATGAGCTATCCGCCAGTCCAGGTACTTTTTTAAAGGTTGCATCTTCAGCGAAAATTGTAGTTCCGTCATTCTTCTCCAATCTGAAATCATAATCCCAATGCCTTAAGTAGTAACCCGGATAAGTAACCGATTGAATGGAAACGTACTCCTCTCCACTATTTGCAAGGCCAGGAACCAGTTGCCACTGTGAATCGGTTTCAGGAGTGACATAGTCATCTATTCTGGCATCAAAATCCAAATGCCTTACATACATATCGGGGAAATTATAGGATTGAAGCCTGATTATTGGAGTAGTATTGGTAGCACTATACCCTTCAAGGGTTATAGCATATGTATTTATGGAATAAGGAGACAAATTATCTGAAGTTATAGTAGGATCAATAGTGACAGTGGTTGCAGCATAAGTACTACCTGTAATTTGAAAAAACAATGCTGATAGAAAAAGGACTACAACTATCAAGGAAAGCCTTCTTAAGTTTTTCACATACATTCCTCCCATCTCAATATTGTTTAATAAACAGCAGATCATTACCTACTGTAGTTATCAAAATTTAATTAATTACAAAAAGCCGATGTCAATTTAAAATATTAATCAGTTCGTTATATTGGGTAAAGCCTGAATTATACCTAGTAAGTACATTTTTAAAAATGCAAAATCTATTGAATTTATTTTTCCATCTAAATTCAGATCAGCTGCCAACTCCCAGTTTTGTGACAGTAATGTACTGGGAATACCAAGCAAGTGACTTTTCATAAGTGCAAAATCAATGGAATTAACAGACCTATCTCCGTTTAAATCCCCATAGACAATCTTATTCGTATTGGTTTTAGTGGGTGTAGGTGCCGGTGTTAATGTTGGCTTTGGAGTTTGTGCCGGTGTATATATAACATTTATGCCGTCTGCAACCGGTATTCCGAAATTCGGTGTGCCATCAGCGTTCCAGTTCACTATTTGAGCGCGGGTATGCCTGTTTGGGTCATATAAGGGATCTCCCGTTATATTCCGGTAATTCCTTGCATGATATATCATAATATCTGCCTTTCCATCCGGTGAAGTAGTAAAGGAATTGTGTCCCGGTCCATACTGGCTTGTGGATGTATTAGTCTGAAACACCGGTTCGGGGGATTTGTACCATGAATTTGGATCTAACAAATTACTGTTTTCTGAAGCCGTTAATAAGCCCATACAGTAATTTGAATCTGTTGCACTGGCGGAAAAGGTCATGAAAATTCTTCCGTTCTTTTTAATTATAGCCGGTCCCTCATTTACCGAATAACCAATCTTTTCCCAGGAATACTGTGGCGATGCAATCATAACCTGATTTCCGGTAATTGAAAGTGGACCATTCATTTTAGCAATATAAATATTACTGTTGCTTGCAATTTTAGAATCCTTTTGAGCCCAAACAAGATACCTTGTCCCATTATGCTCAAAGGTAGTGGCATCAAGGGTAAAAGACTCCCAATTGGTCTTTAATTGTCCCCCTTCGATCCATGTTCCCATAACAGGATTTGAATCTGCACATTCAAGAACGAACAAACAAATATCAAAGTAATTGCTGGAGGTGCCAGCTGAAAAATATATGTACCATTTTCCATCAATAAAGTGAATTTCCGGCGCCCAGATATGCCCACCCATGATTCCGTTCTGGTGTCTTCTCCATATTGTCATAGGTGTGGCAGTTGATAATCCCTGTAGAGTTTTTGCTCTTCTCAACTCAATTCTGTCGTATTCGGGAACAGAAGCAGTCATATAATAATAGCCGTCTGAATGCCTGTAAACCCATGGATCAGCCCTTTTTCTAACCAATGGATTTGTTACTACAACCCCATCTTCAGGTTGGTCATAATTCTCGGATAAATTAATTACTCTGAAGGTAGCATCCTGCCTGCCAAGGTCAGTTGAAATTTCATCCAGTCTTAACAATTTTTCGTAATGCCTGATATATCTCTTTGGAAAATTATATGACTGAAAAGAAGTATATGAGCTATCCGCCAGACCCGAAACCATTTTAAAGGTGGCATCTTCAGCAAAAATCGCTGTTCCATCGTTCTTTTCCAGTCGAAAATCATATTCCCAATGTCTTAAAAAGTACTCCGGATAATTAACAGATTGTATGGATACGTATCCCTCTGCCTGATTTGCAAGACCGGGCACCAGCACCCACTCCGAATCAATTTCAGGCGTCACATTTTCGTCTATTTTCACATCGTAATTAAAATTTCTTATATACATGCTATTGTAATTATATGATTGAAGTTTGACGGTATCTGATGCTACACCTGTGACACTATTTGACATTGAAGCCGCATTAGCTGTATTCACATTTTTCATCACAAGGCTGCCCGGGTAGCATAACGGATTTGCTGCAAATAATATTGCTATGCCCAGTACCATAAATTTAAAGGCTCTTTTCATATTGGTACTCCTCCCAATTAATAATTACCAATATAGCTTCTTTTAAAGTTTGTTATTAATCAAACCTCTCAAGAAGCTATTTATTCTTTAATCTATACACAATTATTATACTTTAATTTGTACTCAAAATGAATTAAAAGATGAAATAATGCCTAATAAATATTGTCTCATTAATCCAAAGTCAATTGAGTTTACAAAGGTATCAGCATTAACATCGGCATTATTAAGTTGTTCTCCTGTTAACCGTGTTACTCCAAGCAAATGCAATTTTAATGACCCAAAATCTAAGGAATTGACTTTTCCATCATTATTTACATCACCTATTAGAACATTGTTTGGTGTGGGCATTGGTGTGACAACAGGAGTAGCTTCATTAGGGTCCCTTAATATATAAATGGTGCCAAATACGCCTCCAACGATACTTGCTCCCCTATTGGCAAATTTAACAGTTACCTTTGTTTTGCCTGCTATCCAATCAGAGGGTATCTTGTACTGGACTTCATAAAAAGAAGTGGGATTTCTAGATTGCACAGTCTCTTCTTTTAATAAATTCCCATCTATATACACATTAAAGGTTCGTCCTGCATCACCGCTATAGTATTTTGCCACAAGATAATTTGTAACTGTAGGTATAACCGTCATATCATAGCTAAACCATCCATACCCTGTAATAGAGCTTGCGGCACCATTTGTGGAAGGATTTACATTTGCATGACGGTACATAAGTCCTCCGAAGCTTCCACCTGTAGAATTGCCTTGAAGGTTATGCAAAAGCTCATACTGGTCATTTGTAACAGTCACAGAATCTATTGTCAGGTTTTCTCTTTCTCCCGCCTCTTTTTTTGCCTTAAGATAGGCTTCCAAAGCTGCCTGATCCATCTTCATAAGTGTAAAGTAAATACCATATCTGTCCTGATATCTCTTATAATGAAGGGTGAATTTCAACCGGTTATCCTCATCGGTATTTCTTAAAGTAAACTCTGATTTACCTGGCGTCTTAACTAAATTTGTTTTAATATTACTTAACCAGGTATCAACACTTTCAGTTATTAGAATGTAATCTTTAATTGAAACATTCTTTGTAGCTTTTAAAACATTTACCCCGTGAGATGCTGTAGTCATATTTTCTGTACCAAGCCCTGCACTCAAGACAAAAGGACCATAAGTAAATGCAACACAATCTGGCTTATCAGGAAGCCTTGATACTTGTACTTCCATTGGTATATCCAGTTCAACCTGGTCTCCTTCATTCCAGACCCTGTTGATACTGATATAACCGTTTGTTTTTGTAGCATTCACAGCTACACCATTCACAAAAACAGCTATATTCTGTCCTGCAGGAATCCATGCGGGAGATCTGAATTTTAAATTAACCGAGGTGGAAGGTGCTGAGTTTATAGTAAAGTTCACCTTGTTTGAATCGGGTAAATTAGCCGTCAGGGTTAATGAAAATCCTTTTTCACTCCAATTTAGAGTTGAACTCAAATACATATTTACATACACCTCGGTGCTATTGTGAAAATACAGGCTATCATTAAGTTTTGTAAAGTTTTCCATTCCAGTTCCTGTACAGCACCAAAAGTGGTTTGTTTCTGAGCCGAATACTTTGAAATAGCCTGTTGCCATTGGTTGAAAATACATTGTCATACCAGTTTCAGGATTCTGAGATGACATAATGGCATTTATGAAGGTTCTTTCATAAAAGTCTGCGTATTTTACATCTGCTGTAACTTTGAAAAGTTCTCTTGAAAGCTTGAGCATATTGTATGTATTACAGGTTTCGTTGTTAACATTAGTTGAAGTGGCATAAAGTTTGCCAGCTTCCCTGAAAAGCTCATTTTCACTGTTGCCACCGGTAACATAGGTGTGATCTCTTAATACGATTTCAAAAAACTTTTGTGCAGCATTAAGATAAGAGCTTTCAGAACTTCCCAATGTACTGTAACGATTCAATGCACCAACAAATTTAGGTATTGTGGTATTGGCATGCTTGCCCGGTAAAACATTATTGCCCGCCGCAATAGTATTGAATAAATTAGTCTCATCGAACAGATGGGCTGCTGTTAAATGGTTATTATTTCCTGTTATTTTGTACAATTCATAAAGGCAATCATTCATTCCGCCATATTCCACACCTAGTACCCTTGAACGCAAGGAACTGTCCCATTTAGAGGCTCTGTTATAGACCCAGTCTCCCAGCTTTTTTGCAATATTTAATGCCTTAGGATTGCCTTCATATTTGTAAACATCAATTAATCCCGATAGAATCTTGTGCATGGTATACCATGGCACCCAACTTGAACCCGATGCTTTTCCTTCAATAACATCAAAATGTGATTCGGCAGTTGCAAATAGATATCCATTACTGGATTTGTTCTGGCATGCTTCTAACTCATCAATGATATAATCGATTATATTCTTCAATTCATTACTTAGAGTTGGATCGGATTTTGAATTTTTATATGCCATTGCAATAGCAGACATATAATGGCCTAAAGTATGCCCTTGAATCATGGAAGACTCCCAGCTACCATATTTATCTGCCTTCTTAGGTAATTTTGCAACTTCTCTGAAACCCGCCACCAGTCGATCTGCACTAAGCTTTTTGAGATATGCAACTTCCTTGTTAAAGGCATTCACATAGTACGGATCAGTGATTTTCACCTGTTCCATATCGAATTCCTGCAACAATTCAACACTGCTAGCCGCCGGAACTTCATAAGGTACAAGCACTGTAAACATCAGAGACAACGCCATAATACATGCCAACAATAAACCTATTGCTTTTTTGTACATATTTCTCCCTCCAATTTAAATGAATTTATTTTATAACACATTATTTATCCGTAGTCTTCTAATTCTATTTCGTCTGTATTATATGTTCGGAAGGGATACTTTTTTTGTGTGCTGTTTATATTATAAAGTACAGTTAATTTTAAAATTAATAATGTCGATATATAATTAGTTATGTTTAAATAATGAAGTCTAACGATACATCAAAAAGAGAATTTCCTTCCCTATCAGAGGTTAGCTTATATTATTAACAGGCTATAGGAGGCTATTACATGAGTTCAAAAGATATCATTGACAGAAGTCGTGAGGAATCCAATGCCTTTTCATTAAAATGTATGAAATTTATCTCTATTCTTTCTGTAGTTGACTTTATTATTGTCGAAATAAACAAAAAAGGAAAAGCTGACGCCGGAGATTGGTTAATCCTCCTATCCGGAGTAGCCGCGCTTATTCCGATTTTTTATAATAAGTTTTCAAAAGATAAGAAGAATTTTCTTAATGTTCTGCTGATTTCATCAGAACTTATTTCGATTGGATTATACATGAGTTCCTGGGTTTATGCCTCACTGGCACTGCTACTTCCATTCGTAATAGGTGCAATGTACTATAACTCAAAGCTTCTAAAAAAGTTGCTGTTCATTAAAATTCCGAGTTTAATAGCTATGTCGTTGATCTTGTATTTTTTGTATAACGGAAAACCCATTTTAAATGGAATAGTATTTGCGAAGGAATTGGCAATGGGATCTGCTGAATACTATATAATACAGCTAATTGGGTATGGCTATTTGTTTATGTTTCTGGCAAAAAAGACAAACAGTATATTAAATAGTGCACTGGAACAAAGTGAACATAGCGAAGCCTTATTGAATAAGGTTATGACCAGTGCCGGAAATATTAATAAAAACATTAATGATTTGTATAGCTCTATATATCACAGCCGTGATTCAGTAACTGATATTTCAAACACCGCCGTTTCAATTTCATCAAAATCTGAAATTATGGCCACTAAAGCTGAAGAAAGCCAAGATTTTATAGATCAAATCAAGTCACATATTGATAAAACCATGGAAAACTCCACTGCCATTATAAAACTAACAGAGTCTATGAGTTCCATTACCGAAAAAAATCAGAGCAATATAGATGGAATCGCAAATAAAGTTAACAGTATAAATACGTCTAATCAACAGACCATAACTCAATTTGAATATATAAGACAGAACAACATGGAAATAAATGAAGCTCTAAAGATTATCAATGACGTATCAGAACAAACTAATCTATTGGCTTTAAATGCTTCTATTGAAGCTGCCCGGGCTGGAGAAGCAGGAAAAGGATTTGCAGTTGTAGCGACAGAAATCAGGAAGCTGGCAGATCAGTCCAATGCATCTACCAAAACCATTACCGACATTTTGAGCAAAATGATTGAAAGAACAAACCAATCGATAGAAGCTGTTAATTTTACAGAAGCAAACATCTGTGCTACCATTGAACTTTTAGAAAATACCAAGGGAGATTTTTCGAAAATGTTTAGCAGTCAGAATTCTGTTATAGATGAAATAATGCAATCGGAAAAACTCATAAAGAAGCTGGAGGATTATGTTCAAAATGTTAAATTCGTCATGGGAGAGACCCTCTCTGAATTCAAGACAACTTCAACCGATATATTAGGTATTTCCAGCGTTTTGAATGAGCTTGATAAATCTTTCCAAACAATTGCTGATTTTGCAAAAGATGTTCAAGCGAGCTCTAATAGCCTCATAGAATCGTAATTATACATATTGACATTTATGCCAATTCCATAATATTATAATATAGGAAGTACATTTTACCAATAATAATCAGGTGAAAGGAGTGTTGAAAATGATGACAACAATGAATTATGAGGTGTTTTGCTTATAATTTAATATTGGGTCAAGAGAACATATATGTATTCTGTTCTTGTGGCCATCCTTAAAAGTAACCGTCACCTGATAGCAATATTGAATCTTGCTATATAAGCGCGATTTGTTATCGTGTTTTTTTATTACCTTTTACAATAATGGAATTATAAACCTGTAGATATTTCCGTGGTTACTAGATCACGGCATTTTTATGCCCTTTTTATGGGCAAGGTTCTGAAAGGAGATTTATGAATATTTCAATTACAGTTACACAAAAACAGTTATCGGAGTTACTATTAAATATTGCAGTTGTAAGACCGGTCTTTATATGGGGTCCTCCCGGCATAGGTAAATCTACTTTAGTACAGCAGTTTGCCGATTCACTTGGACTCCCTTGTGTCTCCCTTCTTGGAAGCCAGCTGGCTCCTGAAGATATTATTGGTGTGCCCCAAATTTCTAATGGAGTAAGTCAGTTTTGTCCTCCAAAGATAATAGCTAGAAAAGAGCCATACTGCCTGTTTCTAGATGAGCTGAATGCCTGTTCGCAGGAAGTTCAGAAGGCATTTTACAGCCTGATTCACGAACACAGGATTGGTGAATATGAGCTTCCGAAAGGGTCTATTGTTATCGGTGCCGGTAACAGATCACAGGACAGTGCCATTGTTAAACCGATGTCCTCTGCATTGATAAACCGTATGATGCATATACAGCTTAAGGTTTCTTACCAGGATTGGCTGGAATGGGCTTTTACATATGGAATTCATCCATATATTACAGAATATATCAGCTTACGTCCGGATCACCTCTGGACACAACCGCCAAAGCATGAGGAACCCTTTTCCACACCAAGATCATGGCATATGTTAAGTGATGCTTTGAATGAATATGGAGAAGAAATTACCGATGAAACAATTGAAATACTTGCCTATAGCTGTCTTTCACCCCACCATGCGGGACAATTCAAGGCATTTATAAAGCAAATAAAAAACAAATATCAGTTGTCTGCCATAATGGATGGAGAGGAAAAGTGGCCACACAAACCCGAGGACAGGGACATCTTGTACTTCCTGTCACAGTCCTTTAGAACGCAGCTAATCAAACAGCTTCCTTCAACTAAGGAGACAATGAACGAAAAACAGAAAATGTTCTCACACAGGGCCAAAGCATTAATTAAAGATTTGTCATCAATAAGTCTCGAAATGGCTCAAATGGTTGTATCAAAACAAAATGAAGAAGAAGGCTTGCCGGGATGGTTTATGGTTGATATTGTAAGAGATCTCCCAAGATTAGTAGAAAGGAAAGAATCATAACAAATGGGAAACAAAAAGAACACCCAAAAGATTGATATTGCTTATGAAAACTATTATAAAGGATATAACCTTATAAATTGTCACCCGATGTTTGCACCACTTTTGCATCATGTTCAAGTTATTCGGACAGAAGGCAACCTTTGCCCGGAAAAAGGTTGGGCAGTTATTACAAGAAACGGTTATCTTCATATCCATCCAACAAGACGTGGAGATCCTCTGGAGTGGGCTTATGTCATAGCCCATTGCCTTCTTCACCTAGGTTTGGGACACTTTAAGGAAAAGTCCGACAACATTAAATGGAATACTGCATGTGATTGCTATATTGCAAAATTCTTAAGCGATATGAAACTTGGGCGTGCCCCCTCAGAAATACAATACAAAATTGATTTCTCCGCTCCCTCAGAAGAACAACTGTATAATGACTTTGTCGAAAAAGGCATCCCACCTATACTTATTAATTTCGGCACAGCTGGAGTAAATTGCGGAGATATGATTATGGCTGATTTAAGCAAAACCTGGTATGGACACATAATTGACTGGGAGGCCTGTTTTGCAAAAGGACTTTCGATGGCAGTCACAAGTGCAGTAAATGTTGCAGGTGGTTATGAACCCTTTCTTGGGGCTGACAAGGAATGTCTTACCACAGCAGTTAAAGCAAAAAATTGGTTTATAAGCAGTTATCCTCTGCTGGGTGCATTAGCTGCAAGTTTTACAATCATTGAAGATCCTGTCCTTTGTGCAAGAATGGATATTTCCGTTGCCGCCGTTAATTCATGCCTTAGGGAAATATATATTAATCCTGCAGCAGGTCTTGATGAATATGAATGCCGTTTTGTCATGGCACACGAGCTTCTGCATGTTGGTTTAAGTCATCAGGCAAGGTGTCAGGGACGTGACCCTTTTCTATGGAATATTGCATGTGATTATGTAATAAACGGCTGGCTGGTGGAAATGGGACTTGGAGAATTGCCAAAGTTAGGAGGCCTCTATGATCCTGATCTGAAAGGATTATCTGCCGAATCCATCTATGACCGTATAGTATTGGATTTAAGAAAATTCAGGAAACTTGCAACACTTAGAGGAATAGGCCTTGGAGACATTCTCGACAAAGGCAATCCTGATTGGTGGGCAACGGGTGATGGAATAACTCTTGATGAGTTTTACCGTCGCTCATTGGGTCAGGGACTTTCATACCATGAGGAACAGGGTCGGGGCTTTATACCCTTAGGACTCATAGAAGAAATTAGAGCATTAAGTCAACCTCCAGTACCATGGGATGTGGAGCTTGCACAGTGGTTTGACAATTATTTCTCCCCTTTGGAGAAAGTACGTACCTATGCACGCCCCAGTCGCCGACAGTCATCTACTCCGGACATAGCACGTCCTCGCTATGTACCGGCTACCGGTTCTGAGGATGGGCGTACCTATGGTGTTATCCTTGATACTTCCGGCTCAATGGATCGTTCCTTGCTTGCCAAAGCATTGGGAGCAATTGCAAGTTACAGTATTTCTCGAGATGTGCCCTATGTCAGAGTAGTGTTTTGTGATGCTGCAGTTTATGATCAAGGATTTATGGCTCCTGAGGCTATAGTTGACAGAGTAAAAGTACGAGGACGTGGCGGCACAATACTCCAACCGGGTATTGACTTATTGGAAAAGGCTGAGGATTTCCCCAATAACGGCCCGCTTTTAATTATCACCGACGGTTACTGCGAACCTTTGAAAATACATAGGGAACATGCGTTTTTAATACCCAAAGGAAGTAACTTGCCATTTATTCCAAGGGGCAAAGTGTTTAGATTCAGTTAAAAATTTTATTGTCCCTCAAGCAATTGGCAATGATGTTAACTGTGGTATGCGCCTTTATATGTGTGAGTGTCGTTTTTTAGAACTCATCACCACTTAAATAACTGACCCCACAAAAATGTATTAAGGCCTTTGGAACAATTCCATAAGGCCTTATTCTATCCAATCTTCCATTTACAAGTGGCTTTGCCTAGCAAAATCAAGATATTAATAAATACGGACATTTTTCTACTAATATTTCTTCATCATCACTATCTGCAAATGAGCACAAAGTAACCGAAGCATCAGCATTTAAACTTAGCAAATTGCCATTCCTGCTGCATGGAGAATTTGTTATAATACTTTTTAAGCATTCATCAACAAAAACTTTTCCAGGAAACATCATTTTCATAACCTTTATTATATTAATGGCATCCTTTAGCTCATAAGGTATGCAATACTTTTTCGGGAGTAAAAAATGAAACTGTTCAAAACAATCTTGGTGCTTTTTAAAAAAGGCCATTACATCCCTTAATGTTGGAAGTTCATTCAACAAAAAGTTTATCCCTATTTTTATAGTTTGCTTTCTTCTAAACTCATCAGTAATTGCTCTGATATCTAGTTCATTAAGGTTAGAAGTATTTAGTGATAATGCCACGTAATCAATATTTTTGATGATACTCTCTAAAAATAAAATACAATCCGGCTGCAAAGTCACAGATACTTCAGCCTGAGTATGTGCCCTTTCAAGCAATTTCCCAAATAGCTCAGGCGTGAATCCCTTATTATAGGCAAAAGTAACTATACTTGGCTTATGTGTCTCAATCAACTCAGACATTTTTTGATATAATTGTTCAAAGGTTGCTTCACCTGTCTTCTGAGACAAATAACAATATTTGCAGTGTATTTCCTTATCACATTTATTCGTTGGGGTTACTGATAGTATCATAGATTTTTCCTCAGGCTTTCTTTTTTAGGATTTTCTTTATAATCAAAATATCCATCCAACCTTCCTCCATCAAACGGTTTAATTTTTGCTTTATAATTTCTTTCAGCCCATTCATACACTTTCGCCATATTTTGTAATGTGATATTTCCCAATACTTTCAATTATTCTTCCCAAATGACCTTTGTCTTCACTTTTTACAACCCAGTTTTCACGATGCTTAAAGCTACTTATACTAACATTAAACGTTATTTCATCCAATTCAATATTAAAGTTTCTAAGTTGAGCCAGTCTATTCTCCCCTCTAAACTTTTGCAATTCAGCTTCATATTGAAAGTTACTCATCTGCTTATAAATATCCTTCCTTAGTTATATTCAAATCAACTTACTGAGTTTATATTCGTTATCTGATATTTTGCTGACAAATGTCCGTGTACCTTTATGGTATATTTGGGGGCAAAAAGATTCATCTGCATGTAATAATTCACCTGAATCAATATCCCAAACTTTCGTTCCACACCTTGGAGATGCAGAAAATAAATATTTATCAAAAACTAGCCAGTTATCAGGACCTGCAAACCAATATAATTCTTCGCCTGTCATAACATCAAAAACTGTTACTGCAGGTAAAATCCAATCATCATCATCTCCGAATCCAAATATAGCAACTCTTTTATCATCTATCCAGCATACAGCACCATCCCAATAGTAAATTCGGTATAATAACTCTTTTCTAGTGAAACCATCCTCTGACTCCCAAACGTTTTCCTCTAGCCATTTCTCTACACTCCATTTTACAACTATACCGACAGGATGCCAAAACCACCCATTATCAACAATCCATTCATAATTGTCAGATACTTTAAGCGATGCATGGAAATAGTCCAAGTAATGATCAGGAGTAACGAACTTGCCATCAACAACCTTAGGGTTACCTAATAGTTCTCGTTTTGTAATGGTTTCACCTGTTAGCGGATCGGAAATATCCAATCTGTTCCATGCTGTTGAATGAATTATTAAATCTTTTTCTTTCCTTTTAATAAATTCAATAGGAAAATCTGATGCTTCATTATGATAATTACCTCTATCCAATTGCATCAATACTTTTCCTGAAAGAATATCGATAATTGCACCGTATTGACCTCTTATATTAACGATTGCGCAAAAATTCCCGTGTTTAGATAATTTAATTGACACTACCTTTTTTGGGTCAACCTGAGTTATTTCATTAACACGGCATAGTTCTATATAATCATTAAAATCCAAGTCAATCTTAAGTAACCTAAAAGATTCAGTAAGTGCAATAATTACACAATTTAAGCTACTGTCAAGCGGTTGGAAATCCAATACTCTTTCACCAAGTTCTCTTTTTAATTTCAAATTAATGTGCTCAAATTTTAAATCTGTTTTCCTTGATTTGATCTGCGGATAACCTTTAAAACCAACACATGTAAATAAGCATTTATCATACTCTTTAAAATCTTCAGTCGTAATCTCTCTTAAATTATTGCAAAGGTCTTCTTCATTTTCTGAACACTCAGAACATACAAGATGATACTCAACTCCATTTCCGGTAAAGTATCTATAATAAGATACATCACCAACCTCAGCATCTCTTATGTGATGACAAACTTTTCTTAAATCGCTGTTTAGTTCAGCCTTATAATTCACACACATTCCCTCTTTTCTTAAAATTTATATATAGTAGCCGCAGTTATATTTTATCACTTGTTTCACTTTCAACAAAAGTTAGTCGTTTTAGTTCAGGCCTCGTTATATCTATCCCACTTTAATAATATTATCAATTTTAGGAAACCATCATCCCCATAGATTGTTAATCCAAGTTAAGAATTGATTTCATGTTAGGGAAAGCATTGCGTTATCCCATTGATGAATAACATCAGATTTTTCAAAATCAGCTTTCCAAATAGTTTCATTTTTGTACCTTGAACTGTCAAATTGGCTTGGAACGCTTTGAGAAAGGATCTCAATCCATGCTTTATGTGATAATTTAATTTTTGCAATAGCCTCCATCCTGTGCTTGGTTGCATAGCTTGACCTATGCAAAATCCATCCAAATGAAGGTTTTATCCAAGTGATTCTATCTAAACCAAAGCCCTTTCCAAAAGTGCCAATTTCTACAGCATTTTTAATAATATTTGGTTTAAATGCCTGATATACGTAGACCCCTTCATCATCAAAATAAGCAAAAATACGGTTCATATAGACCCCCAATAATTTTATTTAATCATTTCTTCAATAGGAATTATTGTATCTTTATCATCCTCTAGGAGAGTTTTTAAGAGCTTTTATACCTGATTCAAAATCATTTTCGTATTTTTTACAAAGTACTCTTTTGTCAGTATACTTTGCAAAACTCGTACCAAAATAAATCATTCACAATAATCGATTCCCTACTTTTAAGGGATTTAGCTCACCTGCTTTAATTTAAACATTTCGGCTCTTAATAATCATAATTTCCTATTTGGCATCAGACTTCGCAATTTCCTCAAGTAAGTTGTGGACACCTAAAGTATAAAGAAGCTTTAAACCTGAAAAATTATTTTCCTTAAAAACATCAAGTATCTTTTCTTCGTATTCTTCTTTGAAAATAATATGATTTTTATCACCATCACGACGACTAGAACCAACCTTCAATATAAACCTATAATCTTTATATAGTACCTCATTAAAACCGCTGCCATCATTATATTCATTGGGTCGTACACGAATCCAGACTTTTTCATTTGGGGTAATACTATATTCTTTATTACTATTTATTACGCTATCGCTTATCGAATCTATAGTCACAGAAGTTTGAATATTAAACACTGAAACTAGCAGTTTATTTATAAATAAGCATATTTCATCATTAATTTCAGATATACCAAAACATACTACCCTTCTATCCACTACAAGAGTTTTTATAAATTCTTTAAAATTAGGCGCTACTTTATACTGGTAATCCAAATCATAAGCATACCAAACACTGGGTTCAGAAATATTTCCTTCTCCATAATATAAATGATAGTTTCCATGGCCATCATCAGTAGCAAACTCAACTGATAGTTTAAAAAACCTGATCATCCTATATCCAAACACAATTCGTGCATTTCGGCTACGGTTATCCGAATACTCTAATTTATCAATAATTGCATCTAACTTATCAATGTATAAATTAAAATCATTATAAAAGCAAATAATTTGATCCTCGTCAGGCTCCTCACTATCAATGTAATTTGGCAATGCTCCCTCTTCTTTAAATTTACTAACTTGTCCTGTTTCATAAGCAAAAGTCAAAAAATCAAACACGAAATCACTGAAACCATTATCAAGTATTAACTCATTATTTTGTTTATGCGCTCTCTGTATACTCCAAAATTCCTGCAAAACTCCATAAATGATATCAATATAATGATAGAATACTTTTCCGTCTTTTTTCTTACATGGCACATAAACACTACGTAATCTACCACCATCACAAGACTTTAGCATATCTTTGTACGCTTCTGGAAGTTCAAACTTTATTTCCTTTTCAATATTATAAATTCTTCTTTCTACACCTTCCGGATTTACATCTAAATCTTTGACCTTATTAATTGGTGAAAGAATTCTTGTATAGTCCATTTTATAACTTACGCCCCTTTCTCAATTCTAACCTCCTAAAGCTAGAAAATAAAAGAATCATGATCTCGCATCTATCTTTTGCGAATAATCTAGTTCTCCGTTGATACTCCAATGATTCCTCTCAATTAGCTGACCTTTAAAATACTTAAGCTGCGCTTGTTTATTTCCGTTTTCATACCAAGATAAGTATGAAACACCATCTTTATTAATACCATTTTTCATATATTGTTCCCAACTAACTTGACCATTCTCATAATAGGATATTATGTGACCATGTTGTTGACCTTTTCTATTATAATGCTGAACATACTGTATTTTTCCTGATCTATACCAATTCTTCCAAACTCTTATCCTTATCCCGTTTTTGTAAAAATGTTCATACTCCAACTGACCATTGTCAAACCACCCACGGGACACCCCATCTATTTTATCATTTATATAAAATGCTTCGTGCTTTATTTGTCCATTTCTGTGGTATTCTCTTATCAACCCATTTTTAATAAAATTGTGAATTTTGCTGTTAGGATTTTGGAGAATCCCTGCAATATATGTATCCTTGTTACGCCAATATTTTAATATATGTTCAATTTGCCACGGATATAGATATTCAATTAATTTCTCTATTTCAAGTGTTTGTGTATTCCATTCAAACCATCGCCCCAAGCAGCATTAGCTTCAATTATCCATTGTATCCTCCGAAAATCTAATTTTAAACAAGTAATCTCTTCTAAATGTTATGGCATTTTAAGTTTATCAAATACTGTTATAAAAATCTTTGTAATATTTCTTGCATCATCAATTCCCCTGTGATGTATCCCTTCCAAAGGCAGCCCGAGCAAATCCAATGCCCTGCTCATACTGCAAGGACTTATGCCTTTGATTTCAGCAAATTGATGTTTGATACTGATATGCTTATCAAGTAGACTATGGATTCTACCGGAATAATTCTTTACTTTGCACTCCTTATATATCTGTTTCTTGTCATAGAACCCCCATGAGCATAAGGCTACTTCAGTATCTGAGGAAGTAATCTAGTCTTCAAATTCCACCATAACATTTTTGAAAATATCTGCTGTATCAACATCCTTTTGTTCAATACTCGTTAGTCTTATACAGAAATCAGAAAGTATTGGGTATATGACAGGTTTAATGAACTTTGAGAAGGTATCAACGACCTCAAGTCTATCATTCAATTTTACTGCACCAATTTCAATTATTTCACTGGTTTTCGACTTATCATTTTCCCAACAAGTTGCTTCTAAGTCAAATATAATGTAATTCATTTTCGTTCCTTTCTTCGAACAATCCAGTTAATTTGTTTCAAATTTTTGTTCTATCTTTTTATAAAACAGGGATAAGATTTTCATCAACCATAACTTTATTATATGCCAAATGTGTCGCAATTTCATAAAAAGTTGCTTAGTCCGGAAAGTCTGTAGCAACTGACTACATCCCTCCCGGATCTCAAGCTAAGTTCTAAAATCCTTTTTTCTTATCTTTGCCATCCATCTTCTGACCGGCAAAGTATCCTTTCTGTGTCTTATTACCATTCCTTCAGCCCCGAATTTTGCATTGTACACCGATTTCTGGCTGAGAATAAAGTCTTTAACGTTTGCCACACTGAGGTCTGCCTTATTGTAGCTAATTTCAGGAACCGTCTCAACACCAAGTTCTCCGGCGAAGTGTGTTACTGCATCCCAGCTAAAAAACTTACCTGTGACAGTATCATAAATATCAAAGATTATGAACTTCCTGCCCGGGAAATAGTTGCCGCCTTTCTGTATCTTTTCTCCGCAAAGTTCTCCGAAAACAATGACATCCTTTATTTGCTCAATGTTTTTATCTTCTATAACCTTTGCAATCCTGTCTCCAACCTCAAAATAAAAGGCATCCCCTTTGTCTTCCCTGTTGCAGATATGTTCTCTCTTCTGAATGTGTGTTACTTTACCACCGGTAATCCTTATTCCCATGTTGGTACCGTCAATCTTTTCTGTAAAAACCAGTTCATCCAAGGGAGTGAAATGCAAAGCTGCAGTTTCAGGAAGTATTTCACCACTTGCTGCATCCCATTTCCTCCCCTTTTCATCTGACGGTATCAGTTTGAACAATGTTTTCATTTCAGGGTATTTTATAAATGTTTCTGTCATCAACACTATCTCCTTTTCTCATTAAATAGTTTTATAGTTTTACAGCTTCAATCTGTTCAAGCTGTCCTGCCTTATCCTCAAGAATATTCTTAAGAACTGAAAGCAGCCTGTCGCTGTAACCTTTCAGGTAAACAACATCAGACCTGGTTGAAACCTTGTTGTTGTATCCCATAACATGCCAGATGATCAGTTTTGATCCTTCAGGCCTGTTACGAAGTTTTGCCCACTTGGCTTCAAGGTTATCTGACTGCTGTCCGTCAGTGATCAGAACAACATACTTCTCACCCCTGTAGTCATCCAGCAAAGGCTCAAAGCAAGTACCGTAACCAACATCCGTCTGTGCAATACGTTTTGCAATTTCAAGCAGGTTATCAATCAGCTTAACTTCTACTCTCTTTGTAAATGTAGCAGTCGCATAAACACTTGCATCCCTGATGCTCATGTAAACCATAGCACCAAACAGTGATGCCACATCAACAGCACGCAGACTTGGAGTCAGGTTTGTTCCCATTGAGCCTGAAGTATCGACACCGATTCTAACACCTACATTACCAGGTACACTGAAAACATCCTTGCCGCTCTTTAAAAGCACACTGTCAATTGCAGTTTTCCACTCAGCAGTGACAATCATTGCATTTGCAGTTATCAATCCGAAAGGAAGCATTTTTGACTTCCTGTAAGCGTCATAATCTGATAGCTTACTGGCAACAATACCGACCAGTTCCTTTGGAACATTGGTTTTCACTACCTCAAGCTGATCGAAAATACCATTCTCTGATACTTTTCTTACCTTCCTGGTCTCTGTTGCAAATACCCTCTCGATTGTAGCAAGGTTTGAAGTAAGTGAATTGTATTTAAGACCAGGAATCATGAACTCAAAGATAGCCTCCTTCTGGTTATCTGACAATCTGCCAAATGTATGCTTCAATTCCTCAAGTTGCAGTCCATATTTCTTGACAAGGTCAACAGTGCCGGCCTCAAGGATACCTTCGTTCAATGAGTTGATTACTTTCTTCAAGGCACTTGCCCTTTCAAAAGCATCTTCATTACCGTTTATAATGTAATCCATATAAGGCTGGATACGCTCTACAGCTATAGGCCTTGCAACCTTGATAACCTCTTCGAGCTTTACCTTGTACCTTGTTGCATGATAATCATTCAATTTATTGTTAAGCCACAGGTTAACAGCACGCTTAACGCTTCTGCCCATACCTTGACGGATTCCACCTTTTCTTACAAGGGTCATGAAGTCATGCAGCATTTTTGGATTGGTTATAATCCTTGCAAATGCCTTATCAAACAATTCCTTGTCCTTTAAGGTTGACAAGTAAACCAACCAAATAACCGGTACAAGCTTCAAGCTATTAAATTCCTGACCGTATACCGCACACTTTGTTGCCCATTCAGGGCATTCTTCCAGGGCTTTCTTCATTACTTCCCTTGTATTCCCGATAACTTCAGGTCAGACTGATAGAAATTACCCTTTACAAGCCCAAGAGAAAACATTTCTGCAACTGTCTCCCTGAAGCTTAGTTCATAAGCCTTGCCACCTTCATAGGTCACTTTTTCATTTGTTTTAATAAATCCTTTTAGTCCTTTCAACACTGTTTTCACCTGCCGTTCTAGCGATTTTTGCTGACTAACAAAGAAAAATTCTAGAATTTATTTTTGTTAGTCAGTACTAGTTTGTTTTATATTTATATGAGGAAGAGAAGAAGACCCCGGTGCATAAGCACCTCGGGATTTGAACCCGCTTGAGTGACAGTCAAGTTTGCAACCAAAGCAATGTAGTCTTCCATGCACCTCATATATTCAAATTTAAACCGAAGGAAAGAGCGAAAGACATATTCAAGTGCCTTTAACCACTCTGCCACTGTTGTAAACAGGTGGGATTCGAACCCACAGACAAATTGTCGCTTGATCCTTATGTAGTCTTTCATGCACCTCGGACAAAATATTTAATTCACTTGAGGAAAGTGGCTGAAGACAACGTGCTCTGCCAACTGAGCTACTGCCCCACTTGCGGGGCAGGTAAGATTCGAACTTACGACAACGCGGTTAAAAGCCGATGTAGTCTTCAAATCACCTCAAGTAATTATGGTGGGTGAGGATGGATTTGAACCATCGGTGTTTCAATGTCACGGTTTTACAGACCGCTGCCTTCGCCTCTCGGCACACTCACCCATAAAATTGTGGTGACGGATAGGGGAATTGAACCCTCTATTATGAGGTTGAAAGCCTCATTTCCTAACCATTAGAAGAACCCGCCATAAATATTGGCTGTGGATAGGGAATTTGATAAAATAAAAAGTGGTTTAATCCTTTTCCGGACTTAACCACTCTTTTTGATAAATGCTTTTATATGCAACCCTTAACTATTTCCTATCGGGATAAGATTGGTTTCTGCATTTATGCAATAGAGGATTAAGCCAATGTACGAGTAAATCCTTACTTGGTTTATATTCCAAATCAATCGCCATATTAATTTGTTCGAGTCTTCCTTTTTCAATCAGGTACATTGATGATCCTCCTTTCCTAATTCTTAATTAGTATTCTTATCAATAGTAGTCTTCCCTGCACCTCTAACAAGAAATCTAAAATTTAAAAGCGGTTAAGTCCTAATTTCTACGACTTAACCGCTCTTATAAACTGTGAGAAAATTTATTTGTAATCACTTATTTCTACACTTCATAAGCAGAGGATTAAGCCAATGTATATTAGTATCCATACCTTGTTTCTCAGATAATTCAATTGCAATATTATTTTTATCAAGATTATAACTTTTCAGGTTATACATCATAATCCTCCTTTCTCATAATCAAAATCAAGTATTTTTTGTCTCTTATTAGTTTCTTACTCAACAACATTTTTTGAGAACAGTGATTATATGGTAACACAGGTAACATTGTCCTGTCAAGGAATATTTTAAGTTGTAATATTTTTGTAACATTAGAACAAATAGTTTCACTTCCAAAACCTTTTTCATTTGAAACTACGGCTAAGCCGCTCATGACCTTTAGCAGCAACGCATTCAAAGCATTTATCTAAATCCATATATATATCCCATCGTTTTCTTCCCAATTCTTTAGCAACCTCATCAATTACCATTAATTCTTAAGCTTCATCACGTTTACCCTTCCATAGCTTATCTGCTAATGCAACCACTTTCTTACATATCCCAATCGTGTATCGTATTTCTCTATACTATTGGCAAAATCATTTTAAAACCTTTTCTCTTCAAATCTCTCCACTAAATACTCTCGTATAATGTCAACTATATTAACCTCATTTTAAGCTTATTATAAAACTCATTCATGTCAGCATTGTCAGGCAATCCCGATACTTGCCCATCGCCAAGTTCTATTATAATCCAGCCACCATTTTCAACTTTTGCAATATCCATAGTAAAAAACGGCTGTTAACCTTCTTTGCAACTTCAACAAAAGGAGTCAAATCTGGTTTCAACTCACCATAGTCTCCTTCGTCCCAATAATAAAACTCTTGTAACGGTTCTCCATCCAGAAAGAATATTCGGAATTCCTTTGTTAGGGGCATTTTGCTTTTTGAATGGATTGTCAGGAACTCAAACTTAAGAAACTGCCTGAATACAATCCCTTCATTAAGATCATCCCCTTGAAGTTCAAGAAACCTGTTCACTACCTGTCTAACCTTGATTGTGTCTGATGCATCAGGTATGAAACATGCTTCCTCCCATTCGTGTTTTCTGGATTTTACATAGTCCTTAATCATAACCGGAACCTTACCAAATGTCTTAATGAGCATTTCACAAACCTCATCCATCGACTTAGAAATTTGATCCTTTTTAAACCAAATAGTATTTGGCGTATAGTCACGGATAACATCATAGGAATCCGGTAGGTAATGACAAAACTTATAATTATCAGGTGAATTAATAAGTTCAATATTTCTTGATTTTAAAGCATTGTATAAATCTCCGTACCTGTCAGGTTTAAGCATCCATCCACGATATACCACACATTTTGATTCTTCTGATGGTTTTATCTTCCTTATAGCTGCTTCCGGATTATCCATATCAACTAAATCCTCAAAACTCATAAGTTCCACTTCGAATCCGAGCTCTTTTGCCACTAAATATTCTCTTTCATAGTCCATATCAACTTTTTTGCTATCCAACGGATCAGCACAAAAAATCACTTTCACTTTTAAGCCCCCTCTACATTTCAAATACACCAATTACTTCTCTTGCAATTCTTTCATAATCTGTTTGGGATTTGTCCAAATATCCTACCGGTGACCTGTATAACTTAATATTACCCATATCAAGAAATAGCTTTTGGTGTCTGTGTCCACAAATTACACTTATTTCTCTGTCTTTTGAAATCGTTTCTATAAATTCCCCTATCTGAGAACTTCCTTCATAAGCATCAAAGGGACTGGGTTCATCCTTTGGAATAATACATTCTTTAAACGGTGCTGTATGCATAACTATTAATATTTTCCTTATATCATCAGGTATCTTCTGAACAGTATTTTTGAATTCATTAAATAACAATTCAAACAAAGAATTATTACTGAAAGTTTTAAGTCTTTCCTTCCAATTTGGTGAATCAGAGTTTTTAAGCCAAATTGCATATTTTGTGTCATTCCAGATTCCTTCTTTGAATGTTCCTCTGACATAATCCATTATATTATATGTACTTGAAAGCTTTGAGTCAGCTAAAGTGAAATCATACCACCCTATATTTCCGATGATTGCAATATTATCAATAACGTATGTCTCAGTTATGGGATATAAGAATCCATTTTGACTACAAGCCTGGGGTATTGCATGCCTGTATTTATAAAAACTGTCCTTACCCTTTCTCAGCGAATTATTGGATTCTATCCACACATCATGGTTGCCAGGAACCATAACTTTTAGGCAGCTTAATTCACTAAAGAGTTTCAAAGTACCATCCATGCTTTTAAGCGTATTGGAAATATCCCCTGCTATTACAAAAATGTCAGGTTTTATCTCATTAACACGATTAACCAAATATGGTATGATTCGACCATTATTTAAAGTTATATCAGCATGTACATCAGAAGTATAAGCTACCCTCATATTTTGTCACCCCATTTATCTTATTTAACCTTTGTATCAGTCAGGTTTTTTTGAAGTATCCAATTTATTTTCATTTATATATCTCCCTCTATTACCAGAACACTGAGCTTTCAACCAATTCGGTTGACTCTATCCAATATGACGGTATGCCTTCAATCCCGGTATTCAAAGCAACTGCACTTCCCACAATAGCACAGGTTGTGTCTCTGTCTCCTAATGCTGAAACCGTTTTCCATAAAGCTTCTTCATAGTTATCTTTATAATGTGCAATACACCAGATAGCTAAAGGTACTGTATCCTGAGCAATAATTCTTGAGCCGTTTCCAAGAACCGAAATTACAAAATCAATATTTGAGCTCTTGGGTATCTGAAGTGCTTTACGAATTGCATACTTGGTATCACTTTCAGGTGTCTCATAGAATATCTTCTCAATAACTTCAGCAGCACTTGGATTATTGGATTTTATCTTGCTTTCAAGAATAATCCCTGCTGCAAGAGCAATAGCAACAGCTCCCGCAATTCCTTCTTCATTAAAATGTGTCACTTCAGCAGACAAACGAGCTTGTTCCTTAATTTTGGCAAGATTGTCATAGTAAAAAGCTCCTATTGGAGCAACTCTCATAGCAGCACCATTTCCCATAGATCCCATTCCAGCAAAAGCTTTAGGTGACACATTACGCCAGTCTTCTCCTGCTCCAATGCCCTGTAAAATATCATGTGCAGTTCCACCATATCCACGATGCCAATCCTTGGAGTAGTTATCTGCAAACAACTTTGCCAGTTCATCTTGATGAATTTCTCCATATTTCTCCAATACTTTATATACTCCAATCCCCATAACAGTATCATCAGTAAAGTGCCACTCTGATTCTTTTAATTTCCGTTTAGAAATTCTGTCTAAAACTTTATCTTCTTCACCGAAGAACGTTTCACCAAAAGCATCTCCAACTGACAACCCTATTAGAGATGTCCTTGCATAATTTAATCTTTCGCATATGTTCTTTTTTTTCATTGTAAAAGCTCCAATCCTAATCATCTAAAAATTTTAGAATAAACTCACTATACTCTTCTTTCATCGGTAGCTCATAGTCTACTTTAACTCTTCTCCTTTGAGCAGTCACTTCACTGCCCGTTTTGGGGTTAATACAAGGTTTTTCATAAAGCTCCCAGTATAATCCTATACCCCGCTTTTGCCAATTTGGTATTTCGTTAAAATTAATTCCATTTTGAAATAACAGTTCATTCTTATCACTAACAGACATACCACTTAAATAATTTGTTGCCTCCTGGACTGAACTCCCCTTCTTCCTCAGCATCCAATAGCAGTGTGCATTCAACGCATTCCTGTGTGCATCCTCGTTTCTCCACCTGAAATAATCGACAACAGTCTTGCTGTTAGGTAGTTCAGATATCCTACAATCAAAGCAGGCGACATCACCAAGCAACACCGAAAATTTTGCACTTGCTTCTCCTGCCAATATCGAATTATATTTACGGGTTTTTCGTCCAAATGCACTTTCATCAACGTGAAACAGAAGAGAGATCTCATCACTCTGCGTATACCCGTAGACCACTCTAAATCCACAATTCATAAGGTGCTCTGTAGTTTCAACCATATAATCCCTGAAACGTATATCGTACGGGCTTTCAAACCGATGAATTTCCTTCGTCAGCCTTGTAAATCCCCTGCCATCTATTCGTGCAACCATATATACTTCAGGAACAACACAATAGTCATGCGCTGTCTCATATATCCTCATTTTTAAGTCAAGATCATCAAACTTCATTCTTCCACTCCTCTACAACAAATTTGTTTTCCTCATTTATATAAACATAATACAATTCATCAAACCCTTCTGCCTTGTCTGGCAGATGCAATTTTGCATATGTACTCCTAATTCCTGCTAAAGGAACAAATTCTTTTCCCTGTCTTTTCTCATTTCTCAAAACAGCTTCATTTATATTTGATTGGAAATAGTATCCCACAACCTTAAATTTCGCTGCTTTAGCGATATCAATATACTTCTTTCTATCCATAGGAGTTGGATTTGTATTATCTACTACAAAAGGTTGCTTTGCTTTTACACACGCTTCAAGCAAAATATCTTCACTATTTCTTGATTTCAACATATCCAAATTTATTCTTATATGTGTTTTAAAAAGGTTATCCTTGTAAAAAGTGCTCTTGCCAGTTGCCTGTAAACCAATAAATATAATTGCTTCCATAGCCTCTACCTCAATCTATATTTTTGTTGTCCTGCAAAAAAACAAAAAGTGGTTAAATCCGTTTTCAGACTTAACCACTCTATCGCTCATTCATTAATCTTTTTTCCGAACTGATTTATTACGAGCTTTTATGTTTAAATAATAGAGGATTAAGCCAATGTATATGTAAATAAATACCTGGTTCATGAATCAATTCAAGTGCTATGTTATTTTTTCTTGATGCAAAATTATTTATTTTGTACATTGTTTATCCTCCTTCCTCATCCTTTTAATTAATAAAACAATTTTAATATATCTCCTTAGTATATGTCAATATCTTCCCCTCTAACACAATATTGTTGTAATCAATCAGCAGACTTTCATCTAATGTAGTTACCAATTCTTAACCATTAACATAATATTGAATATTTCTTCTGAACATCAAGCAAATCATTCGATTCGCATCTTTGCCACATGCTGGCATATGTTTGGTCTGAACCTTGACAATAATGTATAACAATAAGGCTTTACAGAATATTAATTTTGCTTAAGTGTCAAACATTGGATATTATATATTATGTGATATATGCTGTATTGCACTTTTTAATAGTTCCAGTTCTTCTTTATTGATCTCGCTCATCTCTTCATGTTGACGTTCATTAATTTTAAGGTGTTTTTGTTGAACTTCAGCAAGAATCTTTATATTATCATTCATTTTCTCAAGCAGAATAGAATTTTTATTTGCTTTTTTATTAACCTCATCGAGCCTTTGATTAATCCCATCAAACTTTTGATTAACCTCACCAAGCCTTTGATTAATCCCATCAAACTTTTGATTAACCTCTGACTTAAAATTGGTTAATTCACTATATATCTTTTCCAGCATTTCAAATACTTTATCATCCATAATATCCCTCTCCAGCAATAAGTATATCATTAAGTTCTTATTTTTAGAATACCCAATGAATTTTTTATTTTTTATTCTCGGGTCTTTGACAGTTATCTGAGATATACATCCTCTATGATATGTTAAGTTTTTCGCATTTACTATAACTTCAACTTCATCACCTTCTCTATCCACATTCGCAGAAAAATTTCATTTTATCCACTTCCAATCCCAATTTTTTGTTTTACCTTTATACAATATTTTTCATTAAAGCATCAAAAGCCGTTTCCGTCCTTCAAAAATTTTTCGAACTTTTCCATTTCAAATCTCACTTCATACCCATTTTCTATTACTTTGTCTAATAAACCTATTTTATCACAATAACCATCTTCGTCCATAAAACTCTTTTTACATAGCATTTTTATCAAAAACAAAACTGTCAAAAACTTATTCTTTCTCCTCATCCTTGAGACATCTTGCCAATCCATGCTGATATTGACCTACTGGCACTGGTGTCCTTATATCTGAAGTAATCTCTACTAAAGCTCTTGGAATATGAAAAGCAACAAGGGCAGAAACAGCTGTAATGCTGTGCAATGTTTACCAGAAGTAATAATTGGGAAAACAAGTACAGGCTGAATAAAAAACATAAAAAGTGCTTCAAAAATGACAGCATTAGCTTATCACAATGATTGCTATATAGCTAGATGTCACCTTTTGAAGCACTTACATTCAATACCAAAGTAACGCGATAAATTATTAGATATGTACAATGAAGCTACCTATAAAGAGGTGCATTACCGATCCTCACATGAAATTACCGGTAAAACTTCATTCTTAAGTATCTCCGAAAACTCATCAGGTTTATCCATCATCGAAGCATGTCCTGCATTCGATAAGATAAAAATCTTTTTTATAGGTGCATTAATTTTTTCAAAATACTCCTGTGCTAATGAAGTCGGCGTTTGATAGTCATTTTCTCCAAGTATATAAATAATCGGTAGTGAATAATCCAAACCATAATCACTTGCTTTATAATCATTCATTACATAATTCATAATCTTGGATTGAATATTTGAAGGGTCAATAAGATAATATGATAACTCTTTTATCGAAATATATGGCGAAAAGAAATAGGATAAAATTGAACGTTTGTCCACCCCTACTGCCAAACCATACTTGATTTGCAATTTCCTTAATTTCACAAGTTTTTTGCTATCATATATATAAGGTGGGTAAGGTTTTAGGTTCTCTAGCGTTTGAATATCCCCTTTACATTTTTTAGCCTTAGCCAATTCCATAACTTTTTTAAATCCTATTTCTTCACCCCTTGCACCGTCTACAACCTGACCCACTCCAATATATCCTGCAAAAGCCTCAGGGTAAGTTTGTACCAATGCTGTTCCAAGAACACTTCCCCATGAATACCCTAAAACAACAATCTTACTTTTATTAAATTTTTTTTGCAAATATTGTGTTACTTCCCATGCATCCTCTAAAGCTTGCTCAAATGAAATAGTGGGAGTAACTGATTTCATATCGTTGGCAAAATAGGTTTTACCTGTTCCTCGCTGATCCCAATGCACTACTGTAAACACATCTTCCCACTCATACTGAAAAGTATATAATAATGGCATTTCAGGTGTTCCAGGTCCCCCGTGCAAAAATAACAATATAGGGTTTTCTATATCTTTTCCTCTAATATATAAACATTGGTCAATACCTCCTATTTTTATAGTTTCCATTTTGTCAATTCCCGGTGATTCAATGCGATGTTTATTCCTCATGATTACTCCATAAATTTCGCGCACTGAAACCAATAAAGCTAAAACCGATATCGTTCCTAAAATTATATATACTAGAACTTTTCTTAAAACATTTTTATTCTTTTTTAACAGAAAACTATTCATAATGTTTATATCCTAAACCTTTATTAATTGAATAAATTTTATCCGCTACGCTGCACTGCTCGGCCATGCATCCTGGCCTGGTCGTTCCGCTATGCTGCACTGCTCGGCCATGCATCCTGGCCTGGTCGTTCCGCTATGCTGCACTGCTCGGCCATGCATCCTGGCCTAGAGCCTGTAAATACTAGTCGGGGGCAAACAAAACTCGCTTCGCGAAGAAGGATACTCTCCCTTTTCTCGTAGTATTAACAGGCTCTACAACTTGCTTCACAATTTTTTTCACTTAAATAATATGTACCCAAGGAACTGTCTCAAAGCCAACTTGCCCAGTTAGTCTTAGAGCAGTTCCTTTCTTGACTATACTTATCAATGATTTGAATTATAACATACATTTACTTTGAATTAATAAATCTACTTAAGATAAGGTACATTAAATTAATTGTTCAGAAATTTATTCACCCTTAGCTATCAAATTCTTCGGCATAATCAAGTACTCTTGCCAGCGTTGACTCATAACATCTTTGTATTGCTTCAAAGTCCATATTCGGTATGTAATAAGCTTCCATCTTATCATGAGTTGCCTTAGCTTTTGCAATACTCCCAATGGCAGTATTCATTACTGAATCAAATTCTTTCTTGTTAAGGTTCAGAACATCCTCATATTCTTCCAGTATTTCCTTATCTATGTACTCATCAAAATCAATTACTTCAAATGCTTCAACCTCCGCTTCATGATACTCATTCGATGTAGTAAACGAAACTCCCAAATCGGTTATTACCAGATGCTCCAGTTTCTGCGGATTTAAGGCACAGTAATAGGCCTCAACGTTGTTTCCGCTTTCAACAGCTGCGTCAAGAATCCTTGAAAGAGATTTCTCTGTACAGGTTCCAGCTTGACCTTTAAGCACATATACTTTATCTGTAGACAGTAATGTTGATAGATAGTTTACATATCCATCGGGTGTTATTGCACTTGCAAACAGCCGTCTTATCTTACCTTCTTTTGGTGCCACACCTTTATCTTTAAATAATTCGTTAATCAGTTTTCCAGTTGTTGCATAAACCTTTGCATAATCAATACCCCAGCTTATTATTTCCCTACTATCCTCATAGAAAGAATATGCTGCTTTTATGTACCTGTATGCTCTTCTGAAGGTTCTTCCGACCTCTTTATTGTCCTTGAGTATTCCTTCCCGGTTTTTGCGTATTCCATCTTCATCCCAGAAGTCACCAAGGTGGATAATCTCATCAACAGCACCAGGATTTTTAGGATCCACTACATGTGGAGCAGTTCCATCTAAAAGTGCCACCTTAATTGCTGGAATCACCACACCATCAAGGCTGTTATTGTCACTTGAACAGTGCATATATTCCACATCGTACCCCCTATCAAGCATCTCTGCCCCGATTTTTTTCATAAATGTAGATTTGCCTACACCGGGTCCACCCTTAATACAGATAATCCTTGTTGCTTCTTCCTGACTTAATATGTAATCGTAATAACTAAAAAACCCCTGAGATGTATTACCACCAGGGAACATGTGTCTTATTTTGCCTTTTGACATGAAAATCCCTCCATTGAGACTAAAATCCTCACCGATATTAAAACCTATTATTAAGATATGCAGTCAGAGGGTTTATGTGATTGGCAACCTTTGTTTAGAAGTTTTTATTTAATATCCAATAATTTCTATTAGCTTAAACTTATAATAATCACGAAATGCTTTACTCCTTAATTTGTACTATCACCCAAAATCCCACACTAACATAATTAGTTAATTACTCCTTTTTCAGAACATTTTCTATAACTTGGACATATTCATCTACATTTTCTTCTTTTGGTACATCAATCTGTAAATTATAGTAATATGATAAATTATCTATTGTCGTAGGAATTAATACATAGATTATAAACTTGGATTTCGTCTCTTCTGCACTAACATCATCGCGCTCGAGGATATAGATTTTACCCTGTCCTAATTTCATTTGACCTTCAAATGTTTTTGTTTTTTTTGCAATATGATTTGGGATAGGCTCTACGCTATCTGTCCTATCATAAATCTGAAATTGCCCTATCAACTTATCCTCAAAATAAATATCATACCAAGAACGATAATTTTCATACCTAAGCTGTTTTACACACCACCTATTTGGGAATGATATCATCACATCTTTATCTGCATTACTAATTATACTATTAATATAAATATCTTGACTTTCTTGTTCTATCACTTTCGGTATTCCATTATTATTGTTTACACTAGTAGAAGCAGGTTTAGTCCTTTGAATATCATTGCTACTTATGCCAACAATACCATGACTACTCTCGGGCTTCGATATTTTAGTTGAATTACAACTACACATTATTAGCATAAAAATAGCTATTTCAAAAGTTATTAATAAGCAGCATATTTTTGACACTATAAGTTCCCCCTTATAACATACATTTTTACTATTTAAAGAAACACTTAAATTAATTCTTTATCTTATTACTGGTTAAAAATAAGATTGGAATTCAAACAGCTTATACAACAACTAACTCTGATTGCAGCTTCCGCTGCGATGTGTTGTTGTTAATTGAATCTATCGTTTATAACTGGTAAAATATTCTTACTTACTACGAACATTATAAAAAAATAAAGCAAATCCGTGAACCGATTTCATTTTACATTGTCTCTTATATATATAATAGGAGCTCCAAAAAAAGAAGGGGTGATGAAATGGATTTAACAGATAAGAGGCAACTGATAAATCACTGTCAGCTGGGTGATTTAGACAGTTTTGAAAAGCTATATATTCTTTATAAAAATAAAGCCATGGGTACCGCCTATTTGATAGGTGGCAGTAAAAGTATCGCTGAGGATATCGTCCAGGAGGCCTTTGTTACTTGTTATTATCAAATTAAAAAACTTAAAAATCCTGATGTATTTGATATATGGTTTTATAGGACTCTTGTCAGAATAGGATGGAGAATGGCATCAAAACATAAAAGCTATGTAGGACTTGAAAATACAGATTTTGAACAAAGGGATACTACAAGCTATATAGGTACATCTGATTTCTATGACATAAGCGATGACCGCATGCTTGTTCGGCAGGCAGTTAAAAAGCTTGATCCACAATTAAAAAATGTGGTTATACTATACTATTTTAATGAATTCACGACAAAGGAAATTGCCAAAATACTGGACTGCTTTCAAGGTACTGTCAAATCCAGATTGCATAAAGCTAGAAAATTGCTGGAAAAAGAACTTAAGAATTGCATTAATGAGGAAAACCAATTTGGAAATAACAGAAAGGAGATTGGATTATATGAAAAATAATATAGATAGTATAGTTAAAGATGCCCTTCAGGATGAAGTAAAAGAAATTTTAAACACAGACAATATTTTTAATAGAATCGAGGCGACTATAATGAAAGAATCAGGAAAAAGAAGTAATGACTACAAACACTATTCTTCAGGGTTTAGCTTTAAAAAGAATTTTTCGTTGGCTGCATGTCTTTTGCTGGTTTTATGCACACTGACCTTTGTTACTTCCAATCAGGCAAGAGCACTGGCCTACCGGGCAATTTCAGCTGTAAAAACCATATTCGTTGTTGAAGGTGATGATGGTAATTTGCAGATTGTTGAAAAACCCTCCGATGAAACGTCTTTTGCTCCCAGCATAAGTGCAGTAACAGAAAAAAGTGATGAAGAAATTAGTGCGAAGGTAGGTTATGATGTAAGATTCCCTGAAACTTTGAATGATTCCTTTAAACTTGTAAATAAGAATATTGGTGTGTCACTATTAAAAGTAGTAGACTATGAAACAGGTCAAAACCTGCAAAATGACTTATTAAGCGCAATTGATGATGATAATGCTTTAAATCAACTTAAACAGTATGGCGGCGCTATTCGAAATTGTAGTGGAACATATTCAAAACCGGATCAATCAACCATATTCGTGAATATACTCAAGGCTAAGAAATTGTCTGAATTTAAAAATAATAACACTGACGAAATCCAAGAAGTTAAAGTTGGTGAAATGGATGGCCTTTGGAAGAAATCTTCTTATCCCGAGTATCCTTATATAACAGAGGATGGAGTTGGAAAAGAAGATATGACCACTAAACCCATTATAAAAGAATCATATACTTTATATTGGGAAAAAGATGGCACTCTATATACTATTACCACATTGGATTACAAGTTAACTTTAGATGAAGCGGTTAAAATAGCAGCAGAGTTTATGGAATATAACTAGACAGTAAGCACATTATAGAGCAGCACTTTGCCCCGAATTAGCATTATATAAAGCTTTTTTAATGCTAATTCGGGGTAACCTTGTCTTATTCTGACTTAATTTTTTCTACAATATTGGTATGCTTTTTGCACCAGTTCATTTAGGGCTCTGGATATAGAATACCAATAATATACAGTCTTCAAAACTTCATTGTCAGGATTTAAAACATAATAGCTCCATTAATTCACAAAATTCTAACCTTCCAAAATTTCCTTCTGGAGCCTCTTACTAAAAGAGGCCAGTACAAGGTTATAGGATTTATCCAACATATCTTTCAGAACTTCATCAGGTACGTCACCATCCAGATACAATGAATTCCAATGCTCTTTATTCATATAATATCCAGGTACAATATCCTTAAATTGCAGCCTTAAAACTTCTCCATAAGTTGGTTCTAATTTTACATTTACAATTGGTTTACCTTCCTTATCTCCACCTTGAAGCACAAACATTTTATCTTTGATCACATATCTTGTCGCATCCCATTCAGGCTTATACTCTTTTTTTACGCCCTTTTTTGAAAGACAGTATTCATCAAGCCATATGTATTTCATTGTCCCACCTCCATCTTATACTTTTGTATCTGTTATAATCATATTGATGCGTAGTTTTGATCCTTCATACATCGATATTGCTTTAGCATCAGTGATTTCAGATATTCCAAGCATATCCTTGCTGTTCTGAAGTTGTTGGTTAAAAGATCTCTTTGCCATAACAATTCAACTCCACTCTTAATTAAATTAGCAATCTCAAACTATCCCAATACTAATGTTCAATGATTCCAACCAATCTCTCCTCTTTTAACCCTGCACAAAATTTTCGTCGACAATTTAGTTCATATTAAAATATATCCATAGAATATATAAAATAATAATATTAATTCTGTGGTAGCGTATAACGCCTTTCCTAATTAAGTTCACTTTTCTATAAACTCGATTTTATTGCTTTTCAATAAAACGTCATATTCTGCAATAACAATATCATTATCGCTTAATTGAGCACTAAACCTATCACTGAATATTTTTCCTACACAAACAGCTGGATTTTTAAAATGATAATATTTTGTTTTAATTTGATCACTAAAATAAAATATAAAATCTGAGACATTAATAAAATCTTCAAACTCTCCAATTCGCATCATTTCCGAATAATGACAATCTCTCGGCACATCATAATAGTAATAATGGACATTTGTGATTGCTTTTTTATTGTAATTTACACTAATATCACAACCTAATAAACAATCACCAATTTCATATTTGTTTAAGCATGTATACTTAAATATCAGTTTAGTGTCATTTGATGTTTTTTTTGTATCATTATTATTTATATACATAGAAAACTCATTAAGTTCAAAGCCTGTATTAAACTCTTTTGCTACTTTAAAACACTGTTCTTCAATTTGAGAAAGTTTATCTGTATCCGAAATTTTTATTTCTTTTGAACTTGAATAAGATGGAAATGCTTTTGTATAAATAATTATATAATAAGTTAATGTAAAAATAAAAAAAACGGATAAAACTACAATTCCGATTCTTCGAATCACCTTAAGAATGTAATTATTAAAACATAGCCTGTAAATCAACTCTATCAACCCGTATATGGGCAATGCAACAACACATATTAAAACAATCTTTAAGTACATACTCTCTGAAATCATTTTCTCACCACTTAATCAATAATATGTATGAATTTAAGTATATATAAAAATGCAGTTGGAAAAAATATAAAATGCATAAAACACAAACCCACTGGCACATATAAAGCTTTCTTATTTTTGAATAATTTTATAAATATAGTCATTGGCAGAGCTAAATAAAGTAAAACAGCCAATATACTCAGATATACTTTACTCAGTACTGCATAAATAATCATACACACAATTGATAATACTAAATCTCCAATAAAACCTCCTACAAAAATTATGACAGTACTCAAAAGGAATCTAGAAAACAACTCAATAAAACTCTCTTGTAAATTCTCTGTTGTTCCTCCAGCTTCAATAATATCAGTTTGTGAATTCTTTTGACTATTATCTTTCATAATTAATCCGGTTCCTTTTTTTAATAACATTCTTCTGTCGCAATAATTTATATGATTTAAAAATAATCCTCTTGCAAATTATAACATATATAATTACAGTAATGTAATAAAGATTTCCAGATTAAGTGATATTATATTACTAAGCCGAAATTTCGTAATGACTCTAAAAATATAACACTATTGACTTTTTCAAACTATTACGATAGTCTAATACTATAAACTATCACAATAGTCCGATAGTAATAAGGAGGAACAAACCATGAAACCCTATATAATTTTAGCTTTATGCTTATTATTAATAATTTCCATCGTCGGATGTAAGTCCGATAACTCGGTCTCAATATCTGCCGGTAACAGTACACTCCCGACTTTGGAATTGACAAAGGATAATATATTTTCTCCTGACGGAGGCATCACAATAGAGAACGCCAAAGACCTGATATCCGATTATCTGCTAGAAAACGGAAAGGATGGGAATGTACGCTCCAACTTAGAACTTCATGAGATAACTGTTAAAGAAGCCTGGGAAAATGATGGTGTACAGATTTACCGTGTAAATCTTGATTATGCCTGGCTAAATGGAGTAGCAGTTGTAAAAAACAATAAGGTTTTGTGTGTTTTAGAAGGTATGCCCACCCATAATATATTCCTTGATGACCTGGATAAAGATAAGCATTACGAAGTGTATACAAACATTTCCATAGGTTCCGGCATTATAAGTCGTGAAATACGAGGTTACAATATTGCAACAGGTAATAATTATTCCTTATCAAATCGAATGCACACTGATTTTACCCTGTTTATAAGTGATAAAAAACTATGGGTAGAAGAATCTACATACAATACAAATAAACTGATTTCGTTAAGCTTCCTTTCAATAAACAAAGCCAATGAGCTTGAGTTGGTAAAAAGTAGTGAAAGCAATAAAGTTCAGCTGTTTTTGCCAAAATTAAAGGAAACTTATAATTCTGCCTACGATCACTGGAATGAACTAAATCTTGAAAGTATAACTCTTATGGATAAGCCTTTACTGGAATCGGATGACATCATAAGTATGGACAAAAATAAGATAAAACTCAAGAAAAAATTTGAAATTGTAAACGGTCATGGAATGGACAACGGTTTGATTTATGACGATAATCAACAAAGAACCCTTGAATTTGTATACAATAACGTTAAATTTGAAGTAGGAAGAGACTCCGCTGACCTGTTCTACATATACAACATGCACGGCATATGTGTCGTTAATAATGAAGATAATATCTTTCTGGTCAAACAGAGAGATTATAAAAAAACCACTTCATCTGTCGATAGAAAATATAAGACCGGCCCGGTTGGAGTGCCCTATGTGCTTGTTGTAAATGGAAGGAAAACTGAACTTGGCGTTTTACAAGTGTCTGAAGGTGAATTTGCACTTCCTGATTGTTATTGTCAATAAAAATTCCCCAAAAAGGGGAAAGATTTTTCCCCACCTTAA
>CAZLZR010000007.1:0-102647 GCA_964564015.1 uncultured Acetivibrio sp.
AAACCCTTCAAATTGGGTTTAGTGTTAAATTTATTTTCATGCGTTTACCGTGAATGATAATAAAATAGCCCTTGTTTTGGTACGGAAGTTATGCTAATATTTTTATGAGTTAACTTATAATTAGACATAATATTACATAAAATATAGAGAGTTTTGGGAATGAATTTTTTAGGGGTCAAGTTGGTAGAATTATTTAGAGAGTTTTGGATTGTTTGGAAAGATTAATTGTTTTATTATTTATAGTCTGCAAACATGGTTTTAAAGGCATATCTACTTTTTGATCCATAATGATAATTAATATAGTATTTTTTTAATGTTCTCATCTTTGAATTATATTTAAGCTAAAGTTATCTTTATGTTAATATTTAAAAATTGAGATTTGAGGTGTAAAAATGGCAGTAAAAATTGTCGGAACAAAAAGAACTAGTGTGGGTATGATTGTTTTCACAGTAACGGTTATTGTACTTTTTGCAGTATCGGCAGTGCTTGGAGTACTCCAATACAACAAAATGAAGAGTGATTACCAGAAGCAAGTAGATGAATATAGCGCCAAGGCTAAATCATATGAGAAGCAGCTTGAGCAGAGCTTGAGAACGGTTTATGTTCCGTTAGAGGATTTGAAGTACAACACAGTAATAGATGCGTCAATGTTTGATACAATTGAAATATTGTCTTCACTTCCAAAGGATCAGTTTATGGACGAAGAAGATTTCGGGAAGACACTAAGAACCGACATACAAGCTCAAATGCCCTTGATGAAATACATGCTACAGGAAAATAAAATTGCTGACGATTTGAGGGATGCTGAGTTTAATTCTCTTACACTCCAAACAAACTTACAAAAGAACGATTTTGTGGATGTAAGGATACGATTCCCTAATGGTGAAGATTACATAGTATTATCAAAGAAAAAGATTAACAATATTAAGTTAAGCACAGGTACAATCTGGCTCAATATCAACCAAAAGGAACTGATTACCATAAGCAGTGCCACTGTTGATGCTTATTTGAGAAAGGGTACAAAGCTATATGTTGTAAAATATGTACAACCGCAGACACAAAAAGGTGCTGCTGCAACATATCCATTTAATGCCGACGTGCAAAAGGTTATGTTGGCAGATCCAAACATACTGGAAAAGGCTTCAATCGCTTTGACTACTCAGGCAAGAGCTGATTTGGAAGCACGTATAAACATGATACCTAAAGAAAATTTAAGTAGTGTTGGCTCGGGTGTAGATAAGGAAAACTCAGAACTTCAAAAGAATATTCAGGAGTTGGAGAAAGAGCAAAACACTAAAGCAAATGTAAATAACCAGACAGACAAAGGCCAGCAAAAACAGGATGAAAAAACAGGAAGTCAAACCAGCAGTCCGAGCACTGGTTCGAGCAGTGGTCAAGTTGTGGCCCCAAATACGAAAGTAGATAGTGGGGATGACCAGGGAAGCTCTCTAGATGCAGTCTTGAACTGATAGGTTTGAGGATAGCTGGACTAAATGATACTCAGACCCAAAAGTTCTAGTTATACGTTAAGTATAGGACAGGTTGACGTTAAAAAATTAGAACGAAGAATTGTAGAATAATGGAGGAAGTGTTATAGATGAAAGCTTTAATGTTAATTGGTTTTGCCGGCTCATATAAATGCGATTTGCTTTTGTATCTTGCAAGGACTGTTCTGGCAGCAGGCAAAAAAGTTGCTATAGTAGATGCGGTGGGAGATGACATATGGAGCTATAGTGTACCTGTATACTTGGATAATAAGATAGTAACCTATAGTGATGTTGATATATACTTAGGCTGTAATACTGCTGAGCCCTATGAAAATATTGAGTTTAACAAATACGATATTGTATTTGTGGATTTTGGTTTTAACAAGGACATGTCCAAATACATGAACCAGTGCGAATCAGTCGTTATGATTTCAGATATTGAAAGAAGCAATGTGCTCAAACTAAGAGAGTATATAAAGGCATTTATAACGTCTGAAGGCTTTTGCAGTAAAGACGCAGTCAATAACAGTGAAGATAGAAAAGAGCATGATAGCAAATCCCAGGTAGATATAATAAAAATATATCGTGATGTTGTAGGAAGTAAAATAAACACCAAGTATACCGATACTCTTTTAGATATTAATGAAAAGTTGAATGTAGTTATGGAGTACATAGTTCAATTTGATGAGGTCAACTACAGGTGCAGAATAGAGAGCCAATACAATGACAGATTCAAATTTGATAAACTTACTAAAGCTTATAAAGTCATGCTTGTTGATATTCTCGAGAGTTGCACGGAACTAGACAGAAAAAGCATTACTAAGGCGCTGAAAAGGGCGGAAAGGGGAAATTGACATGCAGGTAGCATTTTGGAGCAATTATCATCAGACAGGTACAACATGCAACCTTGTTGCGGTGTCTGCAATGATAATATTGGAATATAGATTAAAGGTGTTAATGACTCATAACCATTTCGACAGGAGTGCCTTGGAGACATCCTTTATTGACAGGGATTATGTTAAGAATGAATTGTCAAGCCTGAATGATGTGGGTATTGATGCGTTAAGCAGTTTTATCAAGTATAATAAGGTGGACAAGGACAATATATCAAGATATACCACAACAATTATAAAGAATAAGCTTGAATTGCTGGTGGGTACGTCAATAACAAACAAGGATTTGTATATGAAGGATATAAATGAAGTTATCGATATTATTCTGACACATGCAAAGTCATACTATGATCTGATTTTTGTTGATGTTGCTCCCGGACAAGCCGATACTACAAAAAAAATATTTGAGCATTCTGATTTGATTGTTGTCAATCTCAATCAAAATTACAATATTATTGAGGACTTTTTCGAGAAATATAGTGAGTATAAAGATCAATGCGTATTTTTGTTGGGCAAGTATGACAGGAATTCGAGATTCAATGCAAAGGCCCTTCAAAGAAAATTCGGTATAAAGTCCAATATTGGAGTAGTACCTTACAACATTGAATTTTCAGATGCCTGCTGTGAGGCGAAAGCCATAGATTTTATAATGAGAAATCTTAAAGCCGGTAAAGATGACATTAATTATTACTTTATTCAGGAAGTTCGCAAAACAGTGGAGCTTATACTAAAGAAGCTTAATGTTGATATTTCTCTTAAGAAAATAGGTGATTAAATGCTGAATATATTTCTTATTATGCTCATAATTACCGGGGTTGCCGGAGGTGTTTTTTATTATTTTAGAGTCAATAAGTCAAAATATCTTGATTTTGATATAGACGAAGACAAATACCAGCTTGATACTATCTTGGAGTATATAAAGAACACCTTTAATGATATTCTTAAAACAAACCTGTACTCCATGAATATTACAAGGGAAGAATTTGAGAAAAGGGTTCAAAACAAAAATGAGTTGAGGAAAGCATTAAAGACTTGTATATATGGAGATATAAATGCAAAGAACTATGTTAAAAATTATATAAGAGATATACTGCTCAAGACTTACAAAATAGATGAAACAAATATAGACAGAGTTATGAATTTTAACAGTGCAAAAGATTTGAGCATTCAGGACAAGTTTGAGATTTTGTTGTACACATATAAAAAGAAGTATGATTTGAGAGCGTTGGAAATGCTTTTAGAGGAAAATGCTCTGGATAAAGCAAAAGGACTTGAAGAAGATAATAGTGGTGATGGAATAAGATATGCCATTACTGTTGAAGAAATTGAGCAGGCATACATACAGAAGGTTAAAAGGCTGACAAGCTTTGATGATAAGCTCAATGTTATCGTTCAAAGATTGTATCAGTGTTATAAGGGATATGGAGTTATCGATGAAATAAGAGATATGAAGATTGATGGGGTTAGTGGAGGAGTATCAGGTATTCCAAGCTCTTTCTTCCAGCAATTTGATTACAATGGCGGTGTTCTTTCGAGTTTACCCATGTCTTATGACAGCGTTTGGATCTTTTTTAAAGGTAAGACAATACATCTTGAGTTTTTGAGTTTTGGTTCAGAACAGGAGCTTATCAGGGTCTGTAAGAATATTTACAGGTATAACAATCCAGGACAGCTCTCAGAAACTAATGGTTACAAGGTTAATGAAATGAAGGATGGAAGCCGTGTTGTTGTTGCAAGACCTCCATTTTGTGAATCCTGGGTATTTTTTGTCAGAAAATTTGACAGTGCCGAGAATAAAGAACCGGAAGACCTTATAACCGATAAAAATAATAAACTTCCTATTGATTGTATGAAGTGGCTTGTAAAGGGATGTAGAGTTACTGCAGTTACCGGCTTCCAGGGAACAGGAAAGACAACGCTTCTTATGTCCATAGTCAAATTTATTAACTATACCTTTACACTAAGAATACAGGAGATGGCTTTCGAGCTTCATCTCAGGAAATTGTATCCGAAAAGAAATATCGTATCCTTCAGAGAAACTTCTACAGTTTCAGGTCAGGAAGGACTTGACTTGCAGAAAAAGACCGATGGTACGGTAAATATAATGGGTGAGGTGGCGACGGCACCGGTAGCAAGTTGGATGATTCAGATGGCACAGGTTGCATCCCTCTTTACAATTTTTACGCACCACGCCAAAACAACCAGCGACCTTGTACTGGCTTTGAGAAATAATCTGCTCCAAACGAGGGTTTTTAGCAATGAAAGGGTGGCTGAAAGACAGGTGGCGGAAGTAGTAAACTTTGATATACATCTTTATAAAGATATTTCCGGACACAGATATATTCAGAGAATAACCGAAATAATTCCAGTTATAGATGATTCCGACTATCCTGAGTCCTATAAGGAAGGAAAGACACCTGAAGAAACCATGCGTGCCTTTGCCGATACAGTCAAGGAATACTTTACAAGGGTGACAGACCGTAAAACTTTTGAAACCCGGGATATTATTGTATGGGATAATGGCGAATATAAAGTTGCAAATCCTATCAGCAAAAAGAGCTTTGATGAGATTTGCAGCCATTTGAATGAACAGGAGAAAGGCGAGTTTAACCTGTTCCTGAAAGAGGGCTGGGGTGTTGCTTATGAATAGCCGGCAGATGAAAATTTTAGTTGCTGCTATGCTGTTTATTATAATAATTTGTGTAATTGCTATTTTTGCAGCACTTAACATGGATAAAAAGAAAAAATCAAACAAATTTGCCAGACAGGTGTACAAAAGCAAAGGTAATGATATATGGTTCAGCGCTTACACATATTTTAGCAGGTTTTTTCTTACCAAAAAGTACTTAAGAAGGATAAGAAGAAGGATTGAGATGCTGGAAATGTCAGATAATTGGACAGTTTCCAGAAAAACCATGAAATTTGCTACCACGTCAATCTCAGCAGTTTTTGCAATGTTGGTTGTATTGATGTTATTGGATCTCAACCTCTACTATTTTATAATTTCACTTATAACTATTATTATAGTTCACAATCAGATAATTGACATGCTTGTGGATGGGATAGAGAAAAAGCTATTAATCCAGTTTGATAAATTTCTTGGTGATGTGAGGCATCACTATCATGAACACGGAATGATTGATGAAGCAGTTTATGATTCCATCAATGACTGTAAATATGAGATGTCGATACACGCAAACAGGATGTATGAGATATTGACCTCGGACGATCCTGAGAATGAGATAGAAAAGTACAATGAATTGGCACCGAACAAGTTTTTTAAAACATTTATTGCAAACTGTTATACTGTGCAAAAGTTTGGCGATAAAATAGTAGACGATGAATCCATGTTCCTGACAAACCTCAATTATCTGAAGCAGGAAATAAACCTTGAAATGTTAAGGCGTCAGAAGCTGGACTATCTTTTCAACAGTTTGTCAATAATAGCTTTGGCTCCCATATTTACATTGAAGCCGCTAGAAAACTGGGGGGTAAGTAATTTGCCCGAAATGGTGGACTACTTTCAGGGGCCGTATGGTTTTGTAGTGCAGATAGTTTTGTTTATGCTGGTGATATTATCCTATAAACTTATAAATACTTTAAAAAGCGATTACCAGTACAGTACTTATGAGAATGGGATTTATCAAAGATTACTTAAAATACCTGTACTAGCTGGCTTTATAAGTATACTTAAGAATAAACAGTATAATAAGTCTTTACAATATGGTGATTTGTTGAAATCGGTGGGCATGAACCAGAGAGTTGAGCATTTTTACTTAAGAAGAATAATATATATGTTTGTTGCCTTACTTGTAGGTATTCTGGTTTTTGTAAATATTCATTCAATTACAAAACACAATATATTATATACTTCTGAGAGCTTGATGACTAATGATAAAAATATTGATGAAAAAGCCGAAGAAGAAATGCTTAAGATGGATCGGGAGATCATATTGAAATATGGAAATAAGAAAGCCGAGTTCAAAGTTGTTGAAAAATTGGTTTTGGAATATGGAGTGATAAAGGACAAAACACTTGCTGGGATTGCTTCAAAAAGGATTCTGGACAAGCTAAATAAATATCGTGAGGAATATTTTAAATGGTGGGAACTTTTGATATGTCTTTTTATAGCCATGATATGTTACAATATTCCTTACTGGTTAATTTTATTCAGGAAAAAAGTTATTCAGATGAATATGGAAGACGAAGTTATGCAATACCATGCCATTATATTAATGCTTATGCATATAGATAGGGTCTCTGTTGAGGATATACTGAAATGGATGGAGCAGTTTGCCGTTGTATTTAAGGATTCCATAAACAAGTGCCTCAATAACTTTGAAAATGGCGATATGGAAGCATTAGAACAGTTAAAGATTGATGAACCCTTTGTCCCTTTTAGCAGAATTGTTGAGAATCTTCAATCTGCTTCAGATAAAATTCCAATAGTAAGGGCATTTGACCAGTTGAAAGTTGAAAGGGGGTACTACCAGGAAAAAAGAAAAATGGATAATGAAATTACCTTGAATAAGAAGGGAATGTGGGGGAAGATGATAGCCTTTATTCCTCTTATTGCAACAATATTTCTTTATATCCTTTTGCCATTTATACTAATTAGTATAAATCAGTTAATGAACTACTCAAACCAAATGAGTAATGTAATTTAGAAAATTTAATCTAGAAAATTAATTAAAGTGAGGGGAATTAATTATGGAAAATGCAACTAAAGCAATTATTATTGCAGCAGCAGTATTAATTACAATGGCGATTGTTACAATCGGGTTCTTTATTATGAATGCGGGAAAGGATGCTGCAACAGAAGCAGTTACAAACATAAGCAACATTAATAACAAGCTTGCCGAAAGCGAGTACACAATGTACGATAATATGACTGTAACAGGTAATGACGTAGTAAGTGCCATTGAAAAGATAGAAAGTTCAGGGGATTATATTGCGGTACATGTTATAACTAATAAGAATGAAAGATGGTATGTTCATAGCGCAGCGACTAGTTTAGATAAATTGGAAGACCCCAATGCAGATATTGATGATGCTGAGGATATTGAAAATGCTGATACTTATATAAATCCAGCCGGAAGATTTAAAGGTGATGTTGAAAGAGATACCAATGGAAGAATTGCTTTGATAACCTTTACACAGCAGTAATTTGTGTATTGCGATTGTATGAGGGATGTTAATTGAAGCTGAGGGATGATTTAAATGGGTGAAAACTTAGCTGACTTTTTGTTTGATGTAGCCATGGTTTTTGTGTTTGTATCGGCATTATCCCTATTTATGTTTTTGAATCCTCTGTCAGATAAGAATGTTGAGTTGCTGAAAAGTACAATAAACAGAGATAAAGAGATTGCAGAGAATAGGATTTATAATAAGGAGTACACCACTGTGACAGGTGCAGACATAATCGGCGATATAATAAACGGGCTTGAAACAGATATTATAGTTGACAGCGAGTACATTTATAAAGATGTTAATATTTTTGACGATGATTTTAGCTTTTTAGGCATTAATGAAAACGGTCAGTATAGAGTTACGAGGAATATTGACTCAACCGGTAAGGTTGAGTCGGTTGAATATGAATCGGAATAAGGGCGGGGCTTATTACAGCCCGCCTAAAATGTTATTACGAGGTATGTATAATGGGAGATTCTTTGAGCAAAATATTTGCACTGGTTTTGGCGGTGTTATTACTATTTATTTACCCAACAAAAAATGAATTTGAACGACTTGACGAAACAAGCAGAATATATGTACTTACCGAGACCTCAAAGTTTGTTGATTCGGTAAGAAATCTTGGATATATTACTCCGGTTATGTATAAAGAATTTGCGAGTAGGCTTTCATCTACCAACAATTTATATGAGATTAAGTTGGAACATAGAAAAAAAAGGTATGATCCGGTATATGATGATCCAACTGCTGGCGTGCCGGCACCTCCTGAAGATGAGGATGAAGATGAGGATGAGGACGGGGAATTAGTAGATGATATAATTGACGATCTTTATGATGAAGATGAGGACGAAGACAGTGAGGATGAAATAGAAGCTACTGATTTTGTTGTTGGCTATAGAACATATCATAACAGTACAATATTGGGGTTTATGTTTGAGGATGGCGAAAATAAAAATTATGAACTTGAAAAAGGAGATTATTTTGCCGTAACGGTTTACAATAAAAATAAGACAATGGCTACAAGAATTCAAGAAATGCTTTACAATACAAGCCTTGATACGCAAAAAATTTACGTGAGGTATGGAGGAATGGTTAAAGATGAAAATAACTGACCTTGCGATACTCTTTGTTATTATCATTCTTCCCTTTAATCTATTGTTGGATATAAAGTCCCAATATGTAGGAGCAGCAGCGTACAAGAAAATAGAAATAAACAGGATACTGGACACTGCGGTTGAAGATGGTGTTGTGAGCATGATTGAAGGTGGGGCCGGTAATAATATAGAGATCAATAAGGAAAATGGCGTTCAGGAATTTCTGAATTCATTGTACATAAATTTTAATGTGCTTGAAAACAGCATTGAGGCTATGAAGCTTCAAGGTTATATTTCATGCATAGTTGTTGTGGATTATGACGGATATTATGTGATTTCCAACCAGGAATACTACAATTCGGAAGGTTTTAAGGAAATGAAATTGGTATGTAATCCGAAACAGTCATTTTCCTATTCAGATGGAAATTACGTGTACATTTTTACCCTCGATAACACTCTGACAGCGTTCGAACCGGGAAGTAAGGAGATATTTACCGGTACACGTGATCAGGTTGCAAAAAAAGTCGGAGCAAGCTTTTTGGACGATGAGATATTATTTGATCAAATAAGAAGAAAGACCATCATAGAGAGCTTAAAAACTGATGTTAATTATACAATAAATAAGCATAATGATATCGCTAGAATGTTTGGCATTTCATATAACTTTACCCTTCCTCAAATAGAGGATGGAGATTGGTATAAGACTGTGGATGATATTGGAATGCTAGTGTTTTTTCAAGGTATGCCAATAGGTTTAACCGGTGAGAGAATCAACAGCTATGCTCTAGGTGGGGCAAGGTTGGTTAAGTCTTCTAAATATATACTTGAAGAAAAAGAAATTAGTCCTGGTATGGTTTTGAAATATTATCACAAGCAGGGGTGCAGCGAACTAGCCCATGAAGTAGAAACAAGTGATGATATTGAGGTGCTTGATACTAAAGCCGAATGTGCGGGAAACGGTTATATGCCTTGTCCGGTTTGTAATCCCTAGTTATCAGACCTTTTAGCATAGGATTTACCGGCGTATTCTGTGCTAAAGGGCCCTAAGCCGGAATACTCGGATAACCATCAAAATTCTCATATTATATTTCAATAAACCCTCTTTAATACTATCCCCCTCTATTTTTGCATTTTATTCCATAAAACATACCGTTTGTCAGAAAGTGTTGATTTACAAATATCTATTCAGTATTATATATAAAATGGTGTAGATATAGAGTAGAAGTCTTGGATACATAACTGATACACTGAAGATGGATGGGTATATGAGGAAATCTATTGGAATAGCTTATTTAAAGCAAATCCAGTGAATATATATTCTGAAGGTATGAAATTGTTTCAGGAATTCACTGTAGTTTGTGAAGGCGGATATAAGGAGGAGGTTCAAATGCCAAATATATATGTGGATATGAGAACACTAGAAGATAGTAAGCGTAGGCTTAGAAAGCTTTCTGGAGACTTGGAGAATATAGCTAATAGTCTTAAATCTATAAGGAATACTCTGGATAGTGATATACGTTACAGTAAAGGTATAGATGGAAGCCTTGGTGAATTGAGTTCACAAATATATGAAGAAGAGCGAATACTTATTAAAAGTGCAAACCTCTTAGATAAGGCTATTGAGGACTATAAATCTTCGGAACAAACTATTAAGCAGAATTTGCAAAAAATATTTATAGATAAAAAGGTAAAATCCACTTTTGATGTTTTTGCTGATCAGGTATCAATTGTGAATGTTGGCAGCAGTAATTTGTTTAAAAATAATGGAAAAGGTAATGTAAGTGTAAAATCGGATGATGGTTTTATGAATGAAGTTCTTAATAGCCTATCAGGTGGTGAGGTGCCTACAGAGGCTGAAATAGCTCAAATTGATGCAATTATGGATAAATATGAGGTGATGCTTATTGAAAACTATGAGAATATAAGTGATACGGATATAAAAAAAATATTGGAAGATATGGCTAAAGAGTTGCTTCCAATAGTTAACAAGCATAGATATGATTTTACCTGGTGGTATTATGCTGTAAATACTGGTGGTATATTTGATGTGAAAAATAGCAGAGTAGTAGAGATAAATATAAATGGTGAAGTTAAAGAAATAAAGATCTGGAATCAGCCATGGAAATATGATGGCAATGAATACCTGGGGGATTTTGCAGGTAACTTTTTATACGGGTATCTCGGAGCAGAAGTATTTGGTACCGGACAGCTTGGACAGGCGGTACTTAAGGGTGGAGCTGGTTTTGCGCAATTATTGAGTGACCGCGGTAACCCTAATGTAAATACTGATCCATTGAGAAAGTATTTGGATTCTTTGGCAAGTGGTGGTTGGGGAGATAATGAAGGGGATAGTAATCAAATACAATTAGGCATTAATTCTTATAAAAGCGACCATGGAAGCTGGAAGAAAGTTATAGACTTTGAAGATTTGCTTAATCCTTTTGACGATCTAATAATTAGTATGCCAAATTTATTAGACCCTGACGGTATATTGAAAGATGAATTTGTAGAAGATGAGCCGGGATTTATAAGAGATATGGTACTTATTAAAAAAATAATTGGTAGCGAGATAAATTTTATAAATTCTGAAGCCATACCTACGGTTGTAACTTATATAAACAACAGAATATATGATCTGATAAGTATTACAGAAGATGCAATTAATGATGGAGTAAATACTGTAGGCCAAGCCATTGGTGACGGTATAAATGCGATAGGTGATGGATTAGAGAGAGCAGGAGATGCAATAGGTGACGGGATCGAGGCTGCTGAAGATGCGATAGAAGATGGTTTAAATGTAGTAGGAGATGCGATACATGATTTGCTGTTTTAGTGGTGAAATAATAAGGCAGATTTAGTATATATAAGGAGGAAAAATGGGGAGAGTCAAACGTATATTTGCAATTTTATGCGTATTTCTTACGTTTACTGGGTGCAATTTTACTCAGGATAAAAAAATGAACAATATTGAAGTAAAAAGTACAGATATTAATAAGGATTATTTTGTGTTCCCTGAGAAAAATACTTCTTTTTTTTCATCTGAAACAAAGTATGGTTATATGAATTCCTTGGGGGAAATAATTATCTCTCCATATTTTAAATATGCGGAAGACTTTTCTGATGGATTTGCAAGGGTACAGACAAGTGAAGGTTATGGAATCATTGATAAAAGCGGAAAATATGTATTAATGCCTCATTATTCCAATTGTAATTATTTGGGCAATGGTTTGATTGCGTACAAAACTGATAAATGGGGGATAAAAGATTATAGCGGTAAGGATCTCATCAAACCTGAATATGATGAGATATACAGTTTTTCAGAAGAATTGGCGGCAGTCAAGTTGGGAGACAAGTGGGGATTTATCGGCACAGATGGGACTTTGAAGATCAAACCTGAATTCGATTTGGTAAACAGTTTTTGTAATGGTTTGAGTAATATAAAAGTGAATTCAAAGTGGGGGTTAATTGACACTTCAGGAAAGGTGATTGTTGAGCCTAAATATGACAATAAGCTTCAGGTGTCAGATGACTTAATTTTGTTGCAGGGAGATAATTACAAGTGGGGATATCTAGATAAGCTAGGGAATAAGGTTATTGATTATATTTATGAAAAGGCCGATTACTTTGGTGAAGGATTTGCAGCGGTTTATGTCTCAGGAAAATGGGGGTACATAAACAAGCAGGGCAATTTCGAGATAGAACCTTGCTTTGAAGAGGCTAAAAGGTTTAGGCAGGGATTGGCAAGAGTAAAAAAAGATAACAAATACTTTTATATCAATAAAAAAGGCGAAATGATTAAAGAAACCGGCATGGATTATACAGGAATGTTTGAGTTTAATGAAGGTATGGCTGCAATTATTAATAATCATAAATATGGTTTCATTAATGAGAAGATGGAAACAATAGTGGAGCCTAAATATGACGAGTATAAGGATTTTAGTGAAGGATTTGCAGTTGTGGGTGAGAAGATTTCCGGAAGTTATGACAGTGTATATGGATACATAGACAAAGAAGGTAAATGGTTAGTAGAGCCAAGTTTTACAGAAGCAGAGTCATTTAAGGAGGGTCTGGCAAAAGTTTGGAAGTCAGGGAAAATGGGCTATATTGATAATAAAGGCAATATAGTTTATAAGAGTTGGTAACGAATAGGATGAGATTGCTGTATTAATTCTATGTTTGCAGTTCATACCACCAAACAAACCGGTTGTGAAAAGTGTTGATTTACAAATATCGATACAGTATTATTGTAGCTATAGAAATAAGCTTGATATCGAAAGTGCCAGTAAAATAAGTAGGAGGAACAGATATGAAGAGAATAATATTTGCGGTTATCTTGGTATTAATAGTATCAATAGTATGCGTACCATGGTCGGCAAGTGGAGCAGAAGGGGTAAGTGTTACGGTGGATGGTAAAGTGGTGAATTTTCCGGATGCAAAACCATTCATTGATGCGAATGGAAGGACGCTTATACCTGTTAGATTTGTTACCGAGGATTTAGGCGCTATAGTTGAGTGGAACCAAGAGTATCAGGAAGTGACTATAAAAAAAGATAATGTAAATATAAGAATAATAATAAATAACAGAAACATTGTTGTAAATAGAAGTGTTAAGACAATGGATACAGAGGCAATAATAAAGGAAGGCAGGACCTTTGTACCTATAAGATATGTTGCGGAAGCTCTTGGAGCCACAGTGGGATGGAATGCAAGCACAAAGACTGTAATTATTACAACGGGAGGTGCAGTAAACACTGACATACCAAATGCGGCGGATTTTTATAAGATTAATCCTGACATGCCCAAAGAATTGTATTATTACCCATATAAAAAGGATAAAATTGATGGGTGGTATGCGACAAATAAATGGATGGTTGACAGGTATGGAATGAAATTGATAAAAGAGTGGGTTAATAATGCAAAGGGCTATATGGAAACATGCTATAGTGTGGATTATAGGGACTTTAATAAAGAAGAGTATGTAGAAAAATTGAAGTGGTACTTTATGCCGGGTACAACATGGTATGGAGGAGATAAAAAAGGAAGGCCTATTTTAGAACATTTGGAGTATTTGGCGGATATGATAGTGGAGAAGCAGATAGTTATGAAGATACTGTACATAACCGACCCATCATTAGTTGTTAGTGATGGTAATACTATCGTAAGAGGAAGAGCAATTTATACTATTGAAAGCTGTAATGATATGGAGTGGTTGAATGTATTTTTCCCATTTGGCAAAAGTGCATTGGGAAAAGAACATGCGCGCGACATGCATGTTGAATTGGCAAATCTTCAACAAAAGCATGATTGGGAACATCCAATTGAGGTGGTATATAGCGAAAAACTTCTTGCGGTTATAGAGTGATGGTATATGGGTGATGAAATTAGTAGATGCAAAATTGCAGTCTGATTTTGTTATATAAATCGATTGATATGATTTAGTGTATAAGGTATAATTTAGATTAATTATATGTAAAAATTAATTATTATGAGAAAGCCGAAATTTAGTTTTTGATTGTTGTTAATTAATGGCTTGATAACATAATAATACAAATCAATATATAACAGGGGGTAATAATTTTGAAGAAAATAATTTTTGCAGTTATCATGGCATTACTTGTATCTATAATTTGCGTTCCATTGGTGATAAATGGGGCAGCAGGGGTAAGTGTTACTGTAAATGGAAAAACGGTGAATTTTCCGGACGCAAAGCCATTCATTGATACCAATGGAAGGACGCTTATACCTGTAAGATTTGTTACTGAAGAATTAGGAGCGACGGTTGATTGGAATCAGAAGTATCAGGAAGTAACTATAAAAAAGGATAATGTAACTATAAGAATAATGATAAACGACAGAAATATTGTCGTAAACAGTAGTATTAAGACAATGGATACAGAAGCGATAATAAAGGAAGACAGGACCTTTGTACCGATAAGATATGTCGCAGAAGCTCTTGGAGCTACGGTTGGATGGGATGCAAGCACAAAGACTGTAATTATTACAACAGGAGGCGCAGTAAACACTGAAATACCAAATGCGGCGGATTTTTATAAGATTAATCCTGACATGCCAAAAGAATTATACAACTATCCGTATAAAAAGGACCGTTTAGATGATTGGTATGCGACAAACAATTGGGTGGTTGATAGATTTGGAATGAAACAAGTAACAGAGTGGACTAATAATGCTAAAGGTTATATGGAAACATGTTATAATGTGGATTATAGAAGCTTTAATAAAAAAGAGTATGTAGAAAAATTAAAGTGGTACTTTATGCCAGGAATAACATGGTATGGAGGAGATAAAAAAGGAAGGCCAATATTGGAACATCTGGAGTATTTGGCTGATATGATAGAGGAAAAGCAGATTGTAATTAAGACGAAGTACATAACAGATCCATCATTAGTTGTTAGTAATGGAAATACTGTTGTTAGAGGAAGAGCAGTTTATACTATTGAAAGTTGTAACGATATGGAATGGTTGAACATGTTTTTCCCATTTGGCAAAAGTGAGTTGGGAAAAGAAAATATTCGAGATATGGATGTTATATTAGCAAATCTTCAACAAATGGATGGTTGGGAACACGCACATGAGGTAGTATATAGTGTAAATGTCCTTGCGGTTATAAAGTGAGGTATATGAGTAATGAAAAAAGGTGTTTTAATTTTTACAGCTTTTATTATCGTAATTTTTTCTGTTTTCCTATCAGATATTGTTGCATATGCTGATGGCATGGGAAATGAAGAATTGGAATACGGTGAAGATTACTTTGCAGATCTAAAAAATGGGGAGATCTTAGTAGTAAGGCTTGATAACTCAATACGAACAAGTAGTTACGATAGAATTGCAACTTCCGGCATTAGGTATACTACACTTGGATATGGATTGAAAAAAATAAGGGATGAAGTTATTGTAACAAATGGTGGCGTAGTTGATGTTAACGTGCCGATAGTTAAACATGAGAATAGCAGGACAATCAAACATGAGGATAACCCTAATATACAAGAAGGGTATATGATTTCAGAACAAATAATATACTCAACATCATTGTATGAGCAGGTAGGAAACGTAGATATTGACTGGGTTAATAAGCTGTATTCAGAGGATTCAACCCTTTATCTCGATGGAATAATGACTGTTAAGGAATATGAGAGGGTACTTGGTTCTATAACTTATCTAGATGGGAAAAATGTTACAAGCGGTGAAATTTATAGTACTGCAAAAGGAATAATGGGTGCACGTGGATGGGCAGATCCGGATGCTTTAAATACTCATTATAACAAAAGAGTGGATTTATTTCCTCTTACAACAGACATAGGCTTAATTTACGCCAACCTATCGGCGACTGCAAATCCAAGCCTTGTACCCCGTGGATCCAGTACTTCTGTTGAAGTTGCTCTTAACTCAAGTAAATCAAGAGCAATGTTAAAGGAATTGGGCAAGGATATGGAAGAGGCTGATATCACAAGTAGAAGGTATTGGATAGAATATGATGGAAAGAAAGAAGAGCGTGTGGACAATGGGGAGACAATTTCAATTTTATTGGATAATGTGACTTCCGACACCACACTTCGATGTACTGTTCGTGTATATAGTAAGGCTTTGGCGGATTTGAATTCTGATTATGTAGTACCTCAGGCTGAAGCAACGGTAGTTATAAATCTAGGTCAGAAAGGTGGTTCAACTGCCAAGGGCAATCTGAATGCCGATCAAAGAGGAAAAGAAAAATTCAATGTTTTGCAGGGTATACCGACTGATGAAACTTTATATGCAAACATAATAACCGAAGAGTATCTGACAGATTTTAGCTCCAGAACTGTGACAGGAACAATAAAATATCCGATTACCATTAAAAAAACATACAATCTTAAATGGCAAGTGGATGAAGGTGAGACAGTATATAAATATGATGAAGATGGAAATATTATTGACTGGGAGTGGGTATCAGACTGGCAAGACAGAAGTGCTACTGAAACTAAGACAGAAACGTATTATGTGACTAGGGACTACTCATATAATGTAATCGACAGTATGGCAGTATTCGCTATAGACAAAGCTGTGGTAACAAATAAATGTTTGCCTTCTGGAAGTGTTACTATCTTGCCTAATGGCTATACAGCTCCAACAGTTGATGTATTTCATAGCGATGATTTGGAAGATCATATCAAGGAGCCGATATATGAAACTGAAATAGTATTAGAGACTGAAACCTTGTCTGGTGGAACAAGAGGAAAACCTTCTCCGCCGGAGCCTGATTGGGAAGACATAGCTGAAAGTGCCATCGGTTCAATTCAAGTAAAAAATGACAGATTAGTCATTGATGGTTTTATAGTATTGGAAGATGATTGGCGTTATACACTTACATCAAAAGGAAATGAACCTCCAAAAGCAGGAATGATTAGCAAAGATGTTTTATATAAGAATAACATTAAGATTGCTGAAAAGACTTTAAATGGCGAGTACCAGAGTTCCGGCACAGTCTACTACAAAAGAATAGCCAGTGTAAACAATACGGAGACTGAGCGGACCGGAAAGATAGACGTGAATCCTGTTATAGTACATGCACCGGTTGTATGCGATCCAACAATCGAAAGTGATGTGCAGCATAATCAGGAAATTAAGCCTGATGACACAAGGGCGGCGATGATTCTTGGAAGAACATCTAAATTTACATTCCCTACCATAGGTAAATACATAAAGAAAACGGGATATGTAGATGCAGATTATAGAAAGTACACAAAAGATAGAATAATAAAGTTTCCTTTTGATGTTTATGTTGAGGTAAAGGTTGGGGAAAAGGTTGAGGAAAAGTTCTTAAAGGCCGGTGCGGAATACCATATGCCTGCCGCAGTGGACACGTTGAATTTGACCGTTCCCACCTGGGTGGATGAAGGAAATTATGATGTACAATGCAGGACGATAGCTATTAATTCGCCAGGGAATGACAGCCTGAAACAGAATTTGTCAAATATCTCCTATGAGAACTATATTGCCACAAAGTCTATTCCTGTAAGGGTAATCGGGCGTATATACGGTCTGAAAATCACGGATATCAATGATTATCCCGATTGGGCGGAGGTGTTCAGAACCGACAAAAATTCAACAGAACATTCAGGTAATTACTATTGGGTTGGTGACTTGGATGAAAATGGAGAAGAACGTGGAAATTCGGATAAGTTTACTTTCCCTGTTTTAAATGGAAGCCATACAACCAAGAAGAATTTAGGTGTACTGAAGACAGGCTATAAATTTAGATTCGAACTTAATACAATAGGAAATTACTTCAATGATACTGACCTAATACGTATAAAGCCAAGATTTTACTACGTAAAAAAGGATGGCAGCGGGCGTGTGGAAGTGGATCTCTGGTATCAGGAGAAGATTGATGGAGTAGCTACCCTTGCTAAAGTAGGTAGCAAAGTAGACAGCAAAAATTTAAAAAGTATTGTGTTGGGAGATCCTTACAGGAATGTTTCTGAGGAAGAGTTGAAGGATACAATTAGTATACTTGGGGATACTTCGAAAACCGAGTTTGCAAATCAAAAAGCAAAGATCGGTTCTTATGGAGACATTATTCTTTCAAAGCCTGTCAGGACTTTTGTTGGGGATACCTCCAATATACCTGATGTGGACGAAGACAGAGTAAAAAAATCAGTACAGAAGTGGTATGGTGAGTATTGTGTACCAAACAACGCATTTGTGTGTAAAAAAGGAACTGATGTTGCTAATAAATTAGGTAACAAGGCCTTTACCGGGAAAGAGGACTTCTGGCTGAAAAATGGGTATATAATTGTTAACTTTGAAATTGAAACAATAAAAAACAAAGATGCTGCAAATCCTCAATTAACTTACTGGGGTAGTCCGCATTCCAGTATGTGGCAAATAGAAGGCTTTGATAATAAGAAAAAGGATGGAAGCGGAGCAACCTTTACACTAATAGATGGTGACATAATTTTTTACTACACTGACAAGAAGTCTTCGGATGATTATTCGTCAGGTGGAACCAACTAATCGGTTAAGTGTGTCAGGGGATTGGCCGATACTAAAATAGAATAAATAATATATAAATGGGGGGATTTATCCCCCCTAATTTTATTATGGTTTAATTTTATTATGGTTGCCGGGAAAAGGTACTTTGATTTTGATATTTTAGGTTATACCCAATTTATAGGTTTTACTCAATTTAAAAAATCGATTGATATGATCTTGCGTATAAGGTATAATTTAGATTGGTTATATCTAAATTATGCAATAAGGTAAATGTTAATTGTTTACAAACCGAAAACCGCTAAATTCTGCATTTTAATCCATTTGACATAAAGTTGTTTTGCTGAAGATATAATCTTTTGTTACGCCTGCAAGAAGTTTACCGATAAATGTTTGTCAGGCGGAACAAATTAAGTGATAAATATTAATAATAGACTTTAAGAAGGGTTGATCAAATTGGTTGTAGTTATTTCTGGTCCTGAATTTTGGGGTAATATTGATGAAGCACTGGTAAAATTGAATAAAGAGGTGGGATATAAGAAAATTGACCGGGACATAGATATAATGGGCGAAGTTGAAAGACTCAACAGTATGTCTATAGATTTTCTGGTATTGGATATCTCATGTCTGGATGATTACAGGCGTGTACCTCAGGCAATCAGAAAGCTTATGATAAGCAAGGAAAACCTCAGGGTAATTATTATTGCTCCACAGAGGTTCTCGGGCAACGAGGTCATAAGCAACCTTATATCAATGGGTATATACGATATAATCGGGCAGAGGGATAATGAAGAGAAGAATATAACGCCTGCCTTGATAGAGCATTTTGAAAATCCATCAACCTATGCGAAAGCAATAAAATGGGATGATGGTTTTGCACGAAGGAAAGAGCAGGAAAAGGAATTTGTTGAAACCGGCAGTGGAAGATTTGGAAAGAATAGCGGTGGCAACTCTCAGGCCAAAATGGTTGAGAAAGATAAGATAGTTGGCACTGTCGTAATTGCAGTTGTGGGCACTATGAGCAGGATTGGGACTACCCATACGGCAATATCCATAGCCAAATACCTTATGGATAACAGACATGGTGTGGCGGTAGTTGAACTTCATAACAGTCTTGCCTTTGATTGTATAAAAAATTCTTATGATAATGTTGTGGAGAAAAATGGGATGTTCTCTCTTGGAGGAATGGACTTTTATCCTTTTGATCCAACGAGGGCTGTGTCTGATCTGGTACTTGAGGACTACAGCTACATAATTTTGGATATGGGTGTGTATGGAAAGTGCAATATTGCAGAGTTCAGACGTGCCCAGGAGAGAGTTATCGTTAGTGGAGTTAAGGATTGGGAGCTGAATGAGCTTGAAGAACTTATTGAGTCGGAAGATAAGAATTTTAAAAACAGATATTATTTTACATTCTCCAATGATGCTATGTTTGAGCTGGTAAAGTCCAGTATGAATTCACTTCCGTGTTTTCAGGCACCATACAATCCACAGCCCTTTGATGATAGCGAAGAGTGTGCAAAAGTTTTTAGCAGTATGCTAAGGAATGTAATGCCTCAAATAAATAGTGATGATGAAAATGAGGGCTTTCTGAAATCTGTGTTAAAAAAAAAAGAGATAAAACTATATCATAAACCTATACTTGTTGACAAAATAATGTTAAGAAACGCGCAGACAAACAAAAATCCTGTTATTAGCTCTGACATAAAGAAATATATAGGAGTTGTGAAGTTTATTATTTCTTTAGTTATAGTTGCCATTGCATTGACGTTTCTATATTACTTGTTTTCAAAGACAACTGTATTCTCACAGATAAAAGACTTTTTAAAGGGAGTATACTAGGTATGTTTTCTATTACATAAATCTTTGCTAATAAGAAGCAATTAACATGAATTGAGGGGGTAAAACAATTGGCTAATATGACTCTATATGTATTGAGTGGAGAAACTTTCAGGGAGTATAGTCTACCGGATTATGTCGAAGGAATAGTAAATGTTGATATAAGTCCGGGTACTGCCGAAAATGCATTCTTATATTTCATGCCTATCTATGCCAATAATGGCAATTGGTCCTTGCATGAGATGGAGGAAATGACGATAACAGTAAATGGGAAGAACATATATGACAGACAATTATCTCCGGGAGATGCAATTAAGGTGGTATCTGCCGATGGTAAAGCAGAGGCTGCAATTTATGTCGATGAAGCAGAGAAATTGAAAGTCTCCTTCGACAAATATTCAACAATAGGACTAAGTCAAATTGGAATTGGATATTCAGACAATAATACGATTGTATACAATGGCTTAAACGTATCAGAAACCCATGCCACAATTGACTTTATTTCGGGAAAGGCTGAGATTAAAGCAAAAGGTAGCAATGATCTTGTATTTGTTAATGGAAAGAAAACTCAGTCAAAAATTTTGGCATACGGCGACATAATCTGTATAATGAGCCTCAAGATTGTTTATTTAGGTGAAATTTTAGCTGTTAACAGCCCAAGAGGGCTTGAACGATGCGCACTTCCAAAGTATACATTGGTTAACGATGTACGGGTAAGTTCTGCTAACAGAGAAAAGGGGAATTTACACAATCAGGTTTATTTTCAACGTTCTCCAAGAATTATAAAAAAATTGGATGAGGGTCGTATTGAGATTGACTCTCCACCGGCACCTAATACGGCCAAGGAACAACCTTTACTGTTGTCCATGGGTCCTTCCCTTGCCATGGGTATGGGCATGCTGGTAAGTACCATGTTTACTATAAATTCCTACAGTAATAATCCGGTCATGGTGATACCTGGGATTGTAACAACAGGTTGTATGCTTGTAGGTTCAATTTTATGGCCTATATTGTCGAGGTCGTATCAGAAGAGATCGAAGGTGAAGGAAGAGAAAAAGAGGGTAAAAAGATACAGACAGTATATGCAGAAGGTATATTCTAAGTTGGAGGAAAGAATTGAACGCAATAGCAAAATTCTGTCAGGTACATATCCTGAGCCAACAGTGCTGATAAATAGGGCTGTAAATAAGGACAGAAGATTGTGGGAACGTATTCCTACCAATAAGGATTTCCTTGACGTCAGGCTTGGGATTGGGACAAGGCCTTCCCTTGTAAATGTGGAAATTCCAAAGGAACATTTTACCATGGAAGACGATCCGTTAATGGATGAATTGAACGATATAAATAAAGACTTCATTATGGTGCCTAATGTTCCTATTACAATATCTCTATTAAATAACAACATGCTTGGTGTGATAGGGGAAAGAAAAACAATCACCGACATAACCATGTCAATGATTGTACAAATTGCAGCTTTGCACAGTTATGATGAAGTGAAAATTGTATGCGTATATAACAGGAAGGAAGCCGACAAGTGGGATTGGGCCAAGAGAATTCCCCATGTCTGGGGTCCTGAAAAAGCAATACGTTTTATAGCATCCTCCCGTGATGAGGCAAGAGATGTATTCCATTTTCTTAATGAAGTATTGGGAGATAGAGAAGAAAAAAATAAGGAAAATTCACTGGATGCCAGAATGGAGCTGCCCCATTTCATTGTCTTTATAGCAGATCCGGAACTTGCTGAGAACGAACCTGTAATGCGTTATCTCACAAGCTCTTCGGTGTCTCTCGGAGTGACAACGGTATTTGCCTATGAAAAGCTGAGCATGCTTCCAAAAGAATGTAATTCCTTTGTACAATGTTCTGAAAATGAGTGCACTTTATATCATAGAGATAACCCTGAAGATGGAATGGTAGAATTCAAAACCGATCCGATAAATGTGAACGATTTGGATTCCTTCTCTTATTCCCTTGCAGGTATGAAGGTGAAAGAACTGGCCTCGGCAATGTCATTGCCATCTATGCTTACCTTCCTTGAGATGTTTAAGGTTGGAAGGATTGAGCACCTTGAAATTAAGAGAAGATGGAGGGAAAATCTTTCTTACAGGTCACTTGAGGCACCCTTGGGAATAAAAGCAGGTGACACGCAGTTTTTCCTTAATATACACGAAAAATATCATGGCCCTCATGGACTTATAGCAGGTATGACAGGTTCCGGTAAAAGTGAATTTATTCAATCCTTAATACTTTCAATGGCTATAAATTATCATCCCTATGATGTGTCCTTCATATTGATTGACTATAAGGGAGGAGGTATGGCAAACTGCTTTATAGGTTTGCCTCATGTGGCCGGAACAATAACCAACCTTGGAGGTAGCCAGATACGTAGATCCCTGGTTTCCCTTCAAAGTGAACTAAAGCGCAGGCAGAGAATTTTTGCGGAATATGGAGTTAACCATATTGACAAATATCAGCAGATGTACAAGGAACATAAGGCAAAAGAACCGTTGCCTCACCTTGTCATAGTATCTGACGAGTTTGCGGAACTAAAATCCCAGCAGCCTGAATTTATGGATGAGTTGGTTAGTACTGCAAGAATAGGGAGAAGTCTTGGAGTTCATTTGATTCTTGCTACTCAGAAGCCATCGGGTGTTGTTGATGATCAGATATGGAGTAATACAAGGTTCAGAATCTGTCTTAAGGTATTGGACAAGGCAGATAGTAATGAAATGCTCAAAAGACAGGAAGCAGCATATATTACTCAGGCAGGAAGGTGTTATGTACAGGTAGGAAACGATGAAATTTTTGAATTGGTTCAGTCGGGTTGGAGCGGAGCACCTTATATACCTACTGACAAGATTGAAAATGACGGAGACAAACAGGTTATGTTGATTGATAACTCCGGAAGGGCCCTAAAAACAGTTTCCACCAAAACAGAGACTGTGAAGAGCTCAAGTACACAACTTTCCGCAATTGTAGATTATATCTCGGATATATCTTTAAAAGATGACATTAGCCCACTGAAGCTTTGGTTGGAGCCTTTAGGTGATGCTATATTCTATGATGATATAGTAAAAGAAAACGGAGGTTGGGATGGTGAAGGTTGGAAACCTGTTGACCATTGGATGAGACCTACCATAGGAATTTATGATGATCCGAAAAATCAGTTGCAAAGTCCTCTCAGGGCAAACATGGGCGAAGATGGACACCTATTGCTGTATGGTGCCCCGGGTACAGGAAAGACTACCTTTGTGCAAACACTTATTTATTCACTCATAAAATCCTACTCACCTGATATGGTAAACCTGTATTTATTGGATTTTGGCGGAAGAACAATGGGATATTACAGCAGTCTGCCTCACATCGGAGGAGTTATTTTCTCGGATGATGGGGATAAACTTGATAAACTGTTTAGAATGTTCACAAAGGAATTGGAAAGCAGAAAGAGAAAGTTTGCCGAATATGGTGTGGGTACTTTGCAATCCTATATGCAGATATCAGGAAATGTAGAGCCGGCATTAGTTATGATAGTTGATAATTACTCAGCCTTTACCGAGCTGTATCCGGATTCTGAAAACACAATTGCGACACTCTCCCGTGAAGGCGGAAATTATGGTTTATATATGGTATTTACCACTTCAAATACAAGTTCTGTTAAATATAGAATTAGTCAGAACTTCAAACTTATGTATACTCTTCAGTTGAATGATAAGTATGAGTATGCATCTGTTGTTGGGCAGACTAACGGACTTGAACCGGAAATTGTAAAAGGAAGAGGTCTTGCAAAGGTTGATACTCCACTGGAATATCAGACTGCTCTTGCTGCACAGTCCGCTAATGAAGCTGAGAGGGTTACCCAACTAAGGGAATTATTCGGAAAGATGAGTGAAAAATGGTCAGGTCGTAAGGCAAAACCAATCCCCTTTGTGCCTGATGAGCTTACATTGGACTATATTCTTGATAATGAGGATGGTAAGATTCTCCTCCAACAGGAATTGATTCCGGTAGGATATGATATTGAGGAGGCTGAAATTCTGACCATTGATATTGGAAAGAACTTCTCATATTCCATTCTTGGGTATGACCAGACAGGGAAAACCAATATGTTAAAAACTTTGTTAAGAGTAATAAAGTCAAACTTTGACTGGAAAGTTTATGTGGTTGACAACGGAGAAGGTGGACTAAGAAGATATTCTTCAAAGTATAATGCAGATGATTATATATGTGATACCGCGTCTTTCGATGGCTTCATTACTCCTCTTGTAATGGAAATGCAGGCAAGACACAAAGACCTGAAAGCATTCAGACAAAATGAGAATGCTCAGAGCGAATATGAATATATGCGAAAATATCAAAGGATAGTAGTACTTATAGATGATTTTGATGGTTTCTTCAAAATGATTTCCGATGATGCCTTAAGCTATGTTGAAAACTTATTAAGTGGCGGTAGCGGTCTTGAAGTTTATTTTATATTTACTGCCAATCCGGACAAGTTAAAATCCTATACCAGTCAGCCATTATATACTTCTGTGTTTACCGGAAAAAGTGGAATTTTACTGGGTGGAAATATTGATGGGCAGAATATATTCAATTTAAGTATGAATTATCAGCAAAGAAATTGCCAGTATGATGCGGGTACGGGATACCTTATTGACAGAAGTGAATACAAGGTAATCAAGACGCCTTTTGCCTAGTAAAATTAGCATTACAAAAGATGAAGTAGATAAATACACTTCATCTTAATTGCTATTGACTACTTTAGCGCATTATTTCCTATTGGAGTGGAGGTGAGGGGTGCTTGTTAAAAGTTGTTTTATGCGATGATGACAAGATTTATATGCAACTTTTAGAGAAGTTGATAAAAGATATAGCTACCAGAAGCAATTATAATATAGAGATTGCCGTAATGACTTCTTCACCCCTGGACGTTTTAGAGTATTCGGACAAAGAGAATGGAATATCGATTTATATACTTGAGACAGAATACCGATTGTATGAGAATGATGGTATTGAGTTGGCGAAAACTGTCAGAGGAAAAGATCGTGATTCGTATATAGTTTTTTGTACTGCTCATTCTGAATATATTTATAAGGTTATGACAGGTTTGATAAAGCCCTCGGGTTTTTTGATCAAACAGGGAGATAACATAAAAATTGAAGAACTCGAAAATGTAATGGGGGATATTTACAGGGACTATCTGAATTTTTTTGCCGGAAGCGAAGCGGTATTAAATATTAATATTGGCACAGAGATATACAGAATTGAATACAATCAGATAATTTATCTGGAATCTTTCCAAAAAAAAATATATGTGCATACCGGCAACCAGAGAATAGGGTATTATGACAGCTTATCATCTTTGGAAGAAAAGCTCGGAGCAAACTTCATAAGATGTCACAAGAGTTATATTATAAATGAGGACAAGGTGTCAAGAGTATCCTTTACCGATATGAAGATCATAATGAGCAATGGGGCGCAGATAGATATTTCAAGATCGTTTAAAGCTAGTATAAAAGATAGGCTTAAGTGTTTATAGAAGTTATTGATATAAAGAGGAGTGATAGTGATGAGTCCTAAAGGAGAAGCGGGTTTTGTTTTAACACAGAAGGAGTTGTTGTTCCTTGCGGCATTGACAGGGGCAGATGAGATGTATGGAGTTGAGGATGTTTTCTCTCAAATAGATGATGAGCAGGTTATCAAGGAATGGGATATAGCAAGGGAGCAATTGGAAAATAAAAAATACCTTGAGGTGGAGTTTGATAACACTATAACCATGGATAATGAACTGTATTCCTTGATGGTTGCCTGCTGCAATCCCAAGGTTTTTATGAGAGTCTTAATGATTGAGGACGAGAGTTTTATGCATATACGAAATATATACATTAATGAAAACATCGCTGTTGAACTCGACCAGGACAGACTAAGCAAGAATAAGTGGATAATGACACCACTGGTTAGCATAGAAAAAGTGGCAGAAAATCTTAAAGAATGCTTTTTTACCGAAACAAACTATGAGGGTGGGGATATCGGCTTTGAAGTTCCTTTGCCGGATTTTGAAAAATTAAATGATCTTGTGGTAAAGGGAGATAGAAGCGAAGGAATTGAAGTGCTTAAAAAGAATGGTTGCAGTGATGAGGCAGCAGGGGACTTGTTTGATGCTATAAAAGACAAGGACTTTTGTGTTTCATTGTTAATAATGCTTCTGGACTATGACAATATGAGTGATGTCAACAGCTATACTTGCTATGGAGGTTCGAAATATTTATGGATGTTGGATGCTTCAGCAATAGTAAAAGAGGACGAAAAAGAGATGGTTATGAAGTTTAACACCCTTGGTAAAGAGGCTATGCTTGTTGAGATTGAGAAGATGGTTTTTGCCCTAAGGAATTTATATAGTTCTGCTAGTGAAGGAGATGTGTAAAATGGAAAAAGTATTTGTTGAGGTTATGGTTCCGGCCACAGGTAGGAAATATGAATTTATCATACCTGAAGTTATGAAGGTTGGAGTGGCAGCAGAGCTTATTGCACAAGCTGTACAGGAGACGGAAGGGATAAGATCCCAAAAGGATAATGTTGTTTTGTGTACTTTTGAAGACGAAAAAGTTCTGCCAAACAGTAGCACAATCAGTAATACAGGTATAACAGACGGAACTAAACTGATTCTTGTATGATGAAATGGGTGGTGTGATAAAATACATAAAAGTAAGAAAAATACAATTAATTGCATTTCATCCTATGAAATGAGCATTTCGTCAGAAATTATTGTAAATTAGAATTACTGTGTTTATAATGAAACTCATGAAAGACAAAAAAATATCTGAACAGATGGGGAGGAGAAATAATGCTTCCACCTAAAAGACGAATAAATTATAGTCAAGTTATGAAACAGGTTTCAAGTGTAAATGAATTGTCAAAAGAAACAAGCAGAGTTGCAGATGGTTTGGATAGTGTATTGGTACAGACTATGAGAGTATGGAGTGGAGATGCATCGCAAGAGTTTAAAAAGCAATGTGGAATTATGATTCAAGAAATAGACAGTACTGCAAGAAAAATATCTGATATAGCCGTTAAGATAGCAAGTGCTGCGGCAGATATAGAACGAGAAGACGATGCGTATCAAAGACAATATAATGAATATCTCAAGGAACAGGAAAGAAAAGAACGTGAAAGAAAATTACGTGAAAGAAAATTACTCCAAAGCAAGAAATCTAAATAGCTAAATAGCCTGATGAAGGCTGAAATAAAATAAAAAATGAGGTTAAAGAATAAGGGAGGTTATTTGATATGGCAGCTAAAATAAGTGTAACGCCTGAAGAACTAAGATCATCAGCAAAAAAAGTTCAGGGTGAGATAGGCAAATATGTGAATCTATACAAAAAGTTATACCAGGAAGTAGATGGAATGAAAACTAATTGGAGCGGTGAAGCGAATCGAGAATACGCAGCACAGATAGAAGCTTTCAAACCAGAGTTTGAAAAATTGAAAAGTGTATTGGATAACTATGTTGAGTTTTTGGAAAAGTCAGCACAGGTTTATGAAAAAACAGAGGCAAACATCAAGGACGGAGCAGGAAAACTTACAAGAGGAAGATAATTAATATATTTGAGGAGGGGAATAAAATGGCACAATTTAAAGTAACACCTCAAGCGTTGAGGTCTACTGCATCAAACATAAAGTCAATAAATTCAAACTTTCAGGGAGTAATGAAAGACATTGAAAAAGAAATGACCAGCATGAAGAAGAAATGGGAAAGTGAAGCTGCAAACACATTTATTTCAAAATTTACTGGTTTGAAGGACAATTTTGAAGCATATTACAAGGTAATTACCTCATACACAAACTTTTTAGAGTCAACAGCAAAAGCATATGAAGAGGCTGATAGTGCAATTAATAAAGCTTCAGGTAATTTGTTTTCATAGTAATCCGATTGAAATGATGTTTATTGTAGGTCTACCCATTTAGGTAGGCCTACAATTGTATGACGAAATTATAAGTAATGCAGGGAGTTGGTACTGTGAATATTTCGGTATATCCTGATGGAATGGAAGCCATGCTTGAGCAGATATGTAGGCTTAAGCAGGAAGCCAGCAGGATTGAAGCTAAATTCAGGAGTGTTGGAGGAAGCATTGATCCGGAATTCCAAGCTGTTTTTAACCAAATAAGAGCTGTTGAACAGGATCTTGAGCGTATTTGTATGTACTTTTCAAGATGCTGTGGTTTTGTTGAAAATACAATTACAGAATACCTGAACGCAGAGAAAACAGTTTGTTATATGAGTAAGGAGTATGTAAACTTAAGACCTGCAGATAGAAAAAGAGCTGAATTAGTTGATGAGAAAGTTGATGTAAGGGGACGAAATATTGACTCTTGCGAAGCATTTAATATGGGATTAAAAGTGGAACCATGCCGGATAAATAAGAGGGAGTTTTTGATTAAGTACAAGGTTGAACCCGGAAAAATTGATGAAGGAAAGAATATTCTTGTTAGGACATGGAAAAGTCCTTGCAATTTATAATATAGCAAATTAATTTGAACAGGGGGGGCGTTTTATGGGGAATTTTTCTGTACAATTGAAAGTGTTAGGGCTAAGTGAAGAAAATGTAAAGAGACTTTCGAAAGACTTGAATCGTATAGGGAATAGTCTTTCAAATATAAGGAGTTGCCTTGATTCTGATGTACGCGGTCGTAACGGCATTGATAAGGGACTTGGAGATTTAATTAACAGACTTTATGATGAAGAAAGAAATCTTTCTGAGATAGGGAAGTTTTTAGATAAAGTATATAAAGAGTATGATGAAGCAGAAAAAGAAATACAGAATGCCATCAATGAGCTGGAAAAGACAACAACGAAAAAGCAAAGTTCAGTTGTTGATGTATTCCAAAGTGGCCTGGCGGCAATCTTAAAGAACTCTATTGCTTTGAAAACCTGGGCAATTATACCTGCAGTGGCCTTGCCTGTGAAAACAGTAGGGCTTTCAAATACATCTAATTTAATAAGTGGTAGTGCGGTCAACAATGTTCAGGCTCAAGCAAAAGCAGATATCTCAACACCTAAACAAAATGTTACTACTGTAAAGGCACCGACATCCGTGTGGCCTGTACCGTCATCAACCCGTATTACATGTCCTTTCCAGTCCACTGACAGCCTTCATCCAAATGGTCACAATGGGGTGGATATTGGTGCTAATAGTGGAGAGGATATATTGGCAGCTTTTGGTGGAGAAGTAGTTTTGGCTGGGTGGTTGAATGGATATGGGTATGTTGTGTATATTAACACTGTAATAGATGGAAAGCAGGTTCAGATGAGGTATGCACATATGAGTGAAATAGACGTTAAAGTCGGCGATATTGTAAAAGCAGGACAAGATATAGGTGATATAGGAAGTACCGGAAATTCAACCGGACCGCACCTTCACTTTGAAGTAAGAGAGTGTACCCAAGAAGGCAGTTGTCTTGCAAATGCTGCCTCAACTCCTATTGATCCTATGCCATTTTTGAAGGGTGAAGTTATAACCCTTCCGTCAACAAATGATGTAAAACCTAATGTTTCAGTATCGAGCGGGGCCAGTGAGTACAAGGTGAAAAGTGGGGATACACTGAGCAAAATAGCGGCAACATATGGAACAACAGTTGCTGAATTGGTAAGAATTAATAATATTTCCAATCCTAACCTTATATATGTGGGACAGGTTATTAAGATAAATAACCAAGCTAATGTGAGTGATGTAAAACCACAAACACAAACTGGCAGCAGTAGTTCAAGTAAAACTGTTGAGTATAAGGTAAAAAGTGGAGATACGTTGACCAAAATAGCGGCAATGTATGGAACTTCAGTTGCAGATCTTATAACAATTAATAATATTTCCAATCCTAACCTTATATATGTGGGACAGGTTATTAAAATAACTAACCCAGGTAATCTGAGTAATATTAAGCCGGAAACGCCAACTGGTAGCAGCAGTTCAAGTAAAACCATTGAGTATAAGGTAAAAAGTGGAGATACACTGAGCAAAATAGCGGCGACATACGGAACAACAGTTGCTGAACTGGTAAGAATTAACAATATCTCCAATCCTGATCTTATATATGTGGGACAGGTTATTAAGATAAACTCTACAGGCGGTTCAAGTAGCAGTAGTGGTGGTTCAAGTAGCAGTGGCGGTTCAAGCAACAATGGTGGTTCAAGTAACAGTGGTAGCTCACAATCAGGAAATACTAATTACAGCCTTAGTCTTGAGGAAGCTTTAAATAAGCAAATGAAGCAGAATCCTCAGATACAGAAGAATGGAAAATGGGTTAGTGCCAGCAGGGAAGAAGTGCTGAAATATTTGGATCCGAGAAATTATAATGAGGGAGATTATAAGTATCAATTTCTTGATTTGTCTGCATCAGCAGGCATAAGTGAGAATGAAATGGCGAAATATCTTGATGGGAAGGGAATTTTAGATGGAAAAGAAGCTGTATTTTTAGAAGCAGCAAAGAAATATAATGTTAGTGAGGTTTATTTAGCAGCTCATTGTGCCCTTGAAACAGGCAATGGAAAAAGTACGCTGGCAACAGGTGTAGAGATAAATGGGGTAGTAGTATATAATATGTACGGTATAGGTGCTTATGATAGCAACCCTATAGGCGGAGGTGCACAATATGCCTATGAACAAGGATGGACAACACCTGAAAAGGCAATTGAGGGTGGTGCAAAATGGATTTCCGAAAGGTATATAAACAATGAAAACTATAGACAAAATACCTTGTATGAAATGAGATGGAACCCTGCAGCTCCCGGAACTCATCAGTATGCAACTGATGTGGGATGGGCAGTAAAGCAAACTTCAAGCATCAAAGCCATGTATGATAGTTTTGCAAACGCTGTATTAAAATTTGATATACCAACTTATAATTGATTTTATGTACTAGAGTAGTGTATTATTTAGTTGATTCATTTATCTATGTATTTTTGTACATATTATTTTTTACATAGCTTATTTTCAGGAGGAAGATTATGAAAAAAATTGCTGCTTTAATTGTTATGTTGGTTGTTTGCTTTTCCATTAGTGGATGTGGAGATAAAGTAATTATAGATAATAATAACACTAGTCTACCGACATTGACAGATAGCAAAGAGTATGATGAAGTAACAGTAACACCTGTTGACACAACCGAAACGGATATTTCTGATGAGGATGAAATTAGTGCTTCAGAGAATATAAAACCTCTAGAAGAATCAGATTTTGAAGTTGTTCAAGGGGAGAACATCATTAAACTGGATTCTCCATATGCTGAGTTTAAGTTTGATAAACCTGAGGAACAGCTTGATAATAATTATGTTGGTGAAACTTATTCGGGGGAGTTTATTTATAAGACCTACTTTCATCTGTTTGAAGATTTTGAATTGTATGTTTCCAATGCCAATTACAATATCAAAAACAGGAATTTTGATGAGTACTATATAACTCAGATAGTGTTAAAAAACTCAAATTTTGCGACCGGTAGAGGGATTGCCATAGGATCAGATGCAGTAGATATTGAGAATAAATATGGATCTGCCGAAAAGTCGACTATTGACGGTAAAATCAATTTAACCTATAGGCTTGGTGATAAGGAAATATCCTTTATTATTGGTGATAACCAAAAAGTAGAAAGCATTGTTTTAAATATAATTGTAGAAGGCGTGCAGTAGGCCCTATTTAATAAACTACAGTAAAAATATGGCGATAACTGTTATGAGATATGGACAAACAATGTAATAGATTGAACTTTGATAAGTATAGAACTATTTAAGTAAAGGGGGATGCTATTTTGAACATTTTTAACAGATTGTTTACGAAAGGAAATGTCAAGGCTTTTCTTCTTGTGTTCATGTGCATGTTTTTGCTGGCCTCATGTTCTAAAGCTATCGAAAATAAAAATCAGGATAATTTAGCGGGACAGAATATTAATTCTCCTCTTCCGGAGGCGTCAGATAATCCAAATGACACAATAATCGATGAAAATACCGAAAGCATAGAAAACGCCGAAAACAATGAAAACACTCAAAATATTGAAAACACTCAAAATAATGAAAATACTGAAAACAATCAAAACACCAAAAATACCGAAAATACCAAAAGTACTGAGAACACTGAAATCACCGATGTGGGGCAGGCAAAAGAGGCTCAATTGGTTATGAAGATTTTTGTAAACTTGGGTATGGATGATTATTATAAGGTGCTGGACCTGAATGATAATACAGTTACATACAGCTATTATAGTTACGAAAATAAGGATACACCTGAGTTGGATCAGAAAACTGTACCCTTTGATGAGATAATGGAAATAGAGCATGGGGTTCGTAAATACTTGTTTTTTATGTACCTTGATGATGGAAAGAAAGAAGTACAACTTGATATGAGTAAAGACTTTGTTGATCAAGTTGAGAATAATTCCGATTTCAGAGCTCGACTGGGAAAGGCTTTGAACAAGCCATTCGATCAGAATTTGGTAAATAGTACCATATCATCCTCAGATATTAACTGATCAATAGCAAAAAAGTTAAATAGCCTGATAAAGGCTAAAATAAAAAATGCTGTTAAAGTATAAAGTCAGCAGGCATGTATGCAAAAGTAGAGGAAGTAATTAAGAATGGAGCAAGAAAACTTACAGGCAGAATAAAAAAAATATATATAATAAGTCAAAACTATAGTCAGGTGAAGGCCTGGCTTTTTATTTTATCAATCTAGAAATTAAATACTTCACATAAGCAATACAAAATTTTGAAAAATTTCACTGTTTTGTGTAATTAATTTTCAAATATAGGGCACAAATTTTCAAAACCTTTCGAATTATATTAGAGGGTAACAAAGAAAGTTGTATTTAAAATAGCTGGAATTATTAAAAGAAATTAGCTGGGATTATAAAAAAATGATTGGAGAAGTGCTATAATGGCTGATTAGTAGTGTTTTTATATTAATAAAATTTAATTTTATTGTATTGTATATGATTTTTGTGATAAGTGTGATAATATATATTTATATATAGTATTATTCTTCTGAAAGAATTGGTGGTATACATAATTAGTAATATTAGTTATTGTCGCTATGTGAATTATACATACTCCTTTACAGCATTTCAAAATAGCATCCAATCCGATACTTACTTGTTTTATTTCATGGAATTCATTCACAATTACCATATTCTTTATGTGTTTACAATATTACTTTTCTGTGTTGTAAAGTCAATTTTATTGACCTGTCAAAACGCAGTAATACTGCATTCTATTGTGTAGTAAGGATCTACCGGATGAATAAGTGAAGGGAAAGTCCTGAGTAATAAAAAAGTAAATAGTGCAATAGAGTATGAGATAAAGATTAGCGAATATATTCTGAAACTCATAATCTGAAGAGTTTTGGATATATATATAAATTTTAATTATTTGAGGAGGATGGTTTATGTTCAAGTCAAAAGTCACAAAGTTTATTTCCTTGGCATTATGTGTATTTCTTTTATGCACATTTATGCAGGTAGGAAGAACGGAAGCGGCATCTGGATTTACAGTAAGTGTGGCATCAGTGTCAGGTAACAATGGAACAACAATTTCAGTACCCGTAAGTTTTTCAAACGTACCTTCAAATGGTATCTGCGCAGCAGATATGACAATCAATTATGATGCAAGCAAGCTTGAATACGTAAGTGGAGAAGCAGGAAGTATAGTAACAAATCCAACAGTAAACTTTGGAATAAATAAAGAGACAAACGGTAAATTAAGGGTATTATTCCTTGACAACACAATGTCAAACGGATATATCAGCCAGAACGGAGTTTTTACAAATCTTACATTTAAAGTTTTAAATTCCGGAAGTACAAATGTAAGTGTATCCGATGCTACATTTGGGGATAAAAACCTCACTAGCGTGTCTGCAACATTAAGTGCAGGTTCAATAAATGGTGGTGGAATAACAACACCGGTAGCAACACCTACGAAGACACAAACAGTAGTAACACCAACAAGAACAGTAGCAAATACACCTGTAGTTGGTAGTGGATTCACAGTAAGTGTAGAATCAGTATCAGCTAGAACCGGTACAACGATAGCAGTACCCGTGAACTTTGCAAGCGTACCTTCAAGCGGAATCTGTGCGGCAGATATGACAATCACTTATGACGCAAGCAAGCTTGAATATGTAAGCGGAGAAGCAGGAAGTATAGTAACAAATCCGGAGGTAAACTTTGGAATAAATAAAGAGGAAAACGGTAAATTAAGGGTATTATTCCTTGACAATACAATGTCAAACGGATATATAAGCCAAAACGGATTATTTGTAAGGATTACATTTAAGGCATTAAACTCAGGTGCAGCAACAGTAAGCCTAAAAGATGCAACATTTGGAGACAAGTCTCTTGCCAATGTATCAGCAAAATTAAATGCAGGAACAATAACAATAACTGGCGATACAGTACAAACATCAGTAGTAACACCTACGAAGACACAAACAGTAGTAACGCCAACAAAAACACCAGCAAATACACCTGTAGTTGGTAGTGGATTCACAGTAAGCGTGGATTCAGCATCAGCTAATAATGGTGCAACATTTGTGTTGCCAGTGTACTTTGCAAACGTACCTTCAAGCGGAATCTGTGCGGCAGATATGACAATCATTTATGATTCAAGCAAGCTTGAATACATAAGCGGACAAGCAGGAAGCATAGTAACAATTCCGGATGTAAACTTTGGAATTAATAAAGAGACAAACGGTAAATTAAGGGTATTATTCCTTGACAACACAATGTCAAACGGATACATAAGCCAAAATGGAGTGTTTGTAAATCTTACATTTAAGGCATTAAGTTCAGGTGCTGTAACAGTGAGCCTAAGCGATGCAACATTTGGAGATAAGACCCTTGCTAATGTATCAACAAAATTAAACTCAGGGACAGTAACAATAGGTGGAGGAAACGTACAAACTCCGGTAGTAACACCAGGAAAAACTCCACAAGCATCAAGTACAAATACACAACCAACACCAACATCAGGACCTCAATCTTCAGGAAGTTTTTCAGTTACTTATAGTGAAAACTCATGGGGTACCGGTGCCACAGTAAATCTGACTATAAAGAATAACGGTTCGTCAGCAGTTGAAGGCTGGTCAATTAAATTCAATTACTCAGGTGATCAGAAAATAACAAATGCTTGGAACTGTAAATATTCACAAAGTGGTACTACTGTGACAATTACTAATGAAATTTATAATGCTAGTCTACCTGCTGGTGGTTCAGTAACAGTTGGATTCAATATTTCATATAGCGGAACTAATACAGCACCAACAGAATTTACTGTTAATTCCTCATCAGTAAATACAGGAACTCAAACTCCGGTAGCAACACCTACGAAGACACAGACAGTAGTAACACCTACATATACACAAGTAGTAGTAACACCAGCAAATACACCTGTAGTTGGTAGTGGATTCACAGTAAGCGTAGATTCAGCATCAGCTAATAATGGTTCAACAATTGTTGTGCCGGTTTCCTTTGCAAACGTACCTTCAAGCGGAATTTGTGCAGCAGATATGACAATCAATTATGATGCAAGCAAGCTTGAATACATAAGCGGAGAAGCAGGAAGTATAGTAACAAATCCAGAGGTAAACTTTGGAATAAATAAAGAGTCAAACGGTAAATTAAAGGTATTATTCCTTGACAACACAATGTCAAACGGATACATAAGCCAAAACGGAGTATTTGCGAAGCTTACATTTAGGGCAATAAGCTCAGGTAATGCAACAATAAGCCTTAGTGATGCAACATTTGGAGACAAGAGCCTTGCAAATGTATCAGCAAAATTAAATGCAGGAACAATAACAATAGGTGGCGGAACAGTACAAACACCGGTAGCAACACCTACTAAGACACAAACAGTAGTAACTCCTACAAATACACAGACAGTAGTAACACCTGTAAAAACACCAGTAGTTGGTAGTGGATTCACAGTAAGCGTAGATTCAGTATCAGCTAATAATGGAACAACATTTGTAGTACCAGTGTACTTTGCAAACGTACCTTCAAATGGAATCTGTGCAGCAGATATGACAATCAATTATGATTCAAACAAGCTTGAATACATAAGCGGAGAAGCAGGAAGCATAGTAACAAATCCAGAGGTAAACTTTGGAATTAATAAAGAGACAAACGGTAAATTGAGGGTATTATTCCTTGACAACACAATGTCAAACGGATACATAAGCCAAAATGGAGTATTTGTAAAACTTACATTTAAAGTGATAGCCAATGAAAAAGTTTCAACTGTTGTAAGCATGAACGATGCAACATTTGGAGACAAGACTCTTGCTAATGTATCAGCAACATTGACTTCTGGTAAAATAGACTTAAATGGTGGCGGAGCAGTGTCAACACCTGTAACAACTGCACAGCCAACATCCACACCAATACCTCAAACTTCAGGAAGTTTGTCAGCTAGCTACAGTGAAAACTCATGGGGTACTGGTGCTACAGTTAGCATGACAATAAAAAATAATGGTACCACAGCAGTTGAAGGTTGGACAGTTAATTTCAATTACTCTGGTGACCAGAAAATAACAAATGCTTGGAATTGTAAATATTCACAAAGTGGTACTTCCGTAACAATTACAAATGAAGCTTATAATGCTAGTATACCTGCTGGTGGTTCAGTAACACTTGGATTTAATATTTCATATACTGGAACCAATACACCACCAACTGTATTCTCTGCTAAATAACATCTGTAGGACATTAATTTACAGTAAACTATATTAAGTTTATATGGTTGTTGATCAAAAAAGCCTGGAAGGTATCAAGATGGTACCTTTCAGGCTTTGTTTTTTAAACTAATCAACATATTTTACTTAATATCATTTCTATTAGCAGACTAGTGAATTTATTTTACATATTATCAAACATAATGTATACTCAAATTAATAACACTATAGGGGAGACGGAATATGGGGAAAATTATGTTGATTTTTGATACAACCGATAATATTGATAAATTCAAGATCACCGAGAAGTTGAAAGAATTAGCAGAGTTGTCTGAGTTGGCTCTTTACAGGAAAAGGCCGGAAGAGGATATAAAAGAGTTCTTACAAAGCTCCTGTAAGGATTATGTCAAAAATATGATAATGAAAACGATAGAAAAAGACATGCTATATACGCCGGTATTGGAACCTGAGGGTTATTTCAGAAACATACACCAGCTTTATGAGTTGGATGACTTGGCGAAAAGCTCAGGGGAGATACTTGGGCGGTATATATCAGTTCCTTTCGCTGACGGTAACGCAGTATATCAGATTGTAGCTGAAAAAGAATTAGAAGTAAGAATAAGGATATGTATAGGTTTGGGTGACGACTGGCAATTGCCTTCTTGGGGCAAGGAGACATGGATAGCTAGGAATTACGCAGAGGCATTAATTAATAAAAGAGATGAGTTGAATAATTTGTGTGAAATGGAATAGTAAACATGTTAGGTGATGGCAAGAAGGAGGATTTTTGGTGAAAAGAATAACAAATTGTAATTACTGTGTAAACTATGTTTTTGACGAGGAATACAACTATTACGAATGCCAGGTTGATTTGGATGAGGACGAAATGGTGAGGTTTATGGGTAAGGCCTTTGACAATTGTCCCTATTTCCAGTTCAATGACGAATATAAGATTGTGAGAAAACAGATATAATCTTTTATATTAATTTATAGAATAACAAATATGACAGGATGGACAAAAAGTTTGGATACAATTAGTCCGTGTTGACACTCAATATTTTTATTGCTATTATAGACAAGTGTATGCAGGTTTGCATAATATTTTATTGGAATAATAGGTGAGATGGAAAGATGGAAAAGCTTAGTAAAGAAGATTTGGTACAAATGATCAGGAAAATCAGAAATGGTGAGGGTAGTGACGAGGAATTCGATAAATGGTTGCAGGAAATAAAGCAGAGTGTTTCACATCCGGAAGTATTTAATATGATAATAAGAAATACAGAAGGTTTGAATGCCGAACAGATTGCGGACCAACTAATGAACTATAAAACATCTGAGTTTTCATTATAATCAACCCATAAACAAGTCAATAATCATTAAAAAAAATATCATTTCTAGGTAAATTACAGGAAGTATATTAATATCGGAAGTATATAATAGAATTGTGAGTTGCACATGAACTATTTATACTATAGTGCCTTCTCAATAACATATTTGCAGATATTCAAATATAGTTGCAGTTATTTAATTATGAAGACAGGAGTTGATGTGATATGAAATATACAGTAGCGGAAAAAATCTTCAACGCCCATAGAGTTGATATGCCTTTTGAAGATACTCATGTGTTAAAACTTGATGCGGTATTTTGCCACGAAATTACAACGCCCATTGCTATAACAGATCTTCAGGCAAGAGGTATGGACAGGGTGTTTGACCCTGATAAGATAAAAGCAGTAATTGACCATGTGACTCCTGCAAAGGATAGTAAAACAGCGGAACAGGGGAAAATACTCCGTGATTGGGCAAAGAGACATGGAATAAAGGACTTTTTTGATATTGGAAGAAATGGTGTATGTCATGCAATATTCCCTGAAAAAGGGTTTGTAAGACCAGGGTACACTATCATAATGGGTGATTCTCATACGTGTACCCACGGAGCGTTTGGGGCGTTTGCAGCAGGGGTGGGTACCACCGACCTTGAAGTTGGAATTTTAAAAGGTGTTTGTGCTTTTCATTCTCCAAAGACTATAAAAATCCTACTTAATGGAAAACTGAAACCTGGAGTATTTGCAAAAGATGCCATACTTTACGTTATAAAGGAATTGACGGTAAATGGTGCCACAAATATGGTAATGGAATTTACCGGGTCTGTAGTGGATGAAATGAGTATGGAAGCGAGAATGACCTTGTGCAATATGGCTATTGAAGCAGGTGGAACCTGTGGTATTTGTTATCCTGACATGACAACAGTGGAATACCTCTGGGATTATATAAAAGATGAATTTGAATCTAAGGAAGCAGCATTGAAAGAGTATTCAAAATGGATATCCGACGAAGGGGCGACTTATGAGAAGGTTTTTGAGTTTGATTTGTCAAATTTGGAGCCGATGGTTACTTTCGGATTCAAACCGGATCAGGTCAAGACCGTGAGGGAGATGTCAGGAACAATAATTAACCAGATATATATTGGAAGCTGTACCAATGGACGAATTGAGGATTTGAGAGTGGCAGCCCAAATACTAAAGGGCAGGAAAATAAGTGATGATGTTCGTGGTATTGTAAGTCCTGCAACGCCTGCAATTTACAGTCAGGCATTAAAAGAGGGGATAATAGAAATCTTTCAGGATGCAGGATTTTGTGTCACCAACCCTACATGCGGTGCATGTCTTGGTATGAGCAACGGGGTATTGGCTAGCGGTGAGTCCTGTGCTTCAACCACAAATAGAAACTTCAATGGACGTATGGGCAAAGGTGGAATGGTTCATTTGATGAGCCCTGCTACTGCAGCTGCATCAGCTATCGAAGGCAGAATAGCTAATTCGGAATTGTTTGATAAAGGCATGTAGTTGCTTGGTTTGGAAATCAATCGGGAGGGGATATAAATGAAAACATTTAGCGGAAAAGTATTGTTTTTAGATAGAAGCGATATAAACACAGATGAAATAATTCCAGCAAAATACCTTACTGAAATAACTAAAGAGGCACTTAAGCCCTATATTCTGGAGGACTTGATTCTTGAAGGCTTCGATCCGAAAAAGGATATAAAGGATAAAGCAGTAATCATAACCCGTGAGAACTTTGGTTGCGGTTCATCAAGGGAACATGCTCCTTGGGCTTTGGAAGTAAATAATATAAACGTTGTAATTGCAGAGAGTTTTGCAAGAATATTCAGGCAGAACATGTACAACTGCGGAATGTTTGCTATTGAGCTTCCTAAAGACAAAATTGACTATCTCTTTGGCACATACGCAAAAAAGGATGTCACTCTTACTGTAGAAGTGGATAGAGATAAAATTATTGTTGAATGTGAAGGAAAATCGGAAGAAATTGATTTTAAAGTTGGAGAATTTGATAAGACCTTGGTAAAAGAAGGCGGATGGGTAGGTTACGCTGATAAAAAGTATTGATTTTGGTAGGTTTAAACGAAGATGTTCATAGAAATATATAAATGGGAGTGATACCGGCTTGAAAAAGCAGGTAGCACTCTCTTTTTGATAGATACGGTACTAAAGTATCTAAAACAGCTGTCTGTGCTGTGGACTTATAATTGAAAAAAGGGTGAAATTATGATAAAATATTTACTTATATGAAAGATTTTCAAATTTATTGTTAAATATATCTAAGGGGTGGATTCTTTGAAAAAATTACTGGTTTTTGGTATTTCTTTGGTGCTTATGTTAAATGCAATGTTGGGAGTATGTTTTGCTGCAACCTATAAAAGCATAACAATAAGCCCTGGACAGAGTTGGGAATTTGTAAATAAAAGTTCGACAGGTGCCGGCATACTTCAACGAAATAAAGGAAAATATGACTTTGCATCATACAATAAAGATGGAACAGTAGATTCTGCATATTGCCTTGAAGAAGGTGTGGGCTATGTGGAGGCTGGTGAACGTGCTGTAATTACTGTACCAAGCACATCTGGTGCAATTACTTTTGAATATGACAGTGAGAAAATATCTGTAGCTACCAGCAGCACTCAGGCATTAAAAAAAGTTGTAATTAAACCTGGCACGAGTTATGAATTTGTGAGCACGAGTTCGAAAGATGAATACATCAAGCAGTATGGAAAAGAGCTTTATGACTATATCGCTTATAAAAGCGACGGAAGTATATATACTTCGGATGTTGAGACCAGTGGTTGGCATTTTTTGCCTCAAAAGGGTCGTGGGATAGTCACAGTTCCTGCTGGTTTCCCGGCGGTTACTTTTTATTCTGCAAGTGATTATTTTAATAAGAATTTTACATACAAGGAAGTTAGTGAACCGGCTTTATATAAAATAAACATAAAACCTGGTGAAACATATAATATTAAAAACACTAGTACAAGTGAATTGTATATACGAAGTAAAAATTGGGAGTTGTATGACTATATTACTTATAAGGCTGACGGTACAGAACAATATAGCGGTGTATCATCCTCGGGAGGCGAATTTGTTTCTGCCGGGTGTTCTTTGGTCATAAGCCTGCTTCCAACATCAGATAATGAAATTCTGTACATGCCATATGATGTATACAAATCCTCGGCTTCAGTTAGTCAAAGCAGCAACCCTGCCTTATATAAAGTAAATATTTATTCAGGTGAAAGTTATGAATTTAAAAATGTCGGTTCTGAGGAATCAAAGGTATTTGTTGCCTGGCATGAATATTTTGAAACTGCTCTTTATAATAAAGATGACACATTGTCAACAGCGGATGATTCAAATTTAGGAACACAATACATAAGACCTGGTGAACGTTTAATAGTTACTGTTCCCGATTATTCGGAAATGATATCCTATTATATAGGGTATGACAAATATGAGACTTCTGTGAAAGTAGAAGCTTCTTATGAACCGGCTTTGCATAAAATAGCTGTTTTACCGGGACAGAGTTTTGAGTTTAAAAATATTGGTTCCGATTATGCGGGGATTAAAGAATCAGGTTCTGAGACTTTCACACTTGATACCTACTCCAAAACTGGACAACTGACTAACAGTAATGATTCCTATTCAGGGTATTTTGCGGTTTCTCCGGGTTGGAAGTCTAAGGTTACTGTGCCTCAAGGTTCGAAGGCTGTGGCATTTTACACAGGGTTTGAGGCATATAAAAAATGTTTTGATCCATCAATAGTACCTGGCGTTGGTTTTTCCTTCTCAAAGAACTTAAGTCAAGCGAAGGACAAAGCTGAAGTGTTGAAAGTATTGGAGACCTCGTATGCTTTATTATCTGAAAAGGGTAAAGAAAGTAATAATATAAAGGAATACTCCGTTAGATTTGCAGAGGAAGCTATCAAGAAGATATCTTCTAAAGAGATAAAAGCTACTGATAATGTGGCTGAAATTGAAAGTTCAATAGTAAAGGAACAGGTGGAAAAGGCAAAGGAAGCTGCCACTGAAGTTGAAGGAATTCTTGAAAAAAGTGGAATAGAAAAAAACAGGGATATTAAGACTTCAATAAAAATAGATGTTGTAGCTGCAGAAACGAAAAACACAGATTTGGTTATAAATAAAGATCTTTCTAAAGACGCTCAGGAAGTAGATATTGTGGACTTTAGCACCGGTGATGTAGGAATTTCTTTAGAAACCTCAACCCTTGATCAGGAATTTGCAAACGGAGACAAAATTACAATATCAGTAAATGAGGAAGAGCAAACAAATCTTGGTATGAAAAACATTGTTCTCGCCTCAAATCTTACAGATATGGGAGTATTGGGTTTGGAGAAAGTTGCCGGTAACAAGACGTACGCTATAAGCTTCAAAGCTCAAGATGGCAAGGAAATTAAATCTCTTAACAATAATGTGGGTTTAAGTCTTCCGGCAGCCAGCGATAATGGGGATTATGATTGTATCTTTATGGTCGATAACGGTAAGACTGAGGCTGTAGGTGGTCGTTATGATTCCGATACAAATAAACTTAACATACAAACCAAAAAGAGTGCTGAGTATTATGTTGTAGAAAACAAGAAGAGTTTTAGTGATATTGGTAAAAAAGATGCAGACATGAGGAAAGCAATAGAAATAATGGCTGCAAAAGGTATTATAAATGGTAAGAGCGATGGTAAATTTGAACCCGATGCTTCAATTAACAGAAGTGAATTTGCCACCCTTATTGTAAGAGCTATTTACAAATATACCAGCGATTCTAATTACAAATTCAGTGATGTTGAGGCAAAAGCATGGTACTATCCATTCATTGCTTCGGCAAAAAATGAAGGTATAATAAGTGGCTATCCCGATAACACATTCAAGCCTTTAAATGTTATAAATAAACAGGAGATCATTACTATCTGTTCATCTGTACTTAACAAGCAAAAGGGTTTTTACTATCCCACTGATGTAAACAAGTATCTGAATTTTAGTGATAAATCCAATATCCCTGAATGGGCTAAAAAAGCAATTGCTTTAGCAAACAGGGAAGGACTAATCACAAAAAGACGTGATGAGAAACTTATTGGAGATCAGCCATTTACCAGGGGTGATGCAGCGGTTATTCTTTATAGATTGTTTAACAAGCTATAAAAATAATCTTAAGATAACGTACACAATAGTTAAACTTATAGTATCCAAACGTTATCTGATTTAGGTGAAAAACTTCCTTTAATTATAGTTTGAAGTTTTTTATCTATAAAACCTTAATAATGAAAGGTTCACATATGAAGAAAAACACTACTGACAACGTTTATATGCACGCAATAACTATTTACTATGAAAACAGCATTAGTACTTTCAAATTAGATGAATATGGGAAAAGTAAAATAACTTTTGGTAGAAATTCAGATAATGATATTGTGTTAGATTCCTCCATAATTTCATTACACCATGCATATTTTGAGATTGTAGACGGCATTTGCACAGTATATGACAATAACAGTAAAAACGGGATTTTGATAAATGGAGTTAAACGATCCCAATATACTCTTGCTAACGGAGATATTTTGCGTGTTGATAACGAAAATAAGCCCTTAAAGAATGGTGTTGTTATTCTATATTCTATTGGTATGGGCGACATAACAGAGGGGTGGCGTGAGCACCCCTTTAATGGCAACAATCAGCCGGTATACTTTGGACGAGGGACTCATAATAACGTTATACTGAATCACAGCGCAATATCTGTAAGTCACGCAGTTTTTTTCTTTCATGAGGGAAGCTTGTATGTTGAAGATCTAAACAGTACAAATGGTACTTACCTAAACGGTATAAGAATTTCTTCAGCCCAACCTTTGAAGATAAATGATGTGGTTTATATTGGTGATACCAAAATTATCTATAACGGAAAAGTGCTGTTTTATAATTTTTATTCTCGAGGGTTTAGAATTGATGCACTGTCGTTAAAGGTTGATGTTAAAACAAGGAATGCTTCGATGTTTAGCACCGGTAAAAAGAGAATACTTGACGATGTGAATTTAAGTATTAATCCTGGAGAACTAATTGCAGTAATTGGTGCAAGTGGTTCCGGAAAAACTATGCTGCTCAGATGTCTTTCAGGATTATTGAAGCCTGACGAAGGAATGGTTTTGGTTAACGGTGATGAGTTTTTTGAAAAATATGACATATATAAGAATGTATTGGGAAATGTGCCTCAGGAAGATTCTATGCACGAAAATCTGACGGTATATGAAACACTTTATTATTCTGCAAATATCAGGGTGACTGCCTTAAGTGGTTCTGAGCTTAAGGACGAAATTTGTGAAGTGATAAAGGAAGTACAGATTGAAGGCCTTGAAAATACACTTATAAAGGACTTAAGCGGAGGCCAGCGCAAACGTGTCAGTATTGCAATGGAACTTTTGTCCAGTCCGAAGCTGTTTTTTCTGGATGAACCCACATCAGGGCTTGATCCTGAAACTGAAATGAATATATGCATGCTCTTGAAAAAATTATCCTTTGATAAAAAAACGGTGCTTTTTACCACCCATTCAACTTCAAGTCTTAATATATGTGATAAGATTGCTGTTATAGGTAAGGGAGGCAAGCTTTGTTATTTTGGTACTCCTTCCAAAGCCTTGGAGTTTTTTGGAGTGAGTGATTACATTGATATATACGGACTTGTTAGTTCGGATTCAGATTATTGGGAAGATAGGTTCAAAAGTTCAAAAATAAACATATATAATAAGCCAATAATAAGCAAAAAAACTTCAGGTGTTTTACGAAGATACACAAGTAGCAATAACTTCGTAGAGCAGCTGATTATACTAACTCAAAGATATTTCAAACTGATGTTTCGAGACAGAATAAGGTTGATTTTTCTGTTGATACAGGCACCGATAATCGCTATTTTTCTCGGGCTTATAACTGACAGTAATAAAGTATTCAGGGTGCACGAAGAAGCAAGTCAGGTAATATTGATAATGGCTTGCTCCGTTGTGTGGATGGGATTGCTGAATTCCTTTCAGGAAATTTCAAAAGAAAGAAGTATATATAAAAGGGAAAAGAATGCAAACTTAAACAGCAAAGCCTATATATTTTCAAAACTTATTGTCATGGGTAGTTTGTGTTTGATTCAAAGCATTACCTTTGTTGAAGTTCTGTCCCGGGTTATGAAATTTCCGGTTGAATCAATTTCAGGAGCATTAAAGCCGGAACTTAATTTTACGGTATTTTTAACCGGCTTTGCCGCGTCCGTTATGGGATTGTTTATTTCATCTCTGGTAAGAAACAACGACAGGGCTATTGGTATAGTTCCAATAGTAATGATATTTCAAATTATGTTCTCAGGGTTGCTTTTTAAAACCGAGATAATAATAAGGTTATTTTCCTATGCAGCATTAAGTAAATGGTCTGCAAATGCGCTGGGAACGTCAATTAACATAAATGATATTCCATATAAATCTCCCCTTCTGTTAAAAAGTGAGGAGGCGGGTTTTGTATACAGCATTGAAAACTTGTTGACGAACTGGTTTGTATTGGCGGCGTTTGCTGTGCTTTTTGCAATATTGATTGTTTTTGCTTTGGACAGGGCAGGTTCTGAAAAATAATTGCGAAATAAAAACAGATTTGAAAGTTATAAATAGATTTGCATCTATAAAAAGAATTGGGGGTAGGTTAGTTTGAAAAATGAATATATCTATATTTCAATTGGAATATGCACATTAATTATTAACATAATTCTCATTGCAATGCTTTTTAATATGAATTCCGGCAGTAAGCAAAAAACTTTCAAGAGTTCGGCAAAGGAAAAGGCAAAAAATTCTTCCATGCACAATAAAGCTGCTGATATAAAGACAGTGGGTGTTGAGGATGAAAATCTCAGTTATGCAGAGGAAAATCATTTAAGGCATAATATAAATGATCAGAGCAATGGTACTGTGCTGCTTGAGGATGATAATAAAACAGAAGTCTTGGATAACAATAGAGATTCTTAAAGAAGTCTTGGATAGCAATAGAGATTCTTAAATAGGAGAAAGGGATTAAAATGGAGGGTGAAATTTTAAAGGGTAAATATAAGATTGAGAAGCTTTTAGGCGAAGGCGCAATGGGAAGGGTTTATCTATGCAGAAATATTGAATTGGGTAATCTCTGGGCAGTTAAACATATTTATAACAGCGATAAAAAAGTTTATCTTCTTGCGGAAATCGAAATACTCAAAAAGCTTAATCATATAAGTCTGCCTAAAATAGTGGATATAATCGAAGACGAAACAGGAACCTATATTGTTGAAAGCTTTATTGAGGGTGTAAATTTAAGAAAAAAGCTCATAAATGAGGGACCCTTTGATGAAGAACTGGTAGTAGACTGGGGGAAACAAATCTGCGAAGCATTAAAATATTTACATAATATGAAACCGCATCCTATTATTTACAGAGACATGAAGCCTAGCAATATAATAATAACCGATGATAACCGTGCTATTATAGTTGATTTTGGAATATCAAAGGAATTCAAAAAAGATGATGCAAGGGACAAAGTTATTGCAGGTACACCTGATTATGCCGCACCGGAACAATTAACCCAAGGCGGTAGTACCGACCAGAGGACGGACATTTACAGTCTCGGTGTTACTCTTTATTTTCTGTTGACCGGCCAAGTGCTAAAAAAAGATGTACAGAGTTTGAGAGAATTCAGAAAAGATATATCCTCCGAATTGGATGCCATAATTCAAAAGTGTATAAAGAAAGATATATCAGAGAGATACCAGAGTGCGGAGGAATTAAAAAAAGCTCTTGACAATATCAGGGATGTAAAAATAGGAACCATTAAGCAGAACTTTAAAAGGAAGGTTATTATATCTTTGAGTGTTGTTATGTCAATAACTTCATTGCTAATGGTTTATCTGGGTCTCAGGGACATATACAGGGAAAGAGCGGCAATACTTGATATAGATCCGAAGATAATAGTGCTGTCTGCACAACAGATTGGTGATATAAGTATTGAGAAAAACTATCCTGACGGTTCAAAAAATACCATTAAAAGCTCCCAAATTGATTGGATAAGCTCAGATACAGAGATTGCTATTGTAAAAGATGGGAAGATATATGCAATAAACAAAGGAGAATGTGAAATCACAGGTTCATATGGGGATAAAATTATCAAGATTGATGTCAGGGTTAATGAGAGATTGGATGATATAAATAATGTTGAAATTAATCTCAAGTATGTTAAAGGTATTCAAGTGGAACCTTATGCAGGAACAGGCGAGCATACCGACTTAAATGGGGATATCCCTGACGGAGAAATAAGAAAAGCTGTAATTTCTGATCCTACAAGTATTTCAGCTGTAGGAAAAGATATTTTTCTTGCAGACCATAAAATAAGAACAATAAAAGATGGGATTGTAAGTACTAAGGAAATGAATATGGATGTTGAGGTAGTAAGAGCTGATTCTAAGGGAAATGTATATTTTTCACTTCTACCATGGCTGAATGAAGATGAGCAAATGGTTACAGGCATATTTAAGCTTGAGGATGAGGAAGCTTTAAGTGTTTATATACTGGAAGAATCCTTTTCAAATATAGGTGATTTTGCCTTTGACAGTATGGATAATATGTATGTTCTTGTCCACCAGGAATTGCTGGAGGATTTTTCGCAGCAGACGAAGCTTGTATATGTAGATAATCAAAGTCAGGAAGCAATTGTGATGAGAGAAATTGAAGGCTTTATGGACAGTTTGACTATAGATAAAAATGACAATCTTTATATATCTTGCTCTCTAAATGGCGCCATTTACAAATGGGAGAAGGGTGAAGAGGAATTTAAATACTTTGCTGGAAAAGAAAACGATCGTCACTTTATTGACGGGCAAAACAACAGATTCTTTGCACCATCTAAAATTTTTGCACAGGATGATTTTATTTATGTAATTGACGGCAATGTTATCAGAAGGATTGTTCTTAATAATGGTAAACTGGTTGATGTTGAAACAATAGCAGGGCAACTGGATAATGAGCAGAAGAATTTAAACCGCGTCGAAGGTGCGGATTCCTGGTTTGACAAACCTGTGGATCTTACTGTTGACAGCGAGGGAAATATTCTTGTAGCGGATAGAAACGCTTATGTAATATGGAAAATTGTAATGGAAGACTGACGCTGACTATTATCCATGGCCTCATAGCGGAATTAATTGAGTTGTCATTATGTTTTCGACAATAATTCTAGCAATATGGTAAAAAATATTGAAATTTGTGTCGGATTATAATAAAATGAAAATGATATATATTTTTTTTGGAATTCTTTGTTGATTAGACAATGCAAAATCTATTCAATATTATTAGTTTGATTGGGTGGTTGAGTGAATGATTAGAATAAAGCTTGCTATACTTGATAGCGATGAAACCTACATAAACAGAATATCGAATGCTTTTAACGCAAATTACAGTGATAAGCTTGAATTGTTTGCATTTACCCAATTAGAAGCTTTTATTGATTTTGTCAAAGATAACAAAGTCGATGTGGTTATAGCATCCGATTCTTTTGAGTTAGATACAAAGTTGATTCCTGAGAGAACCGAATTTGCGTATTTTGTAGATTCACCAAACCTGGAAACTTTGAACAATAAAAAAGTCGTATGTAAGTTTACCAAAATTGATAATATCTATAAAGCAGTACTTAATTTATACTCTGAGAATCCGGCCAATGTATTTGGATTTAAACAGGATTCTTCGGGTGGAACCAAGATAATGTCCTTTTATCCCTGTAGCGGAGGAAATGGGGCATCCGTATTGGCAGCAGCCTGCAGTATTAATCTGGCGGCAAAAGGGAAGAAGGTTTTGTATCTAAATCTCGAGCAGTTTGGCGTGCCTGGTGTATTCTTTAATGCTGAAGGTGCGTTCAATTTAAGTGATTTGATATATGCAATCAAAAGCAAGAAGGCGAATGTTGTTTTAAAGCTGGAGAGTTCGGTAAAGGAAGATAAGAGTGGAGTGTACTTTTTTGACGAATGCAAAATTCCTTTGGATTTTATGGAATTGACAAGTGAGGATGTAAAGAAGCTCATTGATGTAATAAAAAGCAGCTCCCTGTTTGATTACATAATCATAGATACGGATATGTTGTTGAATGATGTTTCAAAAGAGATAATGATGTATTCCGATAGGATAATTTTTGCTTCAAGTGGCACTGAGAATTCCAATTTGAAGTTTAGTCGTATATATAAGACGCTTGAAATTGTTGAAAGACAGATGAACGCTTCTCTGCTTCAAAAAATTTCAGTAATATATAACAAATTTAACAATACTTCAGGAAAATATATAGATGGTATTCCAAATTTAAATATCCTTGGATGTGTTGGAGAATTTAACAGATCAGCGAGTGCACTTATAGCACGTCAGATATCTCAAATGCAGATATTTGACAATATATAGTATACGAGGTAAGTTATGAATGAGGATCAACTACAGGAATTTTTATTAACTACGAGAGATTACATATATGATAATCTTCCTTTGAGCAAGCTTTCTGATGAAGAGCTTGAACAGGAGATTGAAAATATTGTTTTGCAGAAAACCAAGGATATATATTTGCCGATTGAACAAAAAATCAGCATTATTGAGAAGCTGTTTAGTTCAATTCGTGGGCTTGGGCTTCTGGACACCATTATCAGTGATGATACAATTACTGAAGTTATGATAAACGGACCTGACAATATATTCATAGAGAAAGAAGGAAAGCTTAAAAAGCTTGATCAGAAATTTGAAAGCAGAAGGAAACTTGAAGATATTGTTCAAAGGATTGTGGGGATGGCCGGAAGAGAAGTAAACCAGTCGAACCCAATAGTAGATACAAGGCTTCAGGATGGCTCTCGTGTTAATGTTGTACTGACACCAATTGCTCTCAATGGTCCGATAGTTACTATAAGGAAGTTTTCAAAAACTCCTATGACAATTGATAAGCTAATTAAATATGGATCAATAACTGAGGAAATTGCAGAGAAAATGGAATTGCTTGTAAGAGCAAGGTATAATATATTTATAAGCGGGGGAACAGGTTCAGGTAAAACCACATTTCTGAATGCTTTATCAAATTTCATTCCAAAGGATGAAAGAATTATAACGATAGAAGACTCAGCTGAGCTCCAGATTACAGGAGTGGACAATCTTGTATCCTTAGAGACAAGAAATGCGAATTCTTCAGGTAGTGGGCAGATAGGCATTAGGGACTTGATAAAAGCATCACTTAGAATGAGGCCTGAGAGAATTATTGTAGGAGAAGTTAGAGGTGGTGAAGCGTTAGATATGCTTCAGGCAATGAACACCGGCCATGATGGCTCACTGTCAACAGGGCATGCGAATTCTACAAGAGATATGCTTTCACGTCTTGAGACAATGGTTTTGAGTGGAGCATCAGGATTACCACTTGAAGCTATAAGGCAGCAAATAGCCTCGGCAGTCGATATAATTATCCATTTATCGAGGTTAAGGGATAAGAGCAGAAAAACCATGGAGATTACTGAAATTGTAGGATACGAAAATGGCAAAATAGTTTTAAATCCTCTTTACGTTTTTGAAGAAGATGAGAAAACTACGCTTGAGAAAGTATCCGGAAAGTTGAACAGAACAGAAAATCCTCTGATAAATGATGACAAATTAAGACTTTCAGGGGTTTACACTAAGATATAGGAGAACAAATATGGCGAAAAATTTATCGTCGGATAATAATACTTCAAAGTTGATACCAATTGATTATTCGGTATATAAAATGGGTGTAAAGGAAAAGCTTGTTTATTTCCTTATTGCCTTTGCTGTCGGTGCTGCGGTGGGTTATTTGTTCTACGGGGGCATTGGAAAGGATGCGGATGGCAATCCAACTACTCTCACTTATATCCTTAATATTGTTATACCCTGTGTGGTGGGGAGTATAGCTGGTATATTCTTTTTGCCTATGAGGGTAAAGCAAATTATTGAAAAAAGAAAACAGAACTTGCATTTGCAGTTTAGAGATATGATTGAAGCTTTGGCAACCAATCTCAATGCAGGTAAAAATGTACCCGATTCAATGAAGAGTGTTTATGATGATTTAAAAGTTCAATATCAGGAAGGTTCCTTTATTTTAAGAGAGATTGAGATTATACTGTCCAGTATAAACAATAATGTTAATCTTGAGGATGTACTCCTTGATTTTGGAAATAGGAGCGGAATAACTGATATTGAGAGCTTTGCAAATGTTTTTAAGACTTGCTATCGTAAGGGTGGAAATATCAAGGATGTTATTAAGACCACACATCAGATAATAAATGATAAAATTGGAATTGAGATGGAAATAGAGACTATGGTTACTGCAAACAAGACAGAGCAGTATATTATGATTGCAATGCCTATTGGACTTATTCTACTTATAAAAATGATGAGCCCTGAGTTTGCTGAGAAGTTTGTTTCACCTACGGGGATTATCGCAACAACAATCGCTATTGTTATTTTTGTTATAGCTTATTTTGTCGGCAAAGAAGTACTATCAATAAACAAGGTGTGAGGTATTATTATGTTTCTTCCGCTGCAAGTGTATGTTTTACTTGGCTTTGGTACATTTCTTTCCCTGATATGGATGGGAATGCTGCTTGGTTCAAGAAAATACAATGAATTAGTTGTACCTTTAGATAAAAAGGAGTTTCCTCTAAAAGAACTATACCCATTGGGATGTAGGATTCTGGAGATTATAAAATATGGATACAACAACAAATTTGACAGAAAGCTAAGACAAGCTGTAACTACCGTGTATGGAGAAAAATATTGTGAGTATTATCTGCGTATTATTATGTCACAAAGGATATCCCTCGCATTGACCTTATTTATTATTTCGTTTGCTCTTTATGGTTTGACCCTTGAGATAGGTATTTTATTGATATTTATTATGTTTTCAGGGCTTGCATATTACTATTTTGGGGACAGGGTATATAAGAAAGTCCGAAAGAGAGAAGCGGAAATAATGTTTGATTTTCCCGAAATACTTTCAAAACTTGCGTTGCTTACAAATGCTGGTATGGTAATTCGTGAGGCATGGGAGAATGTATCAGATTCGGGAAATGGTATCCTCTACAAAGAGATGAAAATAGTACGTGATGAAATGAGTAACGGTGTTTCTGAGGTAGACGCATTTTTCTCTTTTGGTATCCGGTGTTCCGTTCCGGAGATTAAAAAGTTTACATCGACATTGGTTCAGGGAATAACAAAAGGTAATGACGAGTTGGCTTTACTTCTTAAGCAACAAAGTAAAGAGGCTTGGGAAACAAAAAAATTCCATGTAAGGTTACAGGGTGAGCAGGCATCCAGCAAGTTGCTTATACCTATTACGATGATGTTTATTGGTGTTTTGATTATGATTGTTGTACCGATTTTTACTAATTTAGGTTTGTAAAGTTTGTTATTTAAGCAAATGCTTGAATATAGAAAATGCTATATGCAAAAGAAAGGAAGTATTTATTATGTTAAACATGTTATTGGCTTCAAGCAGCTATCTGAAAGCAAAGTATGGAGAATTCATGAAGAGTGAGAAAGGTGAAGTTAACGTTGTCGCAATAGTTGTCCTGATAGGGGTAGCTGTATGCTTGGCGATAATATTCAAAGATCAGGTAACTAATCTGATTACAGACCTGTTTGAAGCAATTAGTGGTAATGCAGGAGAAGCTGTAACTCCGGAATAGTAAACATTTTTGCAAATACATAAATTAAGAACTATCTAATAGTTGTGCTATTAGAGTGTTGAGGTAAAATGAACAGGTTAAAAAAGCTTTTAAAGGTTGATGATGCAGCAGTTTCCATAGTAGAGGGTGCAATTGTATTTCCTGTCGTCTTTTTTACAATTGCATTCTTAATATTTTTAGGAAATGCCTTGCATGAAAGAGCAAAAATTGATTCTATTGTATTGATAGCTGCTACAAATGGGGCTCAAGCAATTACTGATCCGTTCCATGCAAAGCTTGTCAACGAAGGGGTAAGTTCCGAGGCCGGTGTAATACCACCGGATTTCGGCTACTTTAAAGACTCAAAACCCTACAGGTATTTTTTTGGAATAGGCAGTGTTGAGGATGAGATTAAGATATTTGTTGAGGAACAAATAACCAGTGACTCCACAAGATTTTTTAAATCTCAAATGGATAATGCCCCGACGGTGAGTGCAAATTATAACAACAAAATCTTGACCGCATCCTTTTCGGTAGAGGTGGAGTTTAGTTATGAACTGCCATTTTCGTGGGCTTTTATGGAGTTGCCGCCTCTCATTGTGATTAATTCCAAAGCTGAAGTACCTGTTAATGATTCACCTGAGTTTATACGTAATGCTGATATGGTTATGGACTATGTAGCGCAGACAGGTCTTCAAAAGAAGATAGAAGATATTATGAAAAAAGTCGGTGACTTTTTCAATGTGTTTGGTAAGAAGTCGTAGTATTTTTTAGTTGGGGGTTGCTATGAAGTTTTTTGCAAAAACAAAGGGTGCGATTTCTATTTTTCTTGTAATTATTCTCGTACCCATGCTTACAGTTGCAAGTATTATGGTTGATTCAAGCAGGATAAAGCTGGGTAAAGCTATGGCTGAGTCAGCAGGTGATCTGACCTTGAATACTGCTTTAACGAATTATGACACTATACTGAAGGAAGTATATGGTCTTTTTGCCATGTCACAAAATGAGGAAGACCTCACTGCAAATCTTGAGGCATATTTCAAAAAATCTATAATGGCAAGTAATCTTCCTGAGGATGTTGCCGAGGGCTATACACAAAATATCATGAATTCTTTGAAATCAAGATTTTTTGGTGATGACCCCGAAGCAGATTACAGTGACTTTATGAAAATAGATTTTTCTAACTTTAAAGCGGAGAAGATACCCAACAGTCAGCTCAGCAACCCATCCGTTATGAAAAGAGAAATAGTGGAGTTCATGAAATATCGTGCCCCCATCAGTATGGGAATGGGATTTCTCCAGGCGATAAAGAGCTTTAAGGATATTGAAAAGAAGAACAATGTTGTAGACAAGAAAACAAAGTACTATGATCAGCAATCTACAGTAATGGAAAAGTGCAAAGATCTGTATAATAAAATAGAAAAGTATTTAAAGATAAGACAAAACGAATCTGATGTGGATGTGGGAATTACAAATAGTTTTTTAGAAAAACTACATGATTTATTGAATAACTCAGATTCTCAATATAAAGTTTATAATGAAAAATTGGTAAGAAACTTGTTTGATGATTCGTTGTCAGTTCAACCGCCCAAGCACATTATTTCAGGCAGCGACGGTACATATTCGGTAGTAAGGGTAATTGACGGTGGTAGTGCAGATACAACCCCAGGATTATTTGATACTGAAGTAAGTTTAAGAAGTACTTTTAACAATCGTATAAGGGAATTGAACACTAAAAGCCAGTTGATAAATGAAATGCATACAAACAGCGTAGATAGTCTTTATGCTATCCAGCTTGTCAGACAGTATAACAATATGAGGTTTGGTGAGCAAATAAATGATATTAATCAGTCTTTCTGCAAGTTAAGAAATATTATACTCGATAATGATCCGGAGGCTGATATAGAGTCAACACCTGAATATGAAGACTACGTTGAGGTAATGGACAAAGCTGTAGCTATATATAATAAAGTTGACAGAGCATATGATACTATCAGTTATAATTTTAGTGCGGAAGCCAACCTGTTGAGTAACGATTTGAATGTCTTTGCAACAAGGATTTTTCAAGACCGTGCTGCTCTTAATGAGGCAATAACTACACTTGCAGATGCAATAGAGGGCGCTCAGGCTGTTATTGATGCAATAAATGAGCTTGAAAGCAAAAAGGCTGATTGGGGTACGGCTCTTGAAAGCAGTCCTGAAGGTGATGAATTTACAACCAGTACCCAAGCTGAATATGACAATATTTCCGAGCTCTTCAAGGTAGAAGAGGTTCAGGCACTTAAGGATAGGTTGTCACAAATTAAGAGTGTAATTGATGAGGTTTATCCTCATATTGATAACTATAAATACGGAAGTAAAAAACTGTATGATATAAAAAATCTTAATAACATGAGAAGTGCGGTGAGTGTTAAGACTTCAGCGTCTTATCCCGGGAAAACCATTTCCGAGCCGCCCATTATTAAAACAGATTTGGATGGTTTTCATGTTGATATTTTTAATTCAAATTACTTTGTTGGTGCTTTTAACGGTAGGGATAGGGAAAATATCAATTTCAGAGATGAGCCACCGGAGTTTTTCAAGTATTTGCATGCCAATTTTGCAAATTCCACGGAAGACGAAGGTAAGAAGGATGAATTAATCAACAATACTAATGATATGGCAGCAGATGCATCTGCAGAAGTTGCAGATGCGACTTCAGGTAATTCGTCTGTTTCCTTTGTTTTCGATAAGGTGGCACTGAATTTGCCTTCAGGGGATGCCGGTGCGCTGGTTCCTGAATCGGCAAATGCCAGTATAGGCAGTAACGATTCGGATAGTTTGGAAGATGATGCCGGCAAAGAGGCTTTATCCAATAACAGCAGTTTTATTACGGAACTCTTTTCAGGCTTTGGAGATATTATAAGCGATTTTGGCATAAGTATGAGAGACAATCTATATGTTACCGAGTATGGCCTTAAGATGTTTTCTCATGATACCTTTGAAAATGAAATCAGGTATAATATGGCGGAGGCAGCACAAAAGACAGATTTAGGACAGATGATGTCGTTAAATGCAGCTGAATTGACTGAGGAGCAAAAAGAGAAAGCGATAACAATGACTACCGTACCCATAAGCGCAGAAAACAATGCTGCATATGGTGCAGAAGTTGAATATATTATCTTTGGTAAGCAAAATGCAAAGGATAATGTGACTATTGCATATACTTCCATATTCGGAATACGTTTTGTGTTGAATTCTATATACGCTTTTACAGATTCGGAAATCAGAACTACAACATTGACTATTGCAACACCTATTTCGGCAGCAACACTAGGAGTAATTCCTGTGCCGTTGATACAGGCCGTCCTTCAGATTGCAATTGCTTTGGCCGAAACTACTTATGATTTGTTATGTTTAAGTGAGGGTATGCCGGTTCCGATATATAAGAATAAAAAATCCTGGGTAATGAGCCCATCTGGGCTTACGGATAAAATGGCAGGAGTAGCTGCCGGATTAGCAAAGAATGTAGTGGATGAAAGTGCGGTTTATTTGCAGGAAGTTTTGGATAAAACCGATCAGGAGCTTACTGAACTTGGAGAAGAGGGCTTAAGAAAGTTAGATGAAAGTTTGGAACGTGCATTTACTTCAATATTGGATAATGCCGTAGGTGGAGTTGTAATCCAAGCTACCGAAGCATGCAGACAAGCTGTTGAAAAAGCAAATGCAGCAGGTCAAGACGCAATGAGCAAGGTAGATGAAGTTAAGGCAAGCCTAGATGCAAGTCTTAGTAATTATATTGCAGAGGAACCCAATCCTGAATTAAAAGATGCAAAAGAGAAAGCAAAGAATATTATTCTAAATGGAGGAACAGATTATGTAAAGAGTATCATAGAGACAATGCAGAACAAAGCAAATGCTTCTCTTGAAGAGGTACAGGCAAAGTTGCAGAGATTGACCAATAGTATATCAGTTAGTATATCTACGACTATAACAAATAATATTAATAGTATGTTCAACAAATACAAAGAAGAAGCAATTAACAGTATTAAAGATTCTATTAGCAGTGGACAGACTGCACTAAAGAAAAGCATAGATGAGGCTTTTGGTAAATTTGGAGGTTCAGGTGGTGGAACTGGTGCACCTGGAGCAGGAAGTGCTGCGTCATCGATATTCAGCTTTAAATATAGCGACTATTTGAAATTGTTCTTATTTATCGGTTGTTTTGCTAATGGTGACGGAGTTGTAAAAAGAATGGCAGATGTGGTTCAGGTAAATGTTGCACAGAAGTTGGAACATCCGGTTGGAGATGGCTTCCTTATGTCAGAAGCATACACCTATGCCAGAATTAGTGCAGATATTGAGGTCAAGCCATTGTTGATTACAATTCCTTTGATTGCTGAAACTATAAAAAACGATCAAACTGATACCAGTTGGTATAAATTCAAGTACAGTGGAATAAGAAGTTATTAATTCAAAATTTCTATAATAAAGGGAGAGACATTATGAAAAAGAGTATAAGTATAGTAATATTACTAAGTTTGGTTATATCTCTAACTGCATGCGGTGGAAACAAAAATGAAACAGTCAACACAGAAGCAACTAAAAAACCTGCAGCAACTCAGAAGGCGCAAGAGAAGGAAACTGAGAAAGAAAATACAACAAATCAGGTTGATGATCCCGACTTGGCATATTTATCGAGAAAATATAATGATCCTGATTATAATACTGATATAAATGGGCCGAACATTCGTAGTTTTTTTGAGTCATCATCACAGGTTTGGACTAAAGATAGTTGTTACTTTGTTATTTTTGGTATGTATAAGGACTATTGGAAAGAGTTTGTTAACAGAGATGCAATAAAAACTGTTGAAGATATTGTTCCAAACTTGAAACAACAGATAATACTTTCAAGTCATGCTGAATCTTATACTTCAATAGATGATGTTGTTGTAACTTCTCAGAAGAGAGTAACAATAAACGGAATTGAAACAAACAGGTTTGAGGGTTATTTTGATTGTGAATCAGATGATGGAACAGTCAAAAACAGGTATATTGTAGGATATACGTTTTTCTACAATGATGCACCGGTGTACTTGCTTGGGTCTGTAAGTGACAACAAACAGAGACAGGAATATATAGACGAAGTGACGAAGACAGTCGATGATATGATAAAGACCTTCAGAGAGGGCAAATAAAATCCTGACTGTATGAAAAGAGGTAAAAAATGAAGCTGGAAAACCAAAGAGGATCGATAACTGTAGAAGCAACAATATCTTTGACTGTGTTTATGTTTCTAATAATCACGATACTTTCGTTGATTAATGTTTGCCGTGCGCAGGCTAAGATTGCGATTGCTATTGATTCCACTGCAAAGGAAATATCCCAATACAGTTATTTCTATGGGCTTACCGGCCTGCACGAGAGGCATAGGGCATTGGCAGGTTTTGCGGATGAAACTGCCGATAATATCAATAATATTGTGTCTAGTACCAATGATTTATACAACTCCATTCAGAGTATTGCAGAAACTGGCATGAGCACTGACATAAATGATACTGACAGTGTTCTTGCCAGTTGGGAAGCGATAAAGGAAGAAGCACTAAATGGTGAGAGCAGCGTAGCAAATTTGGAACAAATGGTAGGAGACATATGCAGTGATCCTAAAAATATGATTCTTGGAATTGGAGCCATATTTGCTACGGAAGGAATTAATGAAATTACATCAAGGTATATTGCAGCCCCTATAGCAAAGGTGTTATGTAAAAAGCATTTTACTGATGCACAGTTTGATGATCCTGACGCATATTTAAAATCTCTTGGAGTGGTTGATGGACTGGATGGCATAGACTTTACAAATTCAAAACTATTCCCGGATGGCGAAAATACCATTGAAATTGTCGCTGTGTACAAAGTAAAAGTAATTCAGTTATTTCCGATTGAAAACGAATTTGTTTTTTATCAGACGGCAGAAACAAAAGGTTGGTTACTCGGAGAAGACAGTGAATAATATAAATTGTTTTCGATTACGAAAAGATATTAACCAATTTACTTAAGGAGAAATATAAATGTGGGCAGCAATCGCAGTACCTATGACCATAATATTGATAGCTTTGGCAAACTGTTATTTACAAAAGGATAGCATTTTCAGCCGACAGACGCTAAAGGACAGGATAGCGGCTTTTATTCCTGCAAAACCTTTATATATTGCATTTTTAGCTATTGTTTTCATAATGGGTATAACATCCTTTGGTGCACAATATCACTTTTTTTCAAGCTATGTAAAGGCTGCAAAACTGACAACTCTGTTGATGCTGCTTGCACCTGCTGCCTACATAGATTTTAAAAGCAAGAAAATACCCAATGAACTTATACTGTTTGGTTTGTGTACAAGAGTTGTGTTCTATGTTATTGAGATGTTTACAAATAACAGAACAATACTGAATATCTTTGCTTCAGATATAAAGGGCGTTCTTTTAGGCGGTGGAGTATTTCTTCTGGCCGCGTTAATTGTAAGAAACAGCATTGGTATGGGAGATGTAAAGATGTATGCCTTAATAGGATTGTTTTGTGGCTATACAGGTACACTTGCATCAATGTTGTTCAGCTTGTTTGTTTGCTTTATAGCGTCGGTAGGATTGCTTATTTTAAGGAAAAAGGGCAGAAAAGACACTTTACCTCTTGCACCCTTCGTATTTATAGGAACTTATCTGGTTATAGTTCTTGGTAGCTATTAACCAAGTGTTTCTGAACATAATTCATTTCTAGAAATGAATTATGTTCAAAATGCACATCCTATGATTTTTGTTAATCAGCACTAGTATATATTTGACTTAACACAAGGATTTGATAAGCTGATTTAAGGAATATGAGAAGCACCGGACAAAAAGTCCTGTATGATCAATGATGAACCAGGTTTTCTTTTCCCCTTAGAATCTAAGCAATAATTTGGGGATTTTGTAAAATAAACATATTTAATGAGGTGTTCTGGATGAACAACAAAGTACTGGCGATAATTCTTGTAGTCTTTCTTTTTGGTGCTGCATGGTATACTGTAGCTCAAAAGTCTGCATATTTACCGCAGGAGTATGGTGACAGTATTACCCAGGCAAGGGATAATGCGAAAAAGGGTATGTACAAAAAGGCTATAGCGAATTATAAAGAGGCGTTGAGTGTTAAAAGTGATGACATTAATATTCAACTTGAGCTTGCTAATGTCTATTTAACCTCCGGAGATGACAGAGGTTTTGTCAGATACTGTAACAATTTAACAAAGTCTTTCCCCAAAAACGAAGAGCCTTATAATGCTCTGGCAGAGTATTACAATAAAGCTTCGGAATATGTTGATTGCTATAAAGTAATTAATAATGCAAAAAGAAGAAAGATTTCATCGGAAACCTTAAGCAATATAGAGAAGGAAATAAAGTATAAATACGAAACCATGCATAAAACCTTTAGTGATGTTAAAGTGTTCAATGAGGGAATGTGTCCTGTTAAGATAAAAGAAAAATGGGGATTTGTCAATGAGGCTGGAAGTGTTGCAATAAGCTCTTATTATCAGGATGCAGGTGTTTTTACTGGAGGAATTGCAGCTGTAAAGACAGAAAAGGAGACGTTTTTTATTAACACCAAAGGTGAAAGAGAAATGGTTCCGGAAGAGAACTTTGATACTTTAGGAAGTTTCAGAGAAGTGGCGGCTGCTTCACAGAATGGAAAATACTTCTATGTGGATAAGGATTTTAATAAAAAGTTTGGTGACTATGATTTTGCAAGCAATTTCAGCAATAAAGTTGCAGCTGTTAAAAAATTTGATAAGTGGGCGCTAATTGATATTACGGGAAAAGAATTAACCGGATATAATTATGAAGACATAAAACTTGACGAAAAGGGCAATTGCTTTAGAAACGGTGTGGCTTTTGTCAAGGAAAATGGTAAGTATTATATGGTAGACAGCACCGGAACCAAGATAACTGATTCTGCTTATGATGATGTATGTCCATTTTCATCATCTGAACCCACAGCAGTAAAAATAGGCAATTTGTGGGGGTTTGTTGATAACACAGGTAACGTTGTTATTAAACCTCACTATGAGGGTGCAAAATCCTTTAATAATGGACTTGCAGCTGTAAAAACAGGCGATCTATGGGGTTATATAACTATTGATGATAACATTGTAATTCCTGCGAAGTATGAAGATGCAATCGGCTTTTCAGATAAGGGTGCCGCATGTGTGAAGGTAAATGATGTTTGGGTGGTTATCAAATTGTGTGAATACATGAGCTAATGATGGAGGATATTTATGGAAAATAATAATTTTGCTTATGAAAATCAGGGTACAATAAGCTTCTTAGTGTATAATTTAAGCGACGATGATGTGATCGATACAATAACATCCGGGATGCTTCTGAACAATAGGATTGATGCATTGATTCCATATACTTTTTCTCAACTTAACACAAAAAGAAGTTTCAAATATAATGTGACATCAAAAGTAACCTTAAAGAACTATTTTACAGGTACCGTAAATAAAAAAATGCTTGTTGGAGTTCTCAAGGGGATAACCAATGCTATAATGGAATCGGAAGAATATCTAATTAGTGCGGATAAATTTGTTTTTGATCCTGAATTAATATTTGTTGATGTCTCAAATTATACTTCTTTTCTGGTGTGTTTACCTTTAGAAAACCGTAATTCTGATATTGTATCGGTGGGAGAGTTTATAAAAAGTATAATGTACAGTGTTAAGTTTGATCAATCTGAAGATTGTGATTATGTAGCTCAAATAATCAGCTTTTTGAATGGTGCAACATTTTCAATTTCGAATTTTAATAAATTGCTAAATGACCTTACGGCACATGATAGCAAACAGGTTGTTATGAAACAACCGCCAATAATTCCAAATATTGAACCGGCGGATCAAAATCAGGGGTTAAACATGCCGCAGCCTTCAATTGCCAAAATAGAGCAGGTTCAAAAAAACAACTCTACTCACAAGCTAGAACCAAAGAAGGAGCCGATGCAACCACCAAAGCCGGCAATTGAAAAACAGGTAAAACAGGAACAGAAACCTCCGATGCCTAAATCCAATATGGGATTTGAGGTACCCGGTATGCAAGGCAAAGTATTTGCTGATGAGCAAAAAGCCGATAATGCTAAAAAGAAGGATAAGAAAGGTGGATTTTTCTCGTCAATATTTGGTGGAGATAAGAAAAACGAGGAGAAAAATGATGGAGATGTTAATACCAATCCAAGTCCCAAAAATCCACCCCCCCAAAATCCAATCTTTAACAACCAGAATAGTAGAGTAGAAATTACGCCTGTCAAGATTTCTGAAAACCAGGAAAAACCTCAGGGTATTCATCAGGTATTAATACCTTTGGAGGAAAGTGAATACGAAAGAACTACTATTCTAAATCCACAGGCACCTATCAGTCCTGATAATGCGGCTATTGTGAAGAATCAGAATGTGTTACCTTACCTGGTAAGAAAGAAGACGGATGAGAAAATCGTTATTAACAAAGCCTTTTTCAAGATGGGCAAGGAACCGGATTATGTAGATTATTTGTGCGATAATAATCCTGCTGTCAGTCGTAGTCATGCAGATATTATTACTAGAAACAATGAATATTTTATAAGAGACAATAATTCTACAAATGGAACTTTCGTAAATAAGGTAAGAATTGTTGGCAATCAGGAAGTTAAAATAAAGCACGAAGATGTAATAACACTTGCAGATGAAGTTTTTGAGTTCAGAATATATTAAGCATATGAGTGAAATAGCCGTAGAAAGCTTATTTCGCCATTGCCAAGTTTGGTAGGTATAAGGAATGAAGTTGATAACAGTTGCAGTTTCCGATATAGGTATATCAAGAAAGGTTAATCAGGACTCAGTGTACTCTAATGCCAGAATGATTAAGAATACAGAGGTGGCATTTTCTGTCGTGTGTGATGGAATGGGTGGGTTATCCGAGGGTGAGGTGGCAAGCGCATCCGTTGTTAATGCCTTTTCTACTTGGTTCAATACTGTGTTTCCTCAAATTTGTGAAGATGAGATTGACTTTGAAGAATTAAAACTCCAATGGAGTAAAATTGTATATGAACAGAATAAATACCTTATGGATTATGGAGTGTCTAAAAATATAAGGCTGGGAACAACCTTGACCGCATTACTGATAGTTGACGGAAAGTATTATGGTGTTCATGTAGGCGATTCCAGAATTTACGAAATATCTGACAGGGTATATCAGATAACAAATGATCATACACTTGTTGCAAGGGACGTCAGGCTGGGTAATCTTACACCGGAACAAGCCCGAAAAGATCCTAGGCAAAATATTCTTTTGCAGTGTATAGGTGCGTCTGATGCTGTTGAACCGGATTTTTTATACGGAAATGCGGAGAAAGACACAGTATATTTGCTTTGTTCTGATGGCTTCAGACATGTTATTTCAGACGATGAGATTTATTCAAACTTGAATTGTTTCCAATTGGTAAGTGAGGATGAGATGATTAAGAAAGCCAATTACCTTATAGATCTTAATAAATCAAGAATGGAAAAAGACAATATATCGGCAATATTGATAAGAACCTTTTAGAGTCGCATACTTTTTGCTAAATCAGGCAGCGAATTAATAAACTTTGCCCATTTCTCTTAATCTCAGAGTCTTTCTTTTCAATTGTTCTTCTTGCCTTATGCCTGAATCTGTGTTAATTTGTATATGTTTCTAACAAATTAAGAATACAATAGATTACCAATTGTGATAAAATACAATTATGTCTATTATGGATGTTGTTTTGCTGTAATAATAACAGATTAAGTGAGGCTCAAATATATGAAGCGTAATACCGGATTGGATCTGATTAGAACCTTTGCAATACTTTTTGTAGTTGGAGTACATTTTTTCTATCATACGAATTTTTACAAAGTACCTGTATCAGGTAAGAATATGATTGTTCAGGTAGCTCTAAGATGGTTCTTTACAATGTGTGTTCCTTTATTTATAATGCTTACCGGGTATTTGCAAACAGAGAAGAAGCCTGAGAAAAAGTATTTTAAAAAGCTTATACCTATTTTAGGCGTATATGTATTCTATTCGGTATTGTCAATACTGATGAGGGTAATATATCTTAAGGAAGACAAAAGTATCTTGATGTGGATTGGAGAAATTCTGATTTTTGGTGCAGATAAATATTCATGGTATATCAACATGTATATAGGTCTGTTTTTGTTAACACCGTTTTTAAACATGATCCACAAAAATTTAAACAGCAAAAGAGACTATAAGATATTTTTGCTAATTCTGATCCTCCTGACGGGAGTACCTGGACTGTTTAATCCTTTGGGCGCTCAAAGCAAGATATTTGATTATATGGCATTATCTGATTGGTGGACGAAGCTTTATCCCGTTACTTATTTCTTTATAGGTGCGTACATTAGAAAATATCCTGTTAAACTTAATAAAAAAATTGCTATACTGTCTCTTGCTTTGGTGGTATCGGCAGAAACTGCCATAACCTTGTTTTGTTCATGGAATAAGCTGTTTGTAGCTGTAATAGGTGACTATGGTTCAATTCTTATTTTGGCTGAAGCTGTACTGTTTTTTATAATCTTTTATGATGTTAAAATTGAAAATAAGTATTTGAGAGGTATTCTTAGTACAATATCCGCGTTGTCATTGGATATATACCTGTGTTCGTATATAAGCGACAAACTGGTTTATACTTATGTTATGAAAAATATTTTTATAAGCCAGCAGCAAATAATGTTCTATGGTGTGCTTATTGTTATGGCATCATTTTCGATGGCCTTTATTGTTGCGTATCTCAGATATAGGGCAGTAAGGCTTAAGGCTTTACAAAACATTAAAGTTATTAGATCTGTTTTTCTGTAGTTTTTGTAGACTTTTAAAGGGATGAGAATGGATAAAAAGATCAAGGAGCAATTAGCGCCTTGATCTTTTTTGAATATTTACCACAGTAAAATTTTAACCAGGCTTTTTACAGCTTCGGGCAGTGCTTCAACCTCAGCAAGAATTTCATCTCTATTGTATTCCTCATTCATCATGCTGATTTTGGCTTCCTCATAGTCTGCTTCAAAAACTATACTTTTTGGTCCTACATTATTTGACCATTTAACCCATTCAGTGAGGTCTTCAGTATTTTTGTTGGGATCCCCGGTCTTGGCAAAAGCAGCTATATAGGACATAATGGATTTTTGAAGGTCTTTTCTTCCTGCTTCGTTTTCTTCTGAAAATGATACATTACCCCATGTATCATAATCCCATCCAAACAAGAATGACAATTCAAAGGCATGTCCGCTTCCGATAAGGAAATCAAAAGGTTTGGCACCGGAACCTATACCACCCCAGTTGAAAAGATAACAGTAAACATCGTCCTGATGTTTCTTTAAGATTCTGGCTACTGAATCTACTGTGTTTGCTTTCCAATACATGGAAGGATATTTTCCACAAGCATCATAAAGTTGTCTGTCCGCTTCTTCCGGCATTAGTTGCTCAAGAGTTATCTTAGGCTCTGCAACTCCAATGGCATTATAGGCATTATACCAGGTGTATCCGCTGGAAGTTGGGACAAAGCCCAGCCAGGATGGCAGGAAGGGTCGCATTTCATCCTTGTCGCTTCCAAGGATTACAGGTACCTTGTTATATTTGCCTGCTTCAAACAATGAGGCTTGGCTGCCTGGTAATACCGATCCGTCTATGAACGGAGCAACAGTAGTAATTGAGCCGTATTGATCCATAACTGAACGTACTATTTCTTCGTCGGTTTTGCCCCTCAGGTAGTCAGCAATTTGTTTATTAGACATGCCGGATCTATATTCTGCAGCCGAAGTCAGATCGCTACAGGTTCCGTCTGCGACAAGCAAATTGTCTATTGCTGCATTTGATCGCTCAATACCAGTTGAAAGAGGATAATTTACACCGCTTCCTCCGGAAGCTATGACCTTATTAAAGAGCCCTTTTGCATTAGGTGAGATCATAAGATTTAAAGCATGATAACCTCCGGTTGATTCACCGGCAACTGTCACATTATCAGGATTACCACCGAATCCTTTTATGTTACGTTTTATCCATTCGAGGGCTTTAATCTGGTCAAGTGTACCATAGTTACCCGATTTGTCTTCGGCTGTTCCTTTAGGGTTAAGTGCAGGATTGTAGAACCAGCCTAAAGGACCAATTCTGAATTGAATGACAACAACAACCATGTTGGAATCGCTTGCGAGTTTTGATGCATCATATTGTTCTGCGCCGCTGAATACGTGACCTCCTCCATGAATCCATACATAGACAGGAAGATTTTTATCTTCTGTTTTTGGACGATATACATTCAGATATAGACAGTCTTCAGAGCCTATAACATAATTGAGCGGATTCCATTGATTATCCAGTGCAGGCTGAGTACAGCGTGTATAGTCATATGTAGAAAAGCGAACTTTTTTCCAAGGCTCTGGATCTTTTGGAGCTTTCCATCTTAGTTCTCCCACAGGAGGTTTTGCATAGGGAATGCCCATCCATGCCCAACTATTGTTGACAGCTTCTATACCGGCTACCTTACCAAAAGATGTTTTTACTGTTGATTTATATGCATTATTCAATGAGTTTATGGTATTATCGATAGATTGTAATATTGAAAGCTGTTGATTTTCTTTAAGGAAAGCTGTGACTTTAGTTCGTATATCGTAATTCAGTTTAATAATAGCTTGGGAATAGCTGCCATTTTTAGTACTTTTTAATACTTTATCAAGGTCTTTTAATAGGTTTTTTTTATAGCAAGATCCCAACTTGCTTTTAAATGCGGCATCAGCTAATTTGTCAATCTGGTTAGTAAGAACTTCCAGTGAATCAATCGGGCCTGGTGTCTTAACCGTAGGTTTAAGTAGACTTTCTGAGACCTGGTCAATAGTAGAATCAGCTGAAAATGTTACAAACGTGTTTGTGACTAGACAAATAACTAATACAAGTAACACTGACAATACTTTTTTCATTTTTTATTCCTCCCCTTACTATTAAAATTTTTGTTTACTTGTACTCTCAGTAACAACCCTCCTTTGTAAAAGAAATATTTTTATGTTAACAATTACATCAGTTACAATTTTATCAGATAAATACATCAAGATAAAGACATATAATGAATTTTATGTATTAATTCCTTGAGTTTAGCCTTTGTTGATTTTATTCAACTAATCCGGATATAATAGGGATGATGATAGATTGAATTTATGGACATTGACGTTGAAGTAAAAGACCTTGAAGGAAAGTTATACTTGAAGGAAATGGACTTTTGGTTTATGATGAGATAGTAAGAGTAATTTAAAAAAGATAGCTATATCAAAATTCCTATAGCTATCTTTTATAGTGACTAAGAAAGAGAATTCCTTCCCGGAATCAGATACGAGAAGCTTTGGTATTTCTCTAAATAGTAAACATAACCTATTTGCTAAGATTTTTTGTATATTGTCAGAATCTGCCGCCGCCACCACCGTGACTTCTGCCGCTGCTGCCACTATGTGTACTGCTTCTACCGCTGCCACCGCCTGAATTGCGTTCAATTTTGGTTCTGGTAGTTGTTTCTCTCAGATAGATATCGGAATTTTCAGAAAGAGCAAAGGAACCGCCTTCCTCATAAGTCCGGTTATCTATAGTGACTTTGCCTTTACTGGAATAAGAAACTATGGCAGTTGCAATTATAGATATAGCCAAGGCAATAAGATAAATATACCAGGTTCTCATTAAGCGTAAAACCTTATCTAAATAGGTGGCATTAACATAGGGAGGATCACCTTCAGCTCTATACTGCCCCTTTGGAATACCGGAATTTGCATATCTGGAAACATCGTTTAGGAATATTTTGCAGGCGTCATAATAATTGCCGTTGGAAAGTGAGTTTGTTACATTATTCACCATATTCTTTATTCTGCTATCGGTAAAGATATCAATTGCTTTACCTTCCGTAGATATCCAAACTTCCCTTTTCTGCATGTTAATCAGCATCAACAAGCCGGAATATTTGCTGTCCAAGCCATAGTCGTTGTAATCATAATAGTCATCTGCATAAACCATTGAAGATTTACCTTCGGTATTGTCAGTAATAACTATGACGGTATCTAAGACATAGGTTTCCTTTATTGAATTAATTCTGCTTTGAAGCTCCGTAATTTCACTTTCTGTAAGGTAGCCCAAATTATCTATGACATTGTTGGGATTCGAGGCATAGGTAAGGGTGCCTGTTAAAATTGAAACAAGTATAAAAATCAAAAATGCAATACTGAGTTTCCTAAACAAATAAAGCACCTCCCAAAACACATATTAAAAATGCTATTAAGAATACCACTGAGGCAAATATCAACTGCTTTATACGGCTGATAGGTGTATCTCCCACCACTTTGCCTGTTTGGCCGTTTATTATGAATATATGGTCTTTGCCTTTAAACTTATTTATAAGAAGATAAATAGGCAACATGGCATAAGATGCATCTATTTGAGATAAATTAACATTTTTTTCTCTTACACTGAAAGATGAATAACCCGTTACAGTACTTTTGAGTCTGTCTTCTATATAGTTTTCAGCTCTTTTCTGCATGATGGTTTTAGCTTCATCGGTCTCAACATCATACCTTTCAGCCATAAATCCAGACATATACTTCATGGAGAAATCGGTAATATCATTGTAATCAAAAGGCTCAGCCATATACATGAATTTATCGTCCAGCTTCTTTGAAGCATCAACGGGAATTCTGTTGTAGCGTGCATTACCCCTGCGGTTTACAAGGAAATACTTTGTATTGGTGTATCGGTAATTACCCTGGGTCCATGTTTTTACCCTGGTTGCTTCGCCGCTTATCATACCGTCAGCTTTACAGTCAAAGAGCCAGAATGGCGCATATATACCGGTAACCTTGTCGATTTCCTCTTTCTGCTTAAACTCATTGGGGGCAAACAGCTTTTTATTAATCCACTCTTTATAAATATCTCTGGCTTGTTCCTTTATAAGTTTGAAGGGAATTACACTCTTTGGTTTGAAGCGTCCTGAAAATCTTGTCTTTATAATTGTAGGGCTTTTGCAATAAATACAAAAAGTGGCGGAAGTGGTCTCATCTGCAATCAATTCAGCACCACAACTATCACATTTGTATGAGTCCAACTCAGCCATATCCTGATCAGAGGCTTCTTCTTTGCGCACGCTGTCTAGCTCATTAATTTCAAATTCACTTGAACAGTAATTGCATTTCCAGTTCTGAGTAGGTGGATAAAATTCCAGGGGTGCATTACAACTAGGGCATTTGTATTCTTTTACTGTATTCATTTATATTCTCCTTGTTTTGGCTTCCTGAAAATGTTTTAGTAAAAATTAAGAACTCATGCATATATTTAATTATACATTTCAATAAAACAGTAGTCAAACAATTAGTGTGTTTGAATTTCAATGAATATTTACTCGTCTTGACAAATCTCTTTTTATAGGTATATATAAAACCAGCAGAAAAATAAGTAATACAGCAAAAGCTACAAAAATTTCAAAAGGAGAAAGTGTTCCTGGAATATATATGGCTGAAGGGCCATCGGCAGTGTTTGATAAAATCGTAACAGAACCGTTGATATTATCCGTTGTTCCAATCATTTTTAAGTGTCTGATAATGTTTACCATTCCAAGAAGAAAGCACAAGGATATAATAAGGCTCAATGAAAAATGCTTAAAAAAATTCCAGCGCTGTATGATTTTTTTCATATTAGTCTCCTTTAAAATAAATAAAAAGTTTTATTGAATTATACCATATTCTAGAAAAGTCAGCAATTAAAGAAGTAAGACAGGTCGCACTTCATAAATGTGAAGAAAAATATTACGCACCTGACGGTTAGTGCCATGATAACCTATTGAATAAAAAATTCTGAATAAACCCGTCTAAAAAATCTTTTATATCGAATTATATAAAAAATAAGTATTAATGTGATTTTTATGAAATGTAAAACTTTGAAATCTAAATCAAAAACATAAAAAGATAGACTATAATATGACCGAAAATGAATAAGCATGCTACTGCTTAGGTATTTTCCAACGCCTGATTCTATAAAAAAATACCGAAACAGAACGAAGCTTATTTATTTCCAATAAAAATTAAACTTTATAAGGAGGAAGAGTATGTTAAGGAAAAAGTTAATTACTCTTTTGACAGTCAGCGCAATATTGGCTGTCAGCATCGTCGGCAGTTTTTCGGGAATGACAGGAGTTTTGGCCGGTAACTTGATTAGCGACGATTTTGAAACAGGAATAAGCGGTTGGGGACCAAGAGGAGATGAAACGGTTGAACTCAGTACAGAACAAGCCCATTCGGGGACATACAGCCTAAAAGTAAGTAACAGAACTAGTACATGGAATGGTGCAATGGTTGATAAGTCAGAGACTTTGACCTTGGGTGAATCTTACACATTGTCAGTTTACCTCAAATATGTTGGAGATTCATATGCAAGCAGCCAGAGATTCAGCCTGCAGCTGCAATATAATAATGGAGAGGATGTATATAGAAACATTAAAACAATTGCTGTAAATAAGGGAACATGGACCTTATTGGAGGGACAGCTTACAGTTCCCCTTGACGCAAAGGACGTAAAAGTCTATGTAGAGACTGAGTGGAAGTCTTCTCCGAGTGCTCAGGATTTATTGGATTTTTATCTGGACGATTTTACAGCAATGCCTGCAACTTTACCTGAAATTGAGAAGAATATTGCAAGTTTAAAGGATGTCTTTTCCGGTTACTTCAGAGTAGGTGGTGCGGCATCAGCAAGCGAACTGGCTCCAAAGCCTGCAAGGGAACTTTTCATTAAGCATTATAACAGTTTGACCCTTGGAAATGAGTTGAAACCTGATTCTGTACTTGACTACAACGCTACAGTAGCTTATATGGAAGAAAATCCGTATGATCAGGTGAATCCGCAGGTTACACTCAGGAACGCAAAAATGCAGCTTGATTTTGCAAGAGATAATAATATTCCGGTAAGAGGTCATACACTAGTATGGCATGCCCAAACACCTGATTGGTTCTTTAAGGAAAACTTTTCACAGGATGAATCAGCTCCGTGGGCTTCAAAAGAAGTAATGCTCCAAAGACTTGAAAACTATATTAAAAATCTGATGAAGCTTATTGAAACAGAGTATCCGACAGTTGAGTTTTATGCTTGGGACGTTGTAAACGAGGCGGTTGACCCTAATACTTCAACAGGAATGAGAAATCCCGGCTCAAATAACAAGCAATCGGGGAACTCATTATGGATGCAGACAGTTGGTGAAGATTTCATAGTTAAAGCTTTTGAATACGCAAGAGAATATGCTCCTGCGGATTGTAAGCTTTTCTACAATGACTATAACGAGTATGAGGACAGGAAACTGAACTTTATTGTAGATATTCTTACAAAACTCAAATCTAAAGGTTTGGTAGATGGTATGGGTATGCAATCTCACTGGGTTATGGATTATCCAAGTCTCAGTATGGTTGAAAGTGCTGTCAGAAAGTACGATGCATTAGGGTTGGAAGTTCAGCTTACAGAGATAGATATCAAAAATACCGACAATAGTACATCAGCTTTGGAAAGACAGGCAACACGCTATCAGCAGTTTATCTCTAAAATTGCAGCTTTAAAGAAGGAAGGGCTGAATATAACTGCGATAGTATTCTGGGGTGTAACAGATGCAACAAGTTGGCTTGGTGGCTACCCGTTATTGTTTAATGGAGAATACAAAGCAAAACCCGCTTTCTACTCTATAGTTAACAATATTACACCAATAGCAACTCCTACTGTAACTCCTAAGCCAACACCAACAGCAACACCTGCTTCTTCAGTAATACTTGGGGATTTAAACGGAGACAAGGCGTTTAATTCAATAGATTTCGGTTTGATGAAACAATATTTACTTCGTATGATAAATACCTTCCCAGCAGGTGATGCCGGTTTGATAGCAGCCGATGTAAACGGAGATGGCAGCCTTAATTCAATTGATTTCGGTTGGATGAAAAGCAAGTTGCTTGGTATTGTCAAGAAATTTCCAGTAGAAGAATAATATTTTAACTGGGGAATTAAACTATAAAAATATGGAAAAAGTACATAAACAAAAGGGATATTAAAGGAAATAATAGATTTTGTTAGCTTTTGTTAAAAATTCTATTTGATCTCTCCGGATAATATATATACAGTAGAATATATTATCTGGGGAGATTTTTGTATAAATGGATAAGAATTTGGGTGTCAATCTTGTATTGGGTGGTGGCGGAATAAAAGGGATTGCATATGTCGGGCTTCTTGAATCGGCTGAGAAGAAAGGGATAAATTTCAGGAATATTTCAGGTGTTTCGGCAGGTGCTATAGCAGGAGCATGTTTTGGTGCAGGATATGGTTCGGAAGAACTAAAAAAGGAGTTTTACGAGTTTGATTTCGGGAAATTCAATATAGACCAGATTGACCAGAAGGTGCCTGTAGTGAGGGATTATATGGAGTTTTGCATGAAAACCCGGTTTGAGGATAAAAGTATATATAAATTCCTGAACATGGACTATTTAACGCCATCGAGGGATATCGAAATGACGGATTTTGACAATGATTTTACTTTTTATAGGGGGAATTTCCTGAAAAACATAATTAAGTACAGCAAGAAGGGCTGTTTGTTTGATGGAGATCTTCTGGAGGAATGGGTACATAAACTGCTGGCAAAGAAGGGAATCATAACCTTTGCAGATCTGAGGGGAGGTACTGCGGACAAATCAAATCCAATGGGATATAAAGTGAGGATGACTGCGGTAGATGCCAATCGGAGAAAGGTCATTGTACTGCCGGATGATATAGCCTATTACGGTATTAACCCTGATAGCCTTGAGGTGGCAAAAGCTGTTAGGATGAGCTCGAGTGTGCCCTTTGCGTTCAAGCCTGTGGAGATTTATGCCAAGATTGACGAAAAGAAAAAGAAGCATTACATAATTGATGGAGGGGTATTGGACAATTTACCTCTTTGGACCATAAGCTGTAATTTCAGAAGACCGTTAATTGCCTGCAGATTAAACGGTGGAAAACAGAAAATTAAGCTATTCAATCCGTTGAATATATATAAAGCATTTTTGACTGCAACACATGACATTGGTATTCCGAAATACAACTGCATGAATTGTTTTGTTATTCCTATTGATACTTCAAGAGTTTCATTTCTGGATTTTGAGCTGAGTGAAAACGATAAGAACTATCTGTATAATTCGGGAAAGAAAGCTGTTGTCCCAACGTTTAACAAGCTTATATATATGAAGAACATGGAGAGGCAGAGTATACTTGGCAGAATAAGATATTTGCTGAAGTCAAGGTATTAATTGACACTTGAAAATGGCTCTATCTTATGTGGGTGTATATTTTTCTCCACATTAATTACATGCAACTGTCTTTTGAAATTTTGCTTTATTTTTTATTTGTTTTGTTATATTATAAAAGGTAACGGTGCATCTTAAGAAATTGATTTTAGATGTGTTTAATTAAGAGTTCATTTGATTATAGCTTTTATATAGTTAAAGTTTTTATAAGATATTTACTGAATTGGGAGGAAATAAAATGCACTATGAAAGTACGCGTGGGGGATTGAAATCTTTAGAATCAGCTGAAGCAATTAAAAGGGGGTTGGCACCCGATGGAGGGTTGTTTGTTCCTGAGGATCGGGTTGAAATATCCCTTGATGATATAAATGAATTGGTTGAAATGAGTTATCAGGAGAGAGCGGTATATATTCTTAAAAAATATTTGACGGATTATACAGATCAGGAAATAGCCGATTGTGTTTATAATGCATATACAACTGAAAAGTTTGGCGGTAATAGCAGCATAGCACCTGTATTCAGGCTCAATGAGAATGTGCATGTCCTTGAATTGTGGCACGGTCCTACCTGTGCATTTAAGGATATGGCACTGCAGATTTTGCCTCATTTTCTGGTTAAGGCAATGAGAAAAACTGGTGAAACCAGTGAAATTGTAATACTTGTTGCTACATCCGGAGATACAGGAAAAGCTGCATTAGAAGGTTTTAAAGATGTTGATGGAACCAGAATAATTGTTTTCTTTCCCAATAAAGGTGTTAGCGAAGTTCAAAAGTATCAGATGGTAACTCAGGAAGGGAAAAATGTACACTCAATAGCAGTTGAAGGCAATTTTGATGATGCTCAGAACGGTGTTAAACAGATTTTTACAGATTCGCACCTCGCAGATAAACTTGAGTCGGCTAATTATAAATTTTCTTCCGCCAATTCAATTAATTGGGGAAGACTTGTTCCTCAGATAATCTATTACTTTTCTGCATATGCGGATTTAATGAAAAACGGCGAAATAAAACCCGGAGAAAAGATAAATTTTGTTGTTCCGACAGGTAATTTCGGAAATATTTTGGCTGCATACTATGCAATGGAAATGGGCTTACCAATAAACAAACTGGTATGTGCTTCAAATGACAATAATGTTCTGACTGATTTTATAGAAACCGGAGTTTATGATAGAAACAGAGATTTTAAGAAGACTATTTCCCCGTCGATGGACATTCTTATATCAAGCAATCTGGAAAGACTGCTTTATGAAGTGACTGAGCATGATTCAGGCATGGTCAATGGGTGGATGGAAAAACTGAAGGTTGATGGGAAGTATTCAATAGATCCTGTGACCAGGAAAAAAATCTCAGATGTATTCTGGGCTGGATATTCCACTGAAAGCGAGACAATGAAAACCATAGAAGCCATTTTTAAAGAATATAAATATGTAATTGACACTCATACAGCTGTTGCCGTTGATGTTTATGATAAATATGTTATTTCTACCGGCGATATTACAAAGACAGTTATTGTTTCAACAGCGAGCCCGTTCAAATTTAATGAAAGTGTTGCAAAGTCAATTTTTGGATCCGATTCTGTTGAGGGTAAAAGTGAATTCGAGCTTTTAGATGATTTGGCAGAGAAGTGTGGTCTGAAAATTCCTGAAGGTTTAAAGGATTTAGATAAAAAACCTGTAAGACACAACAAAATATGTGGGAAATCTGATATGAAAAATATCGTAAAGGAAATTCTGAACGTATAGTTTTGTACTAGTGCTTTTTAACATTACTTATTTCTAGTATATCAAAATGTTAAAAATGCACTTCCTCTGTTTGTGACCCGTCTGCACTGGAATTATTTTCTGTAACGGGTCACTGGTATAAAAACAAATGGTAAAATACCTTTCACCAAACTTTTATGCAATATAAAGAAATAAATTAAGTACTATTTGCACTTAAAAAATCAATGTATTGAGAGTAGAGGTGTATGGGATGGAGGAAAAAAAGATACTGGTAGTAGACGATGCAGTCTTTATGCGTGTGTTGTTGGGAAATACTTTGAAGGATATCGGCTACACAAATATCGAATTTGCTGAAGATGGGTTCGAAGCTGTAAAGAAGGCGAAAGAAATTCAGCCTGAAGTTGTTACACTTGATGTATCTATGCCGGGAATGGATGGCCTTGAAGCGATTAGTAAGATATTAGAGGTTAGTTCGAAAAGTAAAATAATAATGGTTTCGGCAGTCAAATCCGATCAGGTTATTGAAAATGCTATTAGCAAGGGAGCAATAGATTACATACCCAAGCCGTTTAATCGGCGTGAAGTGGAGAGCAGTTTAAGTAAAATAAAGTGGTAGATTCAATTAAAACAAATAGGACGATTCTTTCATACCCCTCTGATGAAGGTAGGAAGAATCGTCCTTTTACTATCGTGATATCCTATTGGTAATACATTGGGCGTTTAATTTCAAGATCATCAGGGATTGCTTCAATAGAAGGAGCCGGAACATCCACATACCGTATTTCCCTTTTGGATATTGAATCAAGAATATCAAATACCATTTTAACGTCTCCATATTCAATATCTGGAGTCACTGATATCTGCTCGGTTTGGTTTAAAGCATTGTAAAAATTCAATAGCTCGTTGTAAAAGCCACGTTCGGGTCTATAACCAATCTGCTCCGATTGCCCGTCATGATATGAAACATTTATAACACCGCAAGCTTTGTCCTCAAGATATATTTCTCCCTTGGTTCCAAAGATCCTTAAGCCTACAGGAGGTTTTTGCGTCTCAATTCCCGAAGGGTAATAGGTGTAATGGCCGATTACACCGTTTTTGAATAATATATTGGTGTTTACAGATACATAAGGATTGAAGTCTTCCTTTTGAGGTTTGCCAAAGGCTTGCACACATTCGACCGCACCGAATATATGCCGCAGGGCTGCCAAATCATGAAGTGCAGCATCAAGGAAAGTACCACCGAAGTATTTCGGGTGCTGGCGCCACTCTGTTGCAGCATAAGTATCTTTGGTCATCTCGCAGGGAAAACAGGCTATGTTATTTCTTATAAAGTATACAGGTTCTCCGATTTTTCCACTGTTCAGGATGTCACGGATTTTGTTGTTTTCTTCATTGTACCTGTAGTTTTCCGCTATCATTATTTTTACGTTGTACTTTTTTGAGAGTTCAAGATATTTTTTTGCATCCTCCATATTAGATGCCATCGGTTTCTCGCAAATGAGGTTTCTTCCGGATTTTGCAACTGCTTCCGATACAGCATAGTTCAATTCTATAGGTACAAGTATATCTACGGCGTCAAGATCATCTCTTAGCAGCATTTCGTTATAATCATCATAGACATTGGCAACATCAAGGTTTATTTTTCTTGAGAAGTCCTCTGCATCCTTACGGGTTCTATTGCATAACGCAACTATACTGTATTTATCACTGAGCTCCTGCAAAGCGGGATAATGCAGGCGTTCAAATGCCATGCCGGTTCCGATTACACCTAGACGAATTGTGTTCATATATTACCTCCGGTTATAATACTTTATTTTGTTTGATATATAGTTTCATTATCTCGTTCAATATATATTCTTGATAAGTTAATTGTTAAAAAAATATTATTATATGCCGATATATACGCTGATAATATGTTTTGTCTGGAGTTTTTATTATGGCTATTTAGATAGAATATTATACCTGAAGGCAATTATTGTTTATATTGTTTGAGTTGCTTCGATAAATGCAAGGGAGGCAGTGAAGTGAGAAAAAAGAATGTGGAATTAAAATCCGAATTTAAAATAATAGTGGTTGATGATGATAATGGTATACTGGATTCACTGTCTGTGATAATTAAACGATTGGGGTATCAGTATGTTGGTGTAAGTAATCCTCTGGAGGCAATTGAGATAATCAAAAATGAACATTTTGACCTTCTTGTGCTGGATTTTCTGATGGATCCTATACAGGGTGACAAAGTTGTTGAAAAGATACGTGAGTTTAACAAAGAGCTTTATATTTTGCTTTTGACTGGGTACAAAGATGTGGCACCTCCTTTAGAAACTATCAAGTTACTTGATATACAGGCATATTGTGAAAAGGCGGATAACTTTGACCAATTGATTTTACTAATTGAGTCCGGTATAAAGTCCGTTTCACAAAAAATGACAATTCAGAAGTTCAGAGACGGCTTGAAAAGAATTTTGGATTCAGTACCTAAAATTTACCAACTGCAATCGATGGTTAATATAATAGGAGATATCTTATTGGAGATTTTGCCTTTCGTGCAAAGTAAAAATGCTTTTATCCTTATAGATGATCTTGTCGGGATATCGGAAAATAAAAAGAGCTTTTATAAAGGTGTTGGCAAATATGATACAAGTCTGGAAAAGCTCTTGGAAATGATAGATTATCAAACTATGGAAGTAATAGGAACAGCTAAAACATTGGGACACTTGGTGAAATCAGACCAGGGACTAATTTTGCCACTCATTAGCAAAAATGAGTTTTTGAGGACAGAGGGCGTGATTTATCTGGAGTTTGAACATGATGTTGATGGATTAGAGCTCCTTGAAATTTATGCTACTCAGGCTGCCACATCCATTAATAATGTGTTTCTCCATTCTTTGGTCAATATTAAAAATGACGAACTGGACAGGACCTATAGTGAATTAAAGAAAAGATACATGGATGCTATTCAGGCATTGCGTCTTGCTGTTGATGCAAAGGATGAATACACAAGAGGACACTCGGATAGAGTAGCTTATTATGCGGTAGAAATCGGAAAGGCACTTGGTTTGCCCGCCGAAGACTTGGATAAGCTTAATGCCGGAGGAATATTCCACGATATTGGAAAAATCGGAACAGCTGATGATATACTGCTGAAGACTGAAAAACTTGATGACAAGGAGTACCAGGAAATAAAGAAACATCCTTTAAAGGGCGCAAATATACTTTCAGCGGTGTCTATGTTTAAAGATATAGTACCTTTGGTTATGTACCACCATGAAAGGATGGACGGAAGAGGGTATCCATCGGGATTAAAAGGTGATGAGATTCCGTTTTTAGCGAGGATAATTTCCGTAGCAGATGCTTTTGATGCCATGACTTCTGATAGAAAATACAGATCAAAGCTGCATCTTGAGGAAGCAAAAAAACAACTTGCTATAAATTCAGGAACTCAGTTTGATCCGGTGATAGTTGAAAAGTTTTTAGGTTTATTGGATAATTTTGACTTGATGAGCAGTGAAATAGATGTAATAACATCAAGATTTAATAAGGAATACTAAAGTAAGACTTATTTTTGCAAAGTTATTACAAAATGAAATATTAGTTTTTATTAAAAGGGATATCTCATAAATAATGGGGTATCCCTATTTATTGAGAAAAAATAAAAAAAGTATTGAATAAATGGCTCATTTATGCTATATTACACAGTAGGAACACAAATGTACATGGATGGTGGACAGGAGAAAAGTATGAAAAATACCTCAAAATATTATTTGGTTGATACTTCTGTACTCCCTGAAGTATTTATCAAAGTTATTGAAGTAAAAAAGCTGCTTTCCGGTGGTGCGATAAAGAATGTTAATGATGCGGTGAAGGAAGTTGGAATAAGCCGTAGTGCGTTTTACAAGTACAGGGATTACGTGTTTCCGTTTTATGAAACGTCAAGGGGAAGAGTTATTACGCTTTTTTTCGTAGTGGAGGATTTCTCAGGTATATTGTCTGGCATTATCAATAAAATTGCTGAATCAAAGGCAAATATACTGACAATTAATCAGAATATTCCAATAAATGGACTGGCTGATGTAACCATTTCGATAGAGACTGATAGTATGACTAGCGATATAAATGTGCTAATGGATGAAATAAGCAGGGTCGATGGTGTCAGAAGACACGAAATACTTGCGAGAGAGTAGAGGAGGATTACTTTATGATTAATGTTGCTGTTATAGGTTATGGAGTTGTTGGTTCCGGAGTTGTTGAGATCATTAAGAAGAATTGTGCCAGCATATCTAAAAAGGCCGGCAAGGAAATTAAAGTTAAGAAGGTATTGGATATCAGGGATTTTGATGACACATGCCCGGATAAGGAGTTGCTTACAAAGAATCCGCAGGATGTTTTTGATGATGAATCGATAAGTATCATTGTGGAGACCATTGGTGGAGCAAGAATAGCATATGATTATACAAAAAGGGCTCTGGAGTCTGGAAAACATGTGGTGACTTCAAACAAGGAATTAGTTGCAACACACGGACCGGAATTATTAAGGATTGCAAAGGGGAATAATATAAATTATCTTTTTGAAGCGAGTGTTGGTGGCGGAATTCCTATAATTAGGCCATTAAACCGTTGTCTGGCTGCAAATGAGATATACAGTATTGTAGGAATATTGAATGGCACGACAAACTATATCCTCAGTCAGATGAAAAGGGAAGGTAAGGACTTTGATGTGGCACTTAAGGAAGCGCAAAAAAATGGATATGCCGAGGGTGATCCTACCGCTGATATTGAAGGACACGACGCCTGCAGAAAAATTGCTATACTTTCATCTATTGCCTACAATGAATTTGTCGACTACAAAGATATACACACTGAGGGTATAACAAAAGTAACACTTACAGACATGAAATATGCGGAAAGTTTGAATGCTTCAATTAAGCTTATTGCAATGAGTGAAAAAATTGGTGACAGGGTTGTTGCCCGCGTTAGTCCTGCCATAGTTGGAAAGGATAATCCACTATGCAATGTAGAGGATGTTTTCAATGCCATAGTGGTAAAAGGAGATGCAGTCGGAGAAGCAATGTTCTATGGACGCGGTGCCGGGAAACTTCCTACTGCAAGCGCAGTGGTAGCTGACGTCATCGAGATAGTTAAAAATTGGGGAAGCTGTGGCGGCTATGATTGGAAAGTCAGTGAAAGCAGCAATATGATGGATATAATGGAATCAAGGGCAAAATATCTGGTTAGATTGAAAGTCAGTAACGAAGAAGGTGCAAAGGAGCTTGTAAATTCCTTGTATGACAATGTGGAATGGCTCAAGCCTTTAAAAGTTCAGGATAAAAATGAGATTGCTTTTGTTACAGGTAAATTCTCAGAAAAGGAGCATTCTGAGAATTTTGAAGCACTTGGCAAATCAAAATCGGTAGTAGAAATTGCAAACACCATAAGAATTCTGGACGAATAAAATATATTATAGTATATCTTGGAGGTTGTAATTATGAAAGTTGCAAAATTTGGTGGAACATCCCTTGCAAATGCAGAGCAGATTAAAAAAGTATGTGAAATTGTAACTTCGGATCCTGACAGGCGTCTGGTAGTTGTATCAGCTCCGGGTAAACGCTTTAAGGATGATATAAAGGTAACAGATCTTTTGATAGCACTTGCAGAAAAATGCATTAATGAGGGAAATGCAGAAGCAGAGCTTAATGCGGTTATTGATAGATATGCAGAAATTGCAAAAGGGCTTAACCTTACAGACGACATTGCAAGGGTTGTAGCTGATGATTTGCGTGAACGTGTTAATATGGACAGGACTAATCAAGGCAGGTTCATGGATACTCTTAAAGCAGCCGGTGAAGATAATAGTGCAAAGGTTGTAGCTGCGTATCTAAAAAGCATTGGGATAGAAGCTGAATATGTTAACCCTAAAGACGCAGGACTTTTGCTTAGCGATGAATTTGGAAATGCCCGTGTACTTCCTGAGTCTTATGAAAACCTCAAAAGACTCAAAAGCAGATCTGGGATAATGATATTCCCCGGATTCTTCGGATATTCAAAGAGCGGTGATGTGGTAACCTTCCCACGCGGTGGTTCCGACATAACCGGTTCAATACTGGCAGCAGCAATAACAGCAGATTTGTATGAGAATTTTACCGATGTTGATTCGGTGTTTGCTGCAAACCCTAATATTGTTGATAATCCGAAGCCTATTCCTGTTTTTACATACAGGGAAATGAGAGAACTGTCCTACGCAGGTTTTTCAGTTTTGCACGAGGAAACACTTGAACCTGTATACAGAATGGGAATTCCGGTTTGCATAAAGAATACCAACAATCCAAAGGCACCGGGAACTTTGATTGCTCCTACTCGTGATACAAAGGATAATCATGTGGTGGGAATAGCCAGTGGTACGGGATTTTGTACTATATATGTAAGCAAGTATATGATGAACAGGGAAGTTGGATTCGGAAGAAAGCTGTTAAATATTCTTGAAAATGAAGGTTTGTCTTATGAGCATACTCCTTCAGGAATTGATAATATATCAATCGTAGTTGAGGAAAAACAGCTTGATAAAGTTGATGAAAAAAGATTGATCAACCGTATTAGAGACGAACTCAATGTAGATCATATAACAATTGAGCGTGGATCTGCTCTGGTAATGATTGTTGGTGAGGGAATGCTAAGAACTGTAGGTATTTCAGCCAGAGCAACAAATGCACTCTCTAAAGCCGGAGTAAATATTGAGATGATTAATCAGGGCTCTTCAGAGGTTAGTATGATGTTCGGTATTAAGGCCGTTGATAATGTTAAGGCTGTTAAGGCTCTTTATGATGAATTTTTCAGAGTATAGGAACTTATCCTATATATGAATTGCTGGAAAGTAGTGTTGTTAACTGAAAAGTTATAAACACTACTTTTTAATGCGTAAGAAAGTGTATTAATTAATGCGTAAGAAAGTGCATTACTTAATGCCTGAGATAGAACATTACTTTCCTGTATCAAAAATTCCTGTCGCAAGGCCGATTTTTTTGATTAATTTACTAATAAGGAAAACCTCAACTTGCGAAAATGCTTAAAAATATATATAATTAAGATAATGAGAAATTGATAGGATAAATATAATATATATATAATGAATAAATTATCGTAGCTAAAGTTTTCTGTACACTTCAATTTTACATGTTTTAATTAGAGTTATTTGAAATAGATGTACACATTAAGAAGGAGGACGTCGAAATGAACCTATACCTGCTGCTAGACGTTTTTATTGCCTTTATAGTTGAAATGTTTATAGGGAATCCTCAGTGGATGCCTCATCCTGTAAAATTCATCAAATGGTTGGCAAAAATCTTCGAGAAGGTTTTCAGAAAAATTTTCGGTTCGGTTTCTAATAAAAAGATTAAGGCTATGGGAGATGATTTTGTTCATAGTGGAGTAATGAGTAATAGAAATGAAAAAGTGGCAGGTATATATTTTACGATCATTATGTGTTTGCTGATTACAGCAATTGTGTCAGCTGTGACATTGGCGGCTTATTTCGTACACCCTATTGCATATCATGTGGTAAACATATATTTTATTTATTCGGCTTTTGCGGCAAGGTCAATTGCAGCAGAAGGCATTAAAGTACTTGATGCCATAAAGGACAGGGATGTGTTCAGAGCGGGAAATATTCTTGCTTCAATTGTGGGAAGAAAAATAGAACACCTTGATGAACAGGATATAATAAGGGGGACTGTTGAAGTAACAGCTGAGAATACATCTGAACTTGTGATTTCACCTATATTTTATGTGGTTCTTGGTTCAATATTTGGGGCAGGTGCTCCGTTGGTGTATTTGTATAAAACCATCAATACCCTCAATACAATGAAAGAATATAAAACCGAGAATAATAAACGTTTCAGATGGGCCTGTTCAAAAATCAATGATTTTCTAAACTACATTCCGGCCAGGATTACCGGGCTATTGTTTGTTGCAGGTGCCTTGGTTACAGGGAAGGATTCATCCGGTAGTAGGGCAATAATGAATAGGGATAAGAGAAAGCATTTCAGTCCGAATTCCGGTTATCCTGAGGCAGCTGTTGCAGGAGCACTTGGAATCAGGTTGGGTGGTTCGGGTTTGTATTTTGGAGATATTGTAGAAAAGCCCATTATTGGGGATGACAAAAGAAGCGCAGAGATGAGGGACATATCCGATACAATCAACATGATGTATGCGGCTGGTATTATAGGTTTAATTTGTTTTAGTGTGGTTTATTTACTTGTTTTTGTTGCTTTTCAGTTTATCTAGGACAAAAAGGGGTTATTTTTAATGGGAAGGCTAATTGTTGTAACCGGTGGTGCAAGAAGTGGTAAAAGTACTTTTGCAGAAAAGCTTGCAAAAGATAGTAAAGACGAAGTGATATATATAGCTACTTCCATACCGTTTGATGATGAAATGAAAATACGTATAAAAAAGCATGTTGAGCAAAGACCAAAGGAATGGAAGACCATTGAGGCTTATCGTGATATAGATCAACAACTTGAAAATGAAAAAAATGAAAATATAGTTTTTTTGCTAGACTGTGTCACAATAATGATAACCAATATTATGCTGGAAATACAAGTGGATTGGGATAATGCTCGGGATGAGGAAATGGAAAAGGTTGAGGAAGTTGTGAAGTTACAGATTAATAAGATCTTAAAAACTGCTGAGAAAAAGGATGCAGTTTTTATTATGGTAACAAATGAGGTGGGCATGGGTATTGTCCCGGAAAATAGATTGACAAGGGTTTTCAGGGATATCGCAGGCAGGATGAATCAAATTCTTGCAGGGGCTGCGGATGAAGTATACTTATGTGTATCTGGAATACCGGTGAAAATAAAATAGAATTATAGATTTAAATAATACTTGAATGCAATTGTGCTTATGCAATGTAAACATGGGAGAATAAAAGTGAAAATTTTAAAAAGATTCATTATTATGGTTCAATTCTTTACTTCAATACCTATTCCTGTAAATATTGATTGTGACGAAAAGGATTATGGTGAAGGATTGGTATTTGCTCCAGTGGTGGGTTTGATTTTAGGCCTTATACTCTGTCTTGTCTATAAGCTGTTAAGTTCCATATTCTCAGTAAATATATCTTCAGCCTTTCTGATTATTGCCTATATTGTATTAACCGGAGGCCTTCATATGGATGGGTTGGGTGATACCTTTGACGGCTTGTTTTCCAACAGACCAAAGGAGCGGATTCTTGAAATAATGAGGGACAGCAGAGTTGGAACTAATGCTGTGTTGGCTCTGATAAGCATTATTATATTAAACTACGCTTTATTAAGCGGAATGGGCACGGATGTTAACATGATGAGGGCACTGGTGCTTTTCCCTGTGGCAGGAAGGATTGGCTCGCTTTTTGGAGCGGGTATATCCGTTTATGCCAGAAAAAGCGAGGGTTTGGGAAAAAGCTTTATAGACTGTTGTGGGAAAAAGGAAATGCTTATAGGTGGAATTCCGACAATTGGAATATTCGTTGCCTTACTTGGGAAAAAAGGATTGATAATGGCTGTTGCCATGATGATAACAGCTGTAATGGTTACGAAGATTCTTACTAAAAAAATAAATGGAGCTACAGGGGACATACTTGGAGCTGTCTGTGAATTGAATCAAACAATTTTTTTGCTTCTGTATTACATCTTGGGGGAGATTTAGATGTTAGAATTGATTTTGGTAAGACATGGTGAAACCGATGGCAATATAAGACAAACGTATTTGGGGTGGACTGATTCAGAGCTTAATGAAAATGGAATAAGTCAGGTACATCTTCTCAGGGACAGGCTCAAAGACACCAAAATTGACGGTATATTTTCAAGTCCGCTAAAACGTGCCATGGAGACAGCAAAAATTATAAATGAAAACTTTAAGCTTGATATTAAATACTCTGATGGACTTAAGGAAAGAAATTTTGGGATATGGGATGATCTTACCCATAAAGATTTGACAAACAGGTATCCTTCCGAGTACAACGAATGGGTGGAGGATTGGATTAAATACCGTATAAGAGATGGTGAAAGTGCTGAAGATGCTTATGACAGGACGGCTGCCTTTATTAAGGAAGTTATAAAGTCGGGCATAGAAGGTTCATTAATGATTGTAACTCATCTTGGAACAATCAGGTTTATTCTTGCTTATCTATTAGGGGTGGGCATAGAAAACTCATGGCGCTTCAGGGTTGGAAATGCCAGCATCACAAGAGTTGAGATCAAAGACGGATACAGTGTGCTGACATTACTTAACGGTTAGTAGTGTGGGGTGCATGTTTTTCTTCGCATTTATTTCATGCACCCAGGAGTGCGAATTTTCTTGACATATATAATATCTATCGTTAAAATACCAATAATACTATATGTGATGCAATTTTAGGGAGGAATTTATGTGGCTGGTTCTGCGGAAAAAGACAGTGTAAAGATAAGACGAATAGTTTTAAACGGTCTTATGATTGCATTGGTATTCTTAGTAACTTATTTCACAAAAATACCGGGTCCGGTGGGATATTTTAACCTTGGAGACGTTGTTATAATTATTGCGGCAGTTGTATTGGGGAAAAGCAGCGGGTTTATTGCCGGCGCATTTGGATCAGCACTTGCGGATATTCTTGGGGGAGCTGGGTATATTATTTTCGCACCCATTACTTTCCTTGTAAAAGGTTTGGAAGGTTTCTTGATTGGATATATAGTACATAATCTTGGAAACAAGCTGAAAATAAAGGAAGAAATAACAAGGATAATTTCTATAGTTTCAGGTTGTGTTTTTATGGTAGTCGGTTATTTTTTGGGGGAAGCATATATCTTAAAGATTTTTAGTCCTGAATTCGGGCTTGCCAGAGCTCTCGTAGATTTGCCTTTGAACCTGGTTCAGGGTGGAGCAAGCATAGCAGTGGGGTATGTAATAACAACTCAACTTTTGAAGATAAAAGCATTAAAACATATTTTGGACTAAATTTATTTACATTATGAGAGGTGTATAGCTATGAAAATTACCATACTTGGAAATAACGGACCTTTCCCTTCGGCGGGTGGAGCTTGCTCCGGCTATCTTCTAACCGAAGGTGACAAGAAAATTTTAATAGATTGTGGCAACGGCGTGTTGTCTAATTTACAGAAGTTTGTAAAAATCGAAGAATTAGATGCCATTATTCTGACACATTTGCACAGTGACCATATGTCCGATATGATGGTCCTTAGATACGCAGTGCAGATAAAGATGAATAAGGGGCATGCAATTAAGCCTATAGACGTATACGCGCCCTCTGAACCCCAGGAAGAATATAGCAGGATTAATATTTCAGGGATTTATAACTTAAAACCTATCACTCCGGAGCTTGTTTTAAATTTCGGTGAGATGAAGCTGGAATTTATGGAAATGGTACATCCTGTAAAGAGCTATGCTTTGTCGGCAAGTTCTAAAGGCAGGAGGTTCGTATTTTCAGGAGATACTTCCTGGAATGAAGGGATTATAGAGTTTTCAAAGAATGCTGATCTGGTAATGCTTGATGCCGGTTTGCTTTCAAAAGACAAGAAAAACGATAACGTTCCGCACCTTACTGCAAGAGAATGTGGTGTTGTTGCCAGGAAATCTAATGCAGGTAGGCTTTTGCTCACTCATTTCTGGCCGGAAGATGATGTAAAAGATCACCTTGCCGAGGCTAAGGAGAATTTTCATAATACCGAGGCCGCTGTAATGCTGAAAACTTATGAGGTTTAAAAAAGTGAGCTATTATAATGTAGCTCACTTTTAAACTTTAATTATGATAACTTGGATTTGGATGAGTTTAATTCATTTATGGAGTAAATGAAATTGTTTAATAAGTACAATGTTTTTTGATAGTACTACTGGTTTGCAAGAAGGTATTTATTAAGTTTGCTGTCCAGTTCGCGTACAAGTTCATCCAGGTTGTTTACTGATTTTGTCATTTCAGAAATTGCGACAAGTTCGTGCTCTGTAGTAGCAGCAACTTGTTGGCTTGCAGCAGCAGTTTCCTGAGATACGGAGGAGATGTTTTCTATTGCTGAAGTAACCTGTATCTTGTCATTCTGCATTTTTGAAACAGCCTGATTAACTTCGTTGATCTTTCCTACTATATAAGTTATAGCATTGGCTATATCATTGAAGGCACTGTCTGTTTTGTTAACAGCCACATTCTGATCCTGGGACATCTTTTTCATTAATTCCATTGATTGAATAGCCAGTTGAGATTCTTCCTGAATACTTTGCATCAGCAGGTTTATTTCTTCAGTTGACTTTCTGCTCTGGTCAGCAAGCTTCCTTACTTCTTCAGCAACAACAGCGAATCCTCTTCCGGCTTCACCAGCTCTTGCTGCTTCAATAGCCGCATTCAAAGCAAGCAGGTTTGTCTGTTCGGCAATACTTTCAATGGATTCTACAAAGAGTCCTATATCTTTAGTCGTATTAGTCAACTTTTCAATAACTGCAAATATTTTTTCTGCGGTGTCATAGTTTTCCTTTGATTTGTTACGCAAAATACTTACAGAATCAAGTCCAACATTATTAAGATCATTTATTTTTTTCGTTTCTTCGGTTATTCTGCTATAACTTTCATAAACGAAATCAATCTGCTCACTAAGATTATCCACCATTTCAACACCGTGTTGAGCCTGTTGAGCCTGTTCTGACGCACCCTTTGCAATGTCATCCATGGTCTTTGAAATATCACCCATTGCAGTTGATGCTTGTTGAGCTGTGGCAGATACGGATTTTGAAGATTCCATTATTGAGCTTGAAAGGGTATGGAAATTGGTGATCAGATTTTTTATTTCCAGAAGTACATCATTAACACCCTGTGCAACATTTTTCAGCACCTGGTTCTTCGAACAATCAACAAGGTGGGAAAAATCACCTTTTTTAATTGAGTTTATATCATTTTCAAAGGATTTGTAACTCTTTTTTGTTCTCATATTAACTAAAAGAAAATAAGTGAAGCAGACCACAAAGGATGATAAAACCAGAAGTACAGCAGAAATCCAATTGCCGGTTACTACCTTGGCAACAACAGCAAAAATCAGGGTTATAATAACTGGAAATACAATAACTACGTTTGACTTAAGTACGTTTAGAATTTTGCTAATGGTATTTTTCATATTCTTACCTCCAGTATAGATTATGAGAATTGGTCACTGGCCAAAGATATGCATGTAATATTATTATTATTCGACATAAATACATAAAATCCTCTTTACAAATTAAAGGTATTGCACATTTTTCTTTATATTTAGAATAATTTTAAAAATATATTAAAATATATTTTAAATTATAATATTATTGACACGAATTGTATAATTGTATACAATAATACCTAAATACTTAGGTACGTTAATACATATATACAGTTTGGTAAGTTTATTTATATCAAGGGGGTTTCAAAATGATAGAATTCAATAAGAAAACCAATACATTGGAACAAACACAATACAGATATTCACTTCAGGATGTTGCCGAACCTAATCTCTACAGGGAAATTTTTAATTATGACGAAATACCCAAATGTGCTTTTAATCATAGACGAGTTCCCATGTTTCCTGCGGATGAAATATGGATAACCGATACAACATTTAGAGATGGACAGCAATCGAGAGCACCTTATACAGTTGATCAGGTTCTTCACCTGTTTGATCTGCTGCATCGCCTTAGCGGACCTAAAGGAATAATAAGGCAGTGCGAATTTTTCCTATATAGTGACAGGGATAAGGAGGCTGTTTACAAGTGCCAGGAGAGAGGTTACAAATACCCTGAAGTTACTAGTTGGATAAGGGCTACAAAAAATGATTTTCAGCTTGCCAAGGATATGGGAATGAAGGAGAGCGGAATTTTAGTAAGTTGCTCTGATTATCATATATTCAAGAAACTTAATATGACAAGAAAACAGGCGCTAGACCATTATATGGGCATAATAAAGAGCGCTATTGAAGTAGGTATTAAGCCAAGGTGTCATTTTGAGGATATTACCAGAGCTGATTTTTATGGCTTTGTAGTGCCGTTTGCCCTTGAATTAAGGAAACTTTCCGAGGAGAGCGGAATACCGATTAAAATTAGAGCATGCGATACTTTAGGTTATGGAGTTGCCTACCCTGGTGCTGCATTACCTAGAAGTGTGCCGGGAATTATATACGGTCTCAGGCATCATGCAGGTTTTCCAAGTGAGCTTATTGAATGGCATGGTCACAACGACTTTTATAAGGCGGTAAGCAACTCAACTTCTGCATGGTTGTATGGGGCATCGAGTGTAAACTGTTCATTACTGGGAATTGGAGAAAGAACAGGTAATACACCTTTAGAGGCAATGGTGATAGAGTATGCCCAGCTAAGAGGAACTACAGAGGGTATGGATACAACTATTATCACTGAAATAGCAGAGTATTATGAAAAGGAAATTGGTTATCATATACCTTCAAGGACACCTTTTGTGGGAAGAAACTTTAATGTTACACAGGCAGGTATACATGCTGACGGACTTCTGAAAAATGAAGAAATATATAATATATTTGATACTGCCAAGCTTCTCAACAGACCGGTAGGTGTGGCAATCAATCAGTCGTCAGGACTTGCAGGTATAGCACATTGGATAAACAGCTATTTCGGATTGGATGGAAGTAAACGGATTGACAAGAGAGATGAAAGAGTTGTAAAGATAAAAGACTGGGTTGACGAGCAATATAAGGATGGCCGTGTCACTGCTATCGGAGAAAATGAACTCGAAGAAGTTATAAGGAAGATGGCTCCTGAAATATTTGATCTTGTCCTCTAATTGGAAATTTGGTTTAATTTAATTTGAAGTGGCAGTGTCGGTTGTATTATATAGGTGCTTTGCAAAGAGGGAGAGCGAAATGGCAAGAATTGAACATGTTGATGATGAAAACAACATGAATTCACTAAGAAACAGAGTTTTCAATCATATACAGAATGATATTTTAAATGAAGTGTATAAAACGGGAGATAGCCTTACGGAGTCTAAATTGTGCAAAGAACTTGGAGTTAGCAGGACTCCGGTGAGAGAAGCAATAAGGCAGCTTGAGCTTGAAGGTCTTGTTCAATCCATACCCAATAGAGGTGTTTTTGTTAAGGGGATTTCTGCCAAAGATATTGAAGATATATATACTATTAGAATGATGATCGAAGGTCTGGCAGCCAGATGGGCGGCTGAAAATATTAATCAGCAGGAACTCAAGGAACTCAAAGAAAATGTTGAACTTGAGGAATTTTACACTATGAAAAATGACACTGAGCAACTTCTAAAGCTTGACACAAAATTTCACGGAATTATATTCAAGGCCAGTAAGAGCAAAACACTGATGCATGTATTGGGAATATTCCATCATAACGTCCAAAGAGCCAGAAATGCGTCTTTCTCTGCCCCGAGGAGAGCTAAAAAGGTGCTGGAGGAACATAAGGCTATATTTCAGGCCATATTTGATAGGGATGCGGACAAAGCAGAGAAGCTTACCACAGAACATGTGAAAAATGCAAGTATCGAATGTCAGACTGCTTACAAGCATTTGATTGAAAGTGAGGGCAAATAAAGCAGGTGCTGGAATTTGTTTCGCTAACCAGCACCGGTTAAACTCTATGATGTATGAGCTGGAAATATTAATTTGGTTATATAATAAATACTTCAAAAATAACGGAAATACCGGTAAGCACCGAGGATATCCGTTATTTTTATTTGAGTGAGATAATTTGAGTGAAGATAATTTTGGTTTTGAGGAACAATAGATATATACGATGAAATTTATGTTATAATAAAATATCGTAGCGTAGGCAGCAAACAAATCAGTAAGTTTTGATGTGATAAACAGATGAAATATATTCTCAAAGATTGCTTTAAAATGCATACGCTATAAAAAGGAAAATGAAGAAAATTTTCTTGGAGGAATAGTATAAGTTGATTTGGAATGGAGCTGTAATATGAAATTACCCGTTGAATTTCTAAACAAAATTAATAATCTTTTAGACGCTAATGAATATGAGGAGTTTATAAAGTCTTATGATCTTCCTAGATTTTATGGGCTTAGAGTTAATACACTTAAAATAAGTGTTGAAGAATTTTTGGAAATATCCCCCTTTAGACTTGAGCCAATTCCATGGACAAGTGATGGCTTTTATTATAATGAAGGAGAAAATCCAGGCAGGCACCCTTATTATTACGCTGGTTTGTACTACATACAGGAACCTAGTGCCATGCTGCCCGGAGCCGTAATTGATGCAAAACCGGGAGAGAATGTTTTAGACCTTTGTGCCGCACCCGGCGGTAAAACTGTACAGATAGCAGCCGGTATGAAGGGTAAGGGATTGTTGGTGGCAAATGATATTAATTCCGACAGGGTCAAGGCCCTTGTTAAAAATATTGAACTTAGTGGAATTACAAATGCGGTAGTGACAAATGATTCCCCACAAAATCTCGCCGCAAAATTCAAAAACTTTTTTGACAGGATTTTGGTAGATGCGCCATGTTCCGGGGAAGGAATGTTCAGAAAGGATGAAGATGCGGCAAAAAGTTGGGGAAAATATAAATGTGATCTTTGCAGTGGAATGCAAAGTGATATTTTGGCATGCGTGGATGGAATGTTAAGACCCGGAGGGTATTTGGTGTATTCAACCTGCACTTTTTCGCCGGAAGAAAATGAACAAATGATATCTGCATTTTTAAACAGCCATAAGGATTATGAACTTGTTGAAGTGCCTAAAACCGGTGGGATAGACCATGGTCGACCCCAGTGGTCTGATAATAATCCGGAGCTTAAAAAGACGGCTAGATTGTGGCCTCACAAGGTAAAAGGCGAAGGACACTTTGTTGCGTTGCTACATAAAAAGTACAGTCCTTACCAGGTGTTTGAGAGCTTTGATAAAACCATGGTAGCAGGCAGCAATGAGGTGCTGGACAGTTTCAGAAGTTTTGAGAGTGAAAACTTGAGAGTAAAGTTGGAAGATCATTTTATTGTTAAGGGAAGCAATCTTTACTCTTTGCCTGTCAAACTTCCGGATCTTTCAGGAATTAAGGTTGCAAAATTTGGCAGATATATCGGAGAGGCTGCAAAGGGCAGATTTGAACCGTCACATTCCTTTATTTTGTCACTGGACAGAGACCATTTGAAAAATGTGCAGGAATTTGTCTCGAATTCGAATGAAGTTATAAGATATCTTAAGGGGGAAACCCTTATAATTGGCGGACAGAAAGGATATGTAGGAATTCTGGTGGACGGATATACTTTGGGATGGGCTAAACAGACAGGAGATATGCTTAAGAACCTATATCCAAAGGGATGGAGAAAAATGAACTGACTTTGGGAAAGGTCTTAAAAAACGAGTGGGGTAAATTGCCTCCGGACTATAGTTAAAGAGGTGGGAAGATATGAGAGAGACGCAAAGGGTGGATAAAATACTATCAAATTTTGGGTTTGGCACACGACGAGAAATTAAACAACTGGTGAAAAGTGGCGAAGTAAAGGTTGATGGTGAAGTCATTAAAGATAGTGGTATGCACGTGGACCCAAAGACCAGCAAGATAGAAATATCGGGGCATACTTTAAAATATAGGCAGTTTATATATGTTATGTTGAACAAGCCTGCGGGTGTCATATCTGCTACTTTTGACAATAAACATGAGACGGTGGTAGATATTTTACCGGAAGAATATAAGTGCTTTGAACTTTTTCCTGTCGGAAGGTTGGATATAGATACTGAAGGGCTTCTCCTGATGACTAATGACGGGCAGCTTGCCCATGAGCTTTTATCCCCAAAAAAGCATGTCCCCAAAAGATATTTTGCGTATATTGAGGGAGTAGTATCGGAAGACGATGTAAAGAAGTTTGAAGAGGGCTTGATTTTAGAAGACGGATATAAGACACTTCCAGCTGAGCTGAATATTCTATCGCAGGATGAAATTTCAAGTGTTGAAGTAGTGATTTATGAAGGTAAGTTTCATCAGGTTAAGAGAATGTTTGAAGCAGTTGGAAAAAAAGTTAAGTATTTAAAAAGGTTTACCATGGGTAATCTAGTATTGGATGAAGCTCTTGCTTTGGGTGAATGCCGCGAGCTTACGGAAAATGAGCTTTCAAATCTTATCAAAGCTGTAAGAGCAGAAGATGACAGTAATTTAAACTAATTTATCAGGGTGGGAAAAGTATGAATAAACAGAGCTTAAATAAACTTTCTTTGTTTTTAACAGGCCTTGAAAGCCGCTTAGAAGAAAACAGCGATTACTTTAAAAAAATAGACTTGGTTTTTAAATCGGGGACAAAAGAGTTTCCAGGCAGTGTGGTTTTTCAAGGCGAAAAACTGAAAGTCAGTTACAGCGGGAATTCGGAAATAATTGAAAAAAACTGGCTGGCTTTGAGGTTGTCGAAACTTGCCGGGAACTATGACAGTCTGCTGCTTACATATGAAGAAAGAGGCACTACCATATATATTGAAGCAGATGATAAAAATGTAAAGATGAAAACCAAGGAAAATCAGGTTGAGGAAGTATTAGGCAATCACAGCGATATACCGCAAATATCAAACAGAGACTATTATATAAAAGTCGGACAGGCAGACGATTTATTAAGAGAGATTGGGATTTTGGCTACCAACGGAAAGATAAAAAATGATATGATCCGTAAATATAACCAGATAGACCGTTTTGTTGAACTGATTGATGATGTGCTCAGGGATTTGCTTAAAGAGCATGAGTCAATAACGGTATTGGATTGTGGATGCGGAAAGTCATATCTTACCTTCGTTTTGAACTATTATATTAAGGAAGTACTAAAGAAGCCATGCTATTTTATTGGATTGGATAATTCATCGACAGTTATTGAAGCTTCAAAAAAGATTGCTGATAACCTTGGATATAGCAACATGGAGTTTAAAGTCACGGATATAAGGAATTATAAGGCCCAAAGAGATGTTCATATGGTTATAAGTTTGCATGCCTGCAATACGGCTACTGATCAGGCAATAGCTCTAGCCGTGAATAATAATGTCAGATCAATAGTCGTTGTGCCATGTTGCCAGCAGGAAATTTTAAGTCAGTATTCATATCCTCCTTTTGAACAGATAATTAAGCACGGGATACTAAAGGCAAGAATGGCAGACATAATTACTGACGGAGTGAGAGCTTTGTTGCTTGAAGCCATGGGATTCAAAGTTTCTGTGGTTGAATATATTTCTCCAATTGAAACCCCCAAAAACCTTATGATAAGGGCGGTTAAAGTTCATCAGCCCAATGCTGACAAGCTTAACGAATACAAGGAATTGAAAAAAATATTGAATATAAACCCCACGTTGGAGAAACTCATAAATTTATAAACCTATTTTCTTCACTATGCGTACTCTTTTTGAATAATCGGCAGGAATATACATATATTAAATGTAGATAGTTTTTCTTTTATGTAAATCGGTTGACTATTATTGTTTTTTTTAATAAAATAGTTTTTGGGTATTATTTAAAGTTGTATTATTTTATGGTAAAATAGCAGGAAAAACTATGAATTGTTTGTACTTTAGTAAATAATTTTTGTAAAAATTTAATTTTATTATTAATCTGTTTGTAAAATTATCCGACTAATATGTAAAAGGACGCTTTATTAAGTTTAATTAACTTTTTATTTGTAAAGTTGGCATATTATAACTTAATTGTGAAAGGCTTTTTGTGAAAAATGATATTACTAAAATCTAAACGAAGAGGTGATTGTTTTGGCAAAAACTAAGCAACTGTACGAAGAAAATGGTGTTGAACTCTCAAAAGCTACAATCAGTGTCGGGGATGAAGTAACCTTGCTATATAGTGGTTTGCTTGCTCAAAATGGTGCAGACTCTGTATATGCACATATTGGTTATGGTGACAACTGGGAAGGTAAAGAATTTATCCCTATGGAAAAGGATGATGATGTATTCAAGGCGACTATTAAAGTTAATTTGTCGGACAAACTAAACGTAGCATTTAAGGATAGTGTTGATAACTGGGATAACAATTCACAGCAGAATTACTCATTTAATATTTCAAAAAAAGCATCAAAATCTGCAAGCGATTCCGGTGAAAAGAAAACTTCTGCAAAAGTTAAAGCTACTGCAGTAAAGGCAGATTCTGCAAAAGATAGCGCTGAAGAAAAAACAAAAACTACACGAGCTAAGGCATCAGTAAAGACTACAACTAAGTCTGCAGCATCAAAAACAGCAGAGACTAAGACTTCAGCTGCAAAGAAGACTACATCCAAGTCAACAACCGGTAAGAAGGCAGATAAATAGGTGCAGGTGTCCTGCAGGATTTTCAAAGAATGAGTGAAGAAACTCATTCTTTGCAATACTGAAGCTTTAGAAATGAGAAATGCTAAAAATATTAGCATAGTACTATAAGAAAATGGTCTTTTGCACTATATGTTTTGCACGTACGACATTGTATAATTAATATATAATATGAGAAGGGGGCAATACTAAATGGAAAAAGTAATGCAACCAAAAAAAGCAATTAAGTTGACGGAAGCAGAAAAGAAAGTGCTTTCTGCATACTCATCGTACGCAAACGAAGGTGTTATGAAACCTCTGCATTCTGGTATTACTGATAAAAAAATAGTCAATTGATATCTATAACAAGAAAAAAAGAGGTATATAGCCTCTTTTTTTGTGCAAAAAAGTCAATATGCTTTTTATTTTCTAGGAGCTTAGGAATTAGTATAAAATTACTGTTTGCTTTATACCTGTATGGGGTATATTATTAATGTAAATATAGTTGCTGGAATATTTTTCTTTACATTTATTACATGCACCCCCAGTTCAAAATCATTTGACAATAAATTAATATAGTATTAATATTATTTTATGAATATTTTACTTTATAATTATAGGTAATAACATAAATGCAGTGGTGTCCTGTTAATTATATTTAAGATGGATCTTTATTTTTTGAGCATTTCTAAGTTTATAGCAATATTTTTCTATTGCCTGGATTAAAAATATACAAGCAAAATACTGCAGCTATTTTATCGTAACAAAAGGGAGGATCTTGCATTGTTTAGCGTCATGATTGTTGATGATGACCCGTTAATCTGTGAATGGCTAACAACTCAAATAAATTGGAATCAGTTGGGGTTTGAAGTTGGATATATTGCAAATAACGGTATAGATGCGCTACATAAACTTAATGAATATAATCCGGATATTATTATCTCTGATATTAGTATGCCCAAAATGGGAGGTATAGAGCTTTTAAATTCTATTAAAGAATATGATAAAAGATCACAGGTAGTTTTTTTAAGTGATGAAAGTGATTATCCGCATGTTAAGCAGGGGATGCTGTTAGGGGCATTTGGCTATATTTTGAAGCCTATAGACGAAAATAGTCTCTTGGAATTAATGAAAAAAGTTTTTGAGGATCTTATGGCTAAGAAGCAGGAAGAAGAGAAAAAGCAAAAGATCAAGGAAAAGATTGAGCTTTTTAGAGAACGGGTTCTCTACGATATTTTACGAGGGAAAGAGTACTTGCTTCAAAAGTTTGACGATATTGTTGACGAATATGATGTAAATTTGCATAAAGGTGCCGTACAGGTTGCTATCGTGGAAATAGGCAATTTTGACGCAAATTCGAAGGAACTTGTGAAGAGTGGTAAGTTTGACGAACTTACGGAAAAGGTTCGGAACAGAATATTGGAATTGGCAGACGATTTTGGAGGGATAAGCTGCGTAATAGGTGATATGGATATCGGAATACTTAGTGTGATTATCCAACCCCTTAGTGAAATTCAATTAAATGATTTTGAGGAAATATCCTATTCATTTTTCTCTAAACTACTGGAAAAAATCAAGCAGGAAATAGATGTCAGAGTAACTATTGGTGTCGGTAACATCCAGCAGCAGGTAAACGAAATCAGCTTGAGTTATATGGGTGCGAAAGCTGCGTTGCGCCATAAATATATTATTGGTGGAAATCGTGTTATACACATAAAAGAGTTTGATTTTGAGGAGAAACAAAAAATCTTATACCCTGCAGAGAGGGAAAAACTGCTGACTGAATACATAATGTCAGCTGATGAAAAAGCTTTGCAGCTGGTCAATAATCTATTTGACGAAATAAGTTTGGGTTCACAGGGAGTACTGAAGCGAATAGCCTTTGCTGCCAATCAGTTGGTTTATAATATATCACGTTGCATTGATTCCCAATATGGTTATATCAAAAAACTATATGATTTCAGCAAATTTACAGATATAGATTTTACGACGTTTAATTCGGAAGAGGAAATAAAGAAATATTTTATACATACTGTCAATGATTTAACTGAAGTAGTCAAAAAGTATAAGCCCGGTCATGGGAATCCAATAATCGTAAAGGCTTGTGACTATGTTCTTCAACATATTGACGAGGATATAACACTTATGACTATATCTGACAAATTAAACCTCAGTAAAAATTATTTTTGTTCTCTATTTAAACAGGAAACAGGTTACAATTTCCTTGAATATGTGACTACTGTGAAAATGGAGTGGGCAAAAAGGCTGCTGCAGGACGGTAACTGTAAAACATACGAAGTAAGTGATATGTTGGGTTATCGGGAATCAAGCTATTTCAGCAGGTTATTCAGAAAGTACACGAAACACAGTCCGGCAGAGTACAAGAAGATGTTTAAAAATGATGTTAAAGAATTAAACGAATAAACTTTTTGAATTTTATGTATTTATCGGTGAATTGTGAATACAATAATGTAATGATAGACAAGAATCAGCTAATTGAACAGTTAGTATATTATTTAATGAGATCGAACTGTGCCCCGTACGATTTGGAAAGGCGTCATGTTACGGGGCATTAGTATTTGTTGGAAATAATGAGAAAAGTATTTCCTCTGTAATAAACCTTCAATTTAATTTGTAGATATATTTTTGTATTAAAAAAGGATAAAGTGACGATATAGAGAATATATAACTTAAACATAATCATAGCAAGGTGGGGGATTCAATGAAGAATAAGGAGATTATTGCTTTATTGTTGGCAGGTGGACAGGGTAGCAGACTGGGTGTATTGACCAAGAATATTGCAAAACCGGCAGTTTCTTATGGTGGGAAGTATAGGATAATTGATTTTTCTCTAAGCAATTGCATAAACTCTGATATTGATACTGTAGGTGTTCTTACTCAATATCAACCATTAGAGCTAAATGCTCATATAGGAATCGGAAAACCATGGGATATGGATAGAATTGATGGCGGTGTAACAATACTTTCCCCTTATCTTAAAGCTGAAATAGGAGAATGGTACAAAGGGACTGCAAATGCAGTATTCCAAAACATTCATTATGTTGACAAGCATTCGCCGAAATACGTTGTAATATTATCCGGGGATCATATTTACAAGATGGACTATTCAAAAATGCTTGATTTTCACAAAGCAAATAATGCAGATGCCACAATATCAGTAATCAATGTGCCCTTTGAAGAAGCATCGAGATATGGCATAATGAATACTCAGGAAAATGGGAAAATTTATGAGTTTCAGGAGAAACCTGCAAATCCAATAAGCAACCTTGCTTCAATGGGGGTATACATATTTACCTGGGAAGTCTTAAGGGATTACCTTATAAGAGATGATCTGAACCAGGATTCAGACCATGACTTTGGTAAAAATATTATACCAATGATGCTGAATGAAGGAAAAAGTATGTGGGCATACAATTTCAGTGGTTACTGGCGAGACGTTGGTACAATTCAAGCTTTCTGGGAATCTAATATGGATCTTATCAGCAGGGTTCCGGATTTTAATCTTTTTGATCACGCGTGGAAAATATTTACTCCAAATCCTGTAAAGCCCGCACACTATATCGGGCCGGAAGGTAGTATAAAAAAGGCCATTGTCTCTGAGGGGTGTATGATCTATGGAAAAGTAAAGAATTCTGTTATTTTTCCAGGTGCGTATATATCGGAAGGAGCAATTATCGAAGATTCAATTATTATGTCCGATGCTTTTGTCGGAAAAGACACTTATATTAGCCAGTGTATTTTGGGTGAAAAGGTCAAAGTCGGAAACAAGGTTAGAATGGGTTTTGGTGAAAACATACCCAATGAGTTAAAGCCTTCAATTTATGATTCGGGTATAACTGTTGCAGGTGATAGAGCTGTTATACCTGACGAGTGCGTTATCGGCAAGAATGTGGTTATTGATGTGGGTATAACTCAGGATGATTATTGTCTATTAGATATAGAGTCAGGAAAAAGTGTTTTAAGAGGGGGGGAATGTGAATGAAAAGTACAATGGGATTAATTCTGACTGGCGGAAAAAACAACAGGCTGAAGGAATTGGCCGAAACACGCTCAAGTACTGCTGTACCGGTTGCAGGAAAGTACAGGATGATTGATTTTTCTTTATCAAATATGGTTAATTCGGGAATTACCAATGTTGGAGTTCTTACTCAGTATAGTTTTCGTTCATTGATGGACCATCTGGGCTCAGGAAAAGAATGGGATCTGGACAGAAGAAATGATGGATTATTCATATTTCCACCTTCTTTGACAGGGGAAAATTCGGGCTGGTATCAGGGAAGTGCTGATGCCATGTTTCACAATATTACCTTTCTCAAACGAAGCTTTGAGGAATATGTAGTAATAGCAATGGGCAATTGTATATACAATATGCGTTTTGACGAAATGCTCGAGTACCACCAGGAGAAGAATGCGGATATAACAATCGCATACAGGGATATGACAGACCTGCCACATGAAGAGTTGGTACACCTTGGAGCAATGAGCATGGATGAAAGTGGAAGGGTTATTGACTTCCAGGAGAAGCATAACAAACCTAAATTTACTACATGCTCTATGGGTATTTATATACTGAGAAGAGAACTACTTATTGCACTTTTGGATGAATGTGCGGCTCACGGGAAATATGATTTTGTTAAGGATATTCTGATTAAGAAGCTTGAAAGTCTCAGGATATTCGGTTACAGGTTTAATGGGTACTGGAGAAATATAAGTACTATAAATGCCTATTATAGATTAAACATGGAAATGCTTAATCCCGATATCAGAGCAGAGCTTTTTGAGAGTGAAGGGAAGATATACACAAAAGTAAAGGATGAAGCACCTGCTAAATATAATGAAGAGGCAGAAGTTACCAACTCAATTGTGGCAGATGGTTGTATAATTGAGGGAAAGGTAGAAGGTTCTGTTCTATTCAGAGGAGTAACTATAAATAAAGGTGTTTGCGTCAAAAATTGCATTATTATGCAGGGTAGTGTTCTGGAAGAGGATGTTAATATTGAAAATTGCATCCTTGATAAGGGTGTTGTGCTATCTAAGGGAATAAACCTGAAAGGAACTTCAAAGTTCCCGATAATTGTTGCAAAGAATATTTCGGTTTAGAAGTACATTTTTTAACATTTTAAAAGACTGGAAATTATTAATGTTAAAAAGCACTAGAGAGGCTAATGAACTATGGAACAGGCTATTTTAGTTTACAATCCGTTATCTGGGGATAGGAGTATTGCACAAAAAATAGATCAGATTATCAGCAGGTTTCAAAGAAAGGGTGTATTGCTTCAGCCCTTCAGGATCATTGATGATGAAAAAAACCTATTGAAATCCGTTTTGGAGAGAAATGCTTATAAGTTTATTGTTGCATCGGGTGGTGATGGTACATTGAACTATATAAGCAATCTTATGCTGAAATCGGATTTAAAAGTTCCGTTAGGTTTGATTCCATCCGGGACATGTAATGATTTTGCCGCAATACTAAACGTACCATCCGATTTGGATCAAAACATTGACATTATACTTAAAGGCAAAACTGCAAAAGTAGATGTGGGGCTAATTAATGAGGAAGATTATTTTTTAAGTTCCTGTGCCGGTGGGGTGTTTGTTGATGTATCATTTAATACAGATAGTGAGCTTAAAAAGAATTTTGGGCCATTTGCGTACTATTTAAAAGCCTTGAGTGAAGTTGCCAATATGAAGTCTGTCAGATTACATTTAGAGACTGAAAAGGAAACCATTGAAGAAGATGCACTTATGTTTGTAATTATAAATGGGAGACATGTAGCCGGTTTCAGCAACATTTTAAAGGAAGCTGATTATTCTGATGGTCTTATGGACATAGCACTTGTAAAGAATTGCAAACATATTGATCTTGCCAGTATATTTTTTAAAGTTTTGAGCAATGAATCAATAAGCAATAGAAACGTTATTACTATTAAGGCAAAGTCGTGCGAAATCACGGCTGACAGGGACATGGTATTAAGTGTTGACGGAGAAAAAGGTCCTAATTTACCGGTTAAGGTAAGATTCATTAAAAAAGCTCTGAAGGTTTTTGTTAAATAGTAATGTTAAAAGCACTCGATAGGAAAATGCGTTATTACATTTGAGTCGATAATTATACAAATATAAGCTCCCGGCAATTTGCCCAGGAGCTTTAGTTATACTTAAATATGTTTATTATTTCTTAAATACCCATTATATTATAACCACTATCCACGTGTATAATTTCACCGGTGCAACCGCTTGAAAGTTCACTTAGAAGGTAGAGGGCATTTTTGCCAAGATCCTGCTGAGTAATATTTCTTCTTAGAGGTGCTTTTTCCTCTACAGTATTCATAATGTTTCCAAAGTCTTTTACTCCCTTTGCTGAAAGTGTTTTAACCGGGCCTGCTGAAATTGCATTTACTCTGATGTTTTGAGGACCTAGATCTGATGCAAGATATCTTACGCTGGCCTCGAGTGCTGCCTTTGCTACACCCATAATATTGTAATTCGGAAGTACTTTTTCAGAGCCCATGTATGTAAGGGTAATTATGCTTCCGCCCTCAGTCATAAGTTCTTTTGCAGCTCTGGCAACTGCAACAAGTGAATATGCACTTACATCTAAAGCATGTGCAAAGCCTTCACGTGATGTGTATACAAAGTCTCTTTGCAAATCTTCAGAATTTGCATGAGCAATACTGTGAACTACACCATGAAGTACACCATACTTTTCTTTAATGGCAGAAAACATATTGTCTATATCTTGATCCACTGATATGTCACACTGGAAAATAGAATCTCCGCCAAGCTCCTCAACACTCCCTTTTTCTCTTTCCCCCTGATATGTGAGTATTACCCTGGCACCTTCTTCTTGAGCTGCTTTTACGATACCCCATGCAATACTCCATTTGTTTCTAACTCCCATTATCAGAATATTTTTATTTGCCAATAGTGAACCCATCCGATTCAACTCCTTTGATATGTATGATTCAAAAATTAAATTTAATAGTTATATTATTATTTTAGCTCAGGATACTACTTTATCAAATTTTCTACAAATTGTAAAGGGTATGAACACAGCTGAAGCATCATTTTTTTTTATAAGTAAGAACCAACTTTCAATCACGCG
>CAZLZR010000008.1:0-101076 GCA_964564015.1 uncultured Acetivibrio sp.
ATCAAGTTTTTTCGTTATCCAGAGTATGAATTTATATTTTAGTCATACCTAAATTTTAATCACATCTTATTTTATCATATATCCAAAACAAGCTATGGTTGATAACCATAGCTTGTTTTGGATATATGATTCTTTATTACTAAAACCCGTCAGGCTAATACTACTCTCTTAAAAATATGTAGGTTAACCCTAATCTTGCAATAATACTAATTACTCATTTCTTGGATCATTAAAAATCAAATTCACGATCTTCATAGGACTTATAGTGGAAATAGCATGCTTATAAATCAGCTGCTGTCTACCTTCACTATCCAACACAACAGTAAAATTATCGAACCCTTTTACCATTCCCTTTAATTGAAATCCGTTTGTAAGATAAATAGTAACAGCAATATGCTCTTTTCTAACCTGGTTTAGAAAAACATCCTGTAAGTTGATATTATTCTTGTTCACGGGTAATCCTCCTCTAATAGACATATTTTTCTCTCTTTCTTTTTTTTATATAAAAGAACTCTTAATTACTAATCTTTGTACTTATTGCTTTAACTTATATTCTACAAGATAATTCCAGACGTTGCAATAACATCTTTAATATTTTTTATTATTTCATCTAGGTTGCTGAATTGATCCATATTGATCCATGTTACATCTTTCATTCTTTTAAACCATGTAAGCTGTCTTTTGGCATAGTGTCTTGTATCCCTTTTCAACACATAAACTGCATCATCTAATGTTATCTCCCCTCTTAAATAAGATAAAATCTCCTTATAACCTAGACCTTGCATCGCAATGGTACTCTTATCGTACCCCATTTCCATAAGTCTTTTGACTTCTTCAACCAACCCCTTTTCCATCATCAGATCTACCCTTTGGTTTATCCTGTCATACAGCTTCTCTCTGTCCATAGTTAAACCAAAGATGATAAAATTATATTTCGGAGGGTTCTTTTTAGACTCCTCCTGATGCAAGGATATGGGTTTTTGTGTATAGGTATATACTTCAATAGCCCGAATTACCCTTTTAACATTATTCATATGAATTTTATTTGCTGCTTCGGGATCAATTTCTTTAAGTTTATTATGAAGATACTCATTGCCCTTTTCTGAAGCTTCCTGTTTTAATCTTTCACGAAGCTCCCAGTCACAAATAGTATCACCAAACTCTATATTATATATAAGAGAATCAATATATAATCCTGTTCCACCTGAAACGACAGGTATCTTACCCCTGCTTAATATATCATCAATATATTTTATAGCAAGTTGCTGGAATCTTGCAACACTAAACTCTTCATCTGGAGCCACTTCATCTATAAGGTAATGCCTGATTCCCCGTTTTTCTTCTTCATCCGGCTTTGCAGTACCTACATCCATATATTTGTATATCTGCATGGAATCTGCAGATACTATTTCACCTTTGATATCTTTTGCTAGTTCTATAGACAATTTAGTTTTTCCTGAAGCTGTCGGCCCCATAATTACTATTACACTATTCAATTTTATCCTCCCCAAGGAATAATTTAAACTACTTCCGTATACTCTCCTATCCTGACATACTGAATATTTGTAAAGGGGAGTACAGGGAAGCTGATATAAATGTCATTTAAAAATCACACTATTCTCTTGAACATTTTTTCAAACTCATATTTTGTTATTTTTATCAACGTAGGCCTTCCATGTGGACAGGTGTACGGATTTTCAATATTATTCAGATCCTTTATTATTTTTTTAATTTCAAGTTCATCAAGCTTTTTATTGGCCTTAACTGCAGACTTACATGCCACTCTGTATAATGCTTCTTCTTCAATTAAAATATTCTCTTTTCTAATATCTGACATAAGGAAATCAAGTATATCAAGGAACGTTTCCTTGACACTTGCATTATCCGTTAATGAAACAGGTATTGAGCGTAGTATAATTGAATTATTACCGAAATTTTCGAATATAAAACCCAGCCTGATCAACTTTTCCTTATTTTCTTCAATTATTTTTACTTCCTGGTTGGTAAGTTCAATTACAATCGATGAAAGCAAATATTGCGCAAGGTTTTCGTTTTCCTTGTATTTCTTCTTTAATTCTTCAAACATTATTCTCTCATGAGCTGCATGCTGATCTATAAGTATAAGGTTCTCACCCTCCTGCATAAGTATATAAGTTGAAAAAACCTGACCGATAATTCTTGCATCAAGAAGATTGTTTGCTTCCTGTTTCCTGTAATCAGAATTTGCATTGTTACCACTATTATTTGAAGTACTCTCTATAAAGGCATCATTAGACTCTTCCTTATCTTCTTCTGGTACCTTCTTGTTACTTTCCTCACATAGTATTTTTCTATTTAATTCCTTATCTACTTCCTTTTCCGCTTCTATAAATTCACTATTTATCTGTTTTTCACTTAAATCAGCCGGAAGTATATCCCTTAATGAAGGTTTGGTCTCTTGAATTTTCGTATCTTCTCTCACTACATCAACGGTTTTGTAATTGATTACACTAGCTGATTCAATTGTATTATCAGTTTTCTTTTCTTCATAAACTTTCTCCGCTATATCCTTGCCAAACTTTACCTCTTTTTTATTATCGGACATTTCAGAAGGAATGTTAGTATCTATTGTTCTGTTATTCAGATTTTCCTGTACAAACTCCTTTGCCAAAACCTTATTTTCTTCAAACTTAAATAAGTTCTTTGGATTTTGGCTCATCTCTACACTTCTAATAAGCGATTTGCTTAAGAGCGCATTATTTATGGCATGATATACTGCTTTAAATATTGACTGTTCATCTGAAAACCGCACTTCCATCTTGGTAGGGTGTACATTTACATCTACAAACATCGGATTAATCCGTATGTGCAATACGACAAATGCAAACTTGTTTTTTAAAAGGTAAGTCTTATATGCCTCGTCAATTGCTGAGGAAATTGTCTTGTTTTTAATATACCTTCCGTTTATATAAATCGATTGATAATTCCTGTTAGCCCTTGCGATTTCAGGCTTTCCTGCGTAACCACAGATTTCTATTTTTTCATCCTTAAAGCTGACCTCAATTACTTCCCTTGCAATTTCCTTACCGTACAAACTGAAAATAGTGCTTAAGAGGTCGTTATTACCGGGAGTGTGTATAACGGTGTTTCTGTTATTAATTAACTTCATTGATATATGTTGATTCCCTAGTGCTACACGGTTGACTATATCAGAAATATATCCCGCCTCTGTTGCATCCTTCTTGAGGAATTTAAACCTTGCAGGAGTATTGTAAAACAAGTCTCTTACTACAAAAGTAGTCCCAACGGGACATCCCGTCTGCCTTACTTCTTTTACTACTCCCCCCTGTATATTAATATATTTTCCATACTGCTTATCCTTTACCCTTGTAGTGAGTTCTACTGAAGATACTGACGCTATACTTGCTAATGCCTCGCCTCTAAAACCTAAAGTGCTAATGGATTCTAAATCGTCCGCTCTTCTTATTTTACTGGTAGAGTGCCTTTCAAAGGCAATTTCAACATCGTCCTCATCAATGCCTTTTCCATTGTCTACTACCTTTATAAAAGAGATACCTCCGTTATTTATCTCAACGGTAATACTTGAGCTTCCGGCATCAATTGAATTTTCCACCAGTTCCTTTACAACCGATGCAGGCCTTTCAACAACTTCCCCTGCTGCTATCTGATTTGATGTATTTTCATCAAGTATAACGATTTTGCCCATTCCAAGAACCTGCCATTCATCAAATTTATCTAGTGCTTTTTTACATTACTAAATTCCAGTGTTTCGTATTACTAAGGGATAACGAAAAAATAACATCCTATTCTCATATTTTGAAAACATTATCAAATCAAGTTTTTTCGTTATCCAGAGTATGAATTTATATTTTAGTCATACCTAAGCGTTGGCTTTTTTCTGCAAATCAAACAACGCATTTAAAGCGTCTATAGGCGTAAGCTTGCTAACGTCAATAGTTTTAAGTTCATTTAACACTTCATCACAATTTCTTTGCTGCGTATTGAAGGAGAATACATCAATCTGACCTTCAATGGGCTTCTTTGCCCTTTTAAACCGTACTTCCCTTTTATTTATATCAGCATCTTCAAGTTCCTTTAATATCTCCTTTGCCCGGTTAATAACAGGCACCGGAACACCGGCAAGTCTTGCGACCTGTATACCGTAACTGTTATCGGCTCCCCCTCTTATTATCTTTCTTAAGAAGATTATATCCTCACCCTTTTCCTCAACCGAAATGCAGTAATTCTTAACTCCCTCTATGCAACCCTCCAGTTCTGTAAGTTCATGATAATGGGTAGCAAAGAGAGTTCTTGCGCCAATTCTTTTTCTGTCACTTATATGCTCTATTACTGACCATGCAATGCTAAGGCCATCATATGTACTTGTACCCCTTCCAATCTCATCCAGTATCAGAATGCTTCTGGATGTGGCATTACCAAGTATATTTGCCACTTCACTCATTTCCACCATAAAGGTACTCTGCCCCGCCGCAAGGTCGTCCGATGCACCAACCCTTGTAAAAATCCTGTCGGCAATACCTATAACAGCACTTCCTGCGGGTACAAAACTTCCTATCTGAGCCATTAGCACAATTAAAGCAACCTGCCGCATATAAGTAGACTTTCCAGCCATATTGGGTCCGGTTATTATGGCAATCTGATCTTCACTCATATTGAGATAAGTGTCATTGGGCACAAAGGCTCCCTGATCAATCATCTTCTCAACTACAGGATGCCTTCCATCATTTATTTGAATTACATCATCATTATTAATCTCCGGCATGACGTATGACTCACGGTCTGCCACCTCTGCCAAAGAGCAGAGAACATCCACCTGTGCCAAAGCTTTGGCAGTCCTTTTTATCCTTGATATCTCACCTGATACCTTGTTTCTGACTTCCACAAATATCTGATATTCAAGCTCAACCAACTTGTCTTGTGCTCCTAGAACCGTATCTTCAATCTGTTTAAGTTCTTCAGTTATGTATCTTTCACAATTTGCCAAAGTCTGTTTCCTGATATAATTAGGAGGCACAAGGGAAAAATAAGATTTCGTAACTTCAAGATAGTAACCAAATACTTTATTGAATCCCACTTTCAGATTTTTTATACCCGTTTTTTCCCTCTCTGAGTTTTCAAGTTCCACAAGCCAGGTCTTACCATCTGTTGATGCACTTTTCAGTCTGTCTACCTCTTCATTATAACCTTCTTTTATAATTCCGCCTTCCTTTACAGAAACAGGCGGTTCATCGCAAATTGCTTTATCAATCATTTCAAAAACATCAGATAGAGCATCAATATTCCGGTTACATTCCTTGCAAAGGCTTTCGTTCAAATCCTTCAAAAGATCCTTTATATAAGGTATCTGGCCTATGGAATTTTTTAACGCAACCAGATCGCGGCAGTTCGCACTACCCAAAACGATCTTCCCCATGAGTCTTTCAATATCATAAACCCTTTTTAACAGATCACGGACTTCCATTCTTATCATAAACTTGTCCTTGAACTCGTTTACAGCAAGGTGCCTGTCCTTTATATCATATACGTTAATGAGAGGTTGTTCTATCCATTTTCTTAAGGTTCTCCCTCCCATAGAGGTCATAGTTCTGTCCAAAACCCAAAGCAGAGAACCTTTTCTATTCTTTTCTCTCATGGTTTCGGTGAGCTCAAGATTTCTTCTTGTGGCAACATCCAAAACCATATATTCTTCTATTCTATACTTGTTAAAGCTTTGAATATGATCCAGATTAACCTTCTGGGTCTGCTCAAGGTATTCAAGCAAAGCACCGGATGCATTAATATAAAAATCAAACTCATTATCGCAAAATTCATAATCTCCAAAATAAGATTTAAACTTGTCTTTGGAATATGTCAATTCAAAATATTTATCCTCAATAGTTGAAATGTACAGATTAAACCTCTTTTTTATAGTCCTTACAAGATTTTCGTCCACAAAAAAACCACTGTTTACAACCATCTCGGAAGGAGAAAACCTGGCAATCTCGTCAATGAGTTTGCTATCGGTATTTCCAAGCACAATAGATGTAGATGTAAAATCTCCGGTGGTTATGTCTACAAAAGCTATTCCAAAACAGGTTTTATCCTTGTATAAAGACATGAGATAGTTGTTTTTTTTATCATCGAGCATAGCTGAATCAGTTATAGTCCCTGGTGTAACAACTCTTACAACATCTCTTTTTACTATTCCTTTTGCCACAGCAGGATCTTCAACCTGCTCACAGATAGCTACCTTATAGCCCTTATTTATCAGTCGGCATATATAGGAATCAGCAGAATGAAAAGGCACTCCGCACATAGGTGCCCTTTCATCCAAACCACAATCTTTACCTGTTAATGTTATTTCAAGCTCTTTTGAAGCAATTTCCGCATCACTGAAAAACATTTCATAAAAGTCACCCAGTCTGAAAAAAAGGATGCAGTCTTTGTACTGCCCCTTTATATCCATATACTGCTGCATCATAGGTGTCAACACTGCCATTTTTCATACCTCACGTACATAAATTATTTTATATCTCTTACTTGCTGCATCCGCCTCCGCAGGAACTGCAGCTATGAGAAGAACATTGTTCCTCTCCTGTTATTGAGTATACAAGAACGTCATTTACCTTCTTAATAAGCTGATCCAATTTTTCCTTGGCTTCAATATAGTTTTTTGTTATATCGCAATCATTTACTCTATCATACTTTTCCAACAACCTTTGCTTAAGATCATCAAGGATATCTTTTTCTGAATTACCATGAACCGCCATCACCATTTCACTTTGTATTTCCTGATACTCCTTCAAAATAACTCTGGCCTTATGATCCCTTGCCAAACTGTCTTCCCATCTTTTATAATTAGTCATTTCCTCTGAAGAACCGATTAAATTTCCAAGTTCTTTAGCTTTTGATATAATATCCATACTTTTTTCCTCCTTGACTTCGTTTTAATACTCCCAAAAGTAAAATAAATCAGAATTATTATAATCTATCTAAAGATAAAAACTTAAAATTTATATTAATAAGGATATCTTCATATCAAACTAAATAACAATTGGGTGCTATATATATTTCATGTTCTTTATCAATATTCCCATCTTTATAATTATTTATTTTATCACAAAACAAGCTCTTTGAAAATATTTATCGAAAGCAATATCCAAGGTTTATGTTTAACTTTAAATACCGAAAAACCTTTTTTGTTTATCATAAAATACGGTGGCAAAATATTCTCCGCCAACATCAAATACTTCGTATTCTCTTGAGCTGTTTATAGTATAACGCACCTTGCCTTGCAGTCAGCACAGAAGCAAATATATTTTTTTTCATAAATATATCACTCCAATACAGTTCCTTCCAAAGACCAGGTTTTAATTCTATCTATCCTTACTGTTACAAGCTTTCCAATCATACTGGCATTTCCCTCAAAATTTACAATCTTATTTTCTCTGGTTCTGCCTGTATATATTTTATCGTTAGTTTTGCTCTCTCCCTCAACAAGAACTTCTAATTCTCTGTTCAAAAATTCTTCGTTAATTTCTTTACTTATTCTGTTCTGTACTTCCAACAATCTTTGGAACCTTTCTTTTTTGACTTCCTCAGGTACCTGTTCAAGGCTTTTTGCAGCCGGTGTACCCGTCCTTTTTGAATACAGAAATGTATATGCCTGATCAAATCGTACTTTTTCCAGAACATCCAATGTATCCTGGAAATCCTCCTCTTTCTCTCCAGGGAAACCGACAATAATATCAGTAGTTAAAGAAATTCCAGGTATGTTTTGCTTAACCTTCTCAACAAGGCCAAGATAATCTTCTTTTGTATATTTTCTGTTCATTTCATTAAGTATCCTTGTACTACCTGACTGAAAAGGCAAATGCAAATGCTCACATAATTTTCTTAAATCTCTCATTGCAAAAATAAGTTCGTCGGACAAATCTTTAGGGTGTGAAGTCATAAATCTTATCCGCTCTATTCCTTCAACTTTGTCCAGTTCAGCAAGCAACTTTGCAAAGGTGTTGTCACCGCCAAGGTCTTTTCCATAGGAATTTACGTTCTGCCCAAGTAGTGTTATCTCCTTTAAGCCTTGACGTCCTAACATCCTTACCTCATTAACGATATTCTCAATAGATCTGCTCCGCTCTCTTCCCCTTACATAAGGTACGATACAATAGGAACAGAAGTTATTGCAGCCATACATCACTGTAACCCATGCCTTGACACCATCCTTTCTCTCTATAGGCATATCTTCAGCTATCAGTCCAATGGAATCCAATATTTCGACAACGGTTTTATCAGAGCTTATTGTACTGTACAGAAGTTCGGGAAACTTGTACAAATTGTGAGTACCGAATATAAGGTCAACATGCCTGTAAACTTTTTTAATATGTTCAACTACTTCAGGCTGTTGCATCATGCAGCCACAAATGGCAATTATAAGATCCGGATTCTTTTTCTTCATATGTTTCATAGGCCCAAGATGCCCATAGACCTTTAACTCTGCATTTTCCCTTACACAGCAAGTGTTATATATGATGAGGTCGCTTTCCTCCATATTTTCGCATTCCGAATAGCCCATATCACCAAGCATACCGGCTAGTTTTTCAGAATCATGCTCATTCATCTGGCAACCGAAAGTGGCAAGATAAAAACGCTTCTTCCTCTCCGTCTGCATTTCCTTTTGATAATTCAATTCTTTTATCTCTTCAATAAACTGATGCTGTCTTGCAATCTGTTCCTGTGACACATGTATATTTTGTCTCTCTACTTTACTCAAAGTCTTTACCTCCACAAATGTGTTAACAATCTTATTATCACCATATTATAACACAATAATAACAGATTAAACTACATGTACACTTTAATGAATTATGCAAATCAAGTTAAAATCATAACTTTTTTCACTAAATTCGTAATATTTTGACTTATTATTTCATGTAAAACTTTGACAATTCTAAAATATTACAAATTTATAAACTTTGATTAAAACATATTGAAAATTCATTTTCATTGCTGTAATATTAATTCAATCTATTGGTAGCATTTGTAAATATTATTAAAGGAGGTGATATATAGCTACATAATTTATTGTGTCAATATTTTTGCCTCTTGTGCTTTTAAGGAGGTATTACTGATTTGTTTCAATATTAATTCAACAAAAAACAAATTTATCAAAAGGAGGGTTCCATTATGTTAAAAAAAGCAATATCAGTAGTAACAATGGCCTGCGTGATATCATCTGCTTTAACTTTTAATGTATTCGCCAAAGATACACCGTCAGTCCAGACCAGCAAAAGATTCGACAAAGCAATCAGTATGAATTCAAAACCCAGAAAACCAGGACAATTGATTGTAAAGTACAAAAACGATAAATCTCTAAAAGCCAATAAAAGCAATATAATAAAAAATGATGGTAAAATCCTGAAATCAGACGATACAGGCCTAGCTTTGGTGCAAGTTGATGAAAATAAACTTGCTGAAAAAATAGAGCTTTTTGAAAAGAACAGCAACGTGGAATATGTTGCTCCAAACTATATTAGAAAGGCTCTCGATTTTCCTGAGGATGCTCCTGATGATCCTTTATATGAGGAACAATGGGGACTTCAAAATATTAACGCACCTTCCGCATGGGCTACGTTAGGTGATACCTCCGATTTAGACGAAGTAGTGGTAGCAGTTATTGATACCGGACTTGATATAGAGCATGAAGACCTGAAAGACAGGGTAGTTGCAGGTTATGACTTCATTGATATGGATGAAGATCCTTCACCGGGACCATATAATGAAGAACATGCTTCTCATGTGGCAGGCATAATCGCTGCTTCCACAGATAACGGAATCGGAGTTGCAGGAACAGCTGGAACAGCACCGGTAAAAATTATGCCTTTAAGAGTTTTAGAAGCCGGATATGGAGATGACTTTACCATTGCACAGGCAATCAATTATGCTGCCGACAATGGCGCAAAAGTAATCAACATGAGTCTCGGCGGATATGGAGATAGCCCGGTACTTACTGAAGCTTGTAATTATGCTTTCTCTAAAAATGTTGTCGTTGTTGCTGCTGCCGGAAACAGTTCTATGGACGCAGAAAACTTTTCTCCAGCATCCATACCTGGTGTTATAACCGTTGCTGCCACAGACATCGAGAACTCTCTCGCGTACTTCTCAAATTATGGTTCCACCGTTGAAATTTCAGCACCCGGTGTAAACGTTTTAAGTACACTGCCAGGAAATATATATGAAGCCTACGATGGCACATCAATGGCAACACCATTTGTAGCTGCTGCTTGTGCGCTTTTAATTTCCAAAAACCCTTCTCTTTCCATAATTGAAGTTGAGCAGTACCTTACTGATTCTGCTCTGGACTTAGGTGATGATGGAAAGGATGAAAAATTCGGATACGGTCTTCTGGATTTAAACAAGGCACTTAATACAACTGAAATCACACCCAGACTGGAAATAATGAATCTTGCCGATAAATCTACCGTATATGATCTTTTAAACGTACAGACGAGATTCACTTATCCTGAAAAAATAGTTACCACAGATTTATATATTGATGAAACTGTTGTCGAATCAGTATACAATGAATCAAACAACATGTTTAACAACTTTGAAATCGATACTTACAAATTCAAAGACGGGAAGCATACTCTAAGAGTTGTTGCTCAAGATATTAATGAGCAGACCTACTCAAAGGAAATAAACATCAATATCAGAAACACTGTTTATACCGGCATGAGGGTAAAATTAACACATGACGGCGAACCTGTAAGTGCAGGGTATGTTGAAGTCTGGAATAAATATTCTCAAAATGGTGAAACCTATTATGATTATGTTTATGCAGGAACAACAAACAAGAACGGAGTTGCCATAGTTCCAGGATCTTCTGCACCAAATGGCAACGAATACATCATCATAGCAAACTACGCTATAGATAATGGTAACGATGAATATTCCTATGCCACACTCATTGAAGAAGCTACTGCACCCGGAATAATTAAAATTGACGGTGGAGATCTCATACCTGTTTCTGTCGATACAGGACTTACCAGTGAGATCCAGAATGTATATGCAAACTATAAATTCCCGGAATCAAATCAGAGCTTCACATGCTATCTACCTCAGAATTCTGAAGACGGATCCTTTGAAGCCTTTTTAAATCCTGGAACTTATACTTTTGAAGTACTTGCAGCAGATATTGATGAAGAAACCTATGAAATTTCATCGAAAGAACCTATTTACATGATTAAGTCTGAAGAAGTTGAAATTGATTCCGGCAACTTTTACGTAGCTATGGATAGCGATGTTTCAAACCTTTCAAAAGTTGATATGTCCTATGAAAGAATTCATGGTTTTACACCTGAGGAGTCAATTTTCTCAATTTCTCCAATGAACTCCAATTTCTCTACCGGTTTTATGCTTGAAGACGTCACCAAAATACCTGAACTCTATGTAACACCTGATTATTATTCCTATTACATTGACATTTTAGGACAAAAAGACGACCAAAGTGCAATAATTGAACTACAAGGCAGTCTCTCTGACCTAGAAGCTGATGAGGAAACTTCTGTAACAATTGGTGGAACCTTTACCGGAAAAGTTGGTCTGGACAAGACTAAATTCCTCCCTGGAGAATCCTTAAATGTTAATACTTCTGTAACTGACAGTTATGGCAACAGACTTGTATATATGGACTATACATACGAAGATCTGTTTATGGGCTTAGACAGTAAAAACATCCTATCTTACAGAACCGATTCCAAAAAGGTTGAATTTAAATCTGCCGACACAGCTATCAAAGTTATGGAAGATCCTACTGAGCCTGTGGATCCTGAAGAACCAATAGAAATCGAATACAAATCCCCTGCCTCACTTGAGCTTGTTGACAGTAAAAATAATGTATTATTATCTTATGATCAATACATGCTTGATTGGATGTACTTTGAACTGCCACAGAGTTTGGCTACAGGGAATTATAAATTAAGATTGGTTGTGGAACTTCCTTACTTGATCCAGGCGGAAACAGCATTAAGTGCCACCAGAGAAATCAAGAATAATGCAGTTAAATTTACAGTAGAGCTTCCTGATAAAACAAAAGCAACTTATGCTTCCGTTGAAGCAACTAATACTACAACAGACGAATACTACTATTCGTCCGGTGAGTTATTAAATGGTGAATTGTATCTTTCCTTGCCAAAAGGAAACTATAACTTTGTTGTTACTACAGTAACTAATGACGGTAAACCTGTTATTTACTTCAAAGACGGGAAGTCTCCTGCAAATTATAGTTTATCATCAAGTACATTACAGAATGTTAATTTTACAGCTAAGGATGAGAATGGAAAACTTCTTAACAATCCAGGTGTTTACTACTTTACACTTCCCAATTCAAATTATCAGTACTACCTGGGCTATAACGATGTGGATGTAACAATGAGTGATGTATATCTTTCAAAGGGTACATATAACTTTATAACAACACTCTACAATCCTGAGACATACTCCATGGAACGTATTTTATCAAGACCTGATACAACCGTCGGGTTAAAAACTAAAGCTGCTCAGACAGTAGAATTTAATTCCAAGAATCTATCCGTAGTAAGTCTTGATAAAAAATCAGAATTTGATTTCATCTATGCTACTATCAGTGATCCGAAGACAGGTTTATCTTCATGGCTTGAGCTTTCAAATAGCAACTCCGTTAAAGTACCAAAAGGATTCTATACTTTGGATGTTATATGTGGAAAAACCGATTATGAGAACACCTATGCTTACAACATGACTTCACAAAAAGATTTCTCCGGTAATTTCACTACTTTGAATTTTTCAACCGACTTTAGTATAACGCTAACCCCAAGCAAGTCAATATACAAGACAGGTGAAACACTGAAAACAACAAATGTTATAGCCGACAGATACGGAAACCGTGTAACAAGCATTTATGGCTACAGTTCATTTGGTTACTTCTCCGAGAAACTTAAATCTGGAAAAGGAACAGTAATAATAAGAAAAGACCAAGGGCAACTTAAGCTGTTTGACCTTAGCAAAGATGAGTATATAGAAATACCATACTATGATATCAGGGCACCGTTTATGACTATAAAGGATTCTTTCGGTGATGTGATTTTCTCAGCAAAATCTCCTGATTTCTATACACAATCCCAAATCAAACTTTCTTCCGACTGGATAGAAAGTGGAAATTACAAATTAGTTATGACTGTGGATATAGATGCTGACGGAAATCAGTCTGCCGAAACCTCCTTCAAGGTTAAGTAGAACAGTTAACAGCCTATTAGAAGCATAACACAAAAAGACCTTCATGAAATTCAACAGACTTTCATGAAGGTCTTTCTTAATGTACTCCAAATTAACAGTATTTCTTCCAGATTTTTCTTTCTCACAAATAATATTCACGCTTAGTCCAGTTTAAATATTGATAAGGCTTTATTGAGTTCCTGTGCCATTTTACTCAGCTCACCGGCATACCCGGAAAGTTCTTCTGCTTCATTCATCTGTTCCTGAGTATTTGCAGAAACATCCTCTGTAGTTGCTGCCGCTTCTTCAGAAACAACGGCTACCCTCTTTAACGAGTTTTTCGTAAGCTCATTGAGTGATGCAATTTTTCTTACCTGATCTGTGACCTCCTGTATCTGTTTAGTAACAATGCTCATTCCGTTAATTATTGTTTTAAAAGTATTGTCCGTCTCATGTACAGCCTCCATTTGTTCACTCATTATATGACTTGTACTGTTTGCATATTCTACCGTAGTTTCAGTTTTTTGCTGTATATTATTTAGTATCTTGTTAACCACATCAGATGCTTCTTTAATCCTGTTTGCCAACTTTTTAACCTCTGTAGCAACTACTGCAAAGCCTTTTCCTGTTTCACCTGCCTTAGCCGCTTCAATGGTAGCATTTAGTGCAATAAGCTTCGTCTGGCTGGCTATATCCATAATGAGTTTTATAATCTTCTTTACTTCCTTAGCATCATTTTTAAGGATAGTAATGTCATTTTTAATCTTATTTGATACCTCACCGGTCTCAGCAGACTTTTCCTTCAGGGATTTAACCGAAAATAATGCTTTTTCACTCAAGTTATAAGTATCAGTTGCAATTTCTGAAACATTCACAACTTCACCCTGCACCTTGACTATTCCATCATACAGATTACTCATATATATAGATGCATCGGATATTTCCATAGCTTGTGAAGATGCACCTTCGGCAATTTCCATGGTGGTTGCTGCAATTTTCGACGTCAATTGAGTTGACCTTTTCACATATGCATTTATTTCCTCAGCACTCTTAAGAACCTTTCTGGCAGACTCATCACCATTTGTTACCACCTTTCTTATATTGCCGATCATCTCATTAAAATTATTCATTACCACACTTATTTCATCCTTTTTATCATCCTCTATGTCAATGGCAAGATTTCCGTTTCTCCCCATCTTCATGAGAGTTACCAGCTTTCCTAAAGGTTTTGAGATGCTGCGGGTTATTAAAAACGAAAGTATAACTGTAAACACCAAACAGATAATAAAGATGTATAACATTGTCCATAAAAGGCTGTTTGATTCTTTATTAAGATAAGAGTTCGGAATGGTACTCACTACACACCAATTATATTTATCCAAATATGTATGTGTAATAAGATAATTCTTATTATTAATTTTCGCCTGAAAATCGTATTTTTTCTCACTGTTCTTTATTTTAAGCTGATTAATAAAATTTATATCATGAAAAACCTTCCCGGTTTCAATTTTTTCGTTATTACTCGATACCACAATCCCATTACTTTCGACTATAAAAATGCCAGTATCCTCTCCTAAATCAATTGACTTATACTGATTCAGAAGATAGTCATCTCTAAGTACACAGATAATATTTCCAATATATTTCCCATTTGTAACTGATATAACTTTATTGCTTATAACCGGATAACACCCCTTCCCATTACGGGCATTAGGAGAAATATAAAAACTGAAGTAGTTTGTGTCACTTGACTTATTCATATCTTCAATAAGCTTTTTTATATCTTCATCGGGTATAATGTTACTACCATAGTCTATACTGGTATAGTCAGGCAAAATCACTTTGAACATAGCTATACTGCTTCCCATAGTACCTAATTGATTTGCCAGATACTTCGCATATTCCCCCATAACTTGTTTATCATAGAATACATCTGTTTTAGGATCAATTATTTTAGCTAAAGTGTCCTGCAAGGAATTTCTTGTAACTGAACTGTTGGTTGACATCTCATAAATAAAGTTCTCGATCCTTTTGATATCTTTACTTAATATATCCCCTATCTGGTTTGTAATCTGTATTGAGTACGTACTTATTTTATTTTTTATTGCATTGCTTGACTTGTTATACGACAGAAAACTGGTAACAATCAGAAGAATAAATACAATTCCTGTAATAGAAATCAGAAGACGAGTATGGATCTTGATATTTCTTAGAGGCATACTGAAAAAATCAAGAATTGTTTCAATGTTGATAGAAGAAGGCAATTTGAATTTTTTATTTTGTTTCGATCTATTTTTAATTCCAGATATACTTTTGGAAACAAACATCTTTTTCAACAATATTGAAATGTCAACAACAAAATTCTTAAGATGTTTGCCACCCTCCTGAAAGAATTTTCTAAAGCTTTTAAAGTAATTCATTTATTTTGCCTCCTACTATTTATGAAAACTTGGAAAGAACCACTTTAATAAATTCACATAAAAACAGAACATTAATCACTGCCTAAAAAGCTATAATATATAATCCCAACTTATTCTCAACTAAATTAATGCTCAATACGGCAGGCGGTTTTATGTCATATAAGGCCACCTGCCGACTATAAATATATTTAATTTTTATTGGTACACTAATTAAAATTCATTATCAAGAGCTTTTTGGAGTTCTTCTTTATGTCCTGTCACAAAATCTTCTATTGACATATTGCCTTTAATTACTTTTTCTGTAAATGCACTTCTAAGGGTATAGTCATAAGTCTGATATCCGGCGTATAAAGTTGATTTTCCTTTGCCATATATCTTATCCGCTGTCGGCAAATACTTATCATTATACAAACCAAGATTCAGCCATTCTTTGAATGATATTAAATCTTTTTCTTTGTCAAACGAGGATAATTCCTCAAAAATCTTGGCAGCCTCTTTAGGATGCTTGGCACCTTTTGGCATTACATATACCTTCGCTTCCGTATGGATAGGAACAATATATTCAGAGGCCTTTGGTCCTTTTGGGAAAGCCACAAAGCCAAACTCCGTATTCATTGACTTTTTAAAATCAACTCCATCCCATTCCCATCCAAAAAACATGGCAACAAGCCCCTGTGAAAAAGCCTTCGGAGCATCATACCAATCATTTTCATCCCTTGGAGGCATTATTACTTTGTATTTATTATACAAGTCATTTAAAAACTGAAGTGCTTCCATAGTATTAGGAGTATCCAACATATATTGAGCTTCTCCGTCATCTGTCATTTTTATAAATTCCCCGTTGTTTGATAATACCATAGGATTGTGCAAGCTATACATCTGCGATACCAATCCCCATTGATCATTTGTTCCATCGCCGTCAGTGTCCTTAGTAGTTGCTTTTGCAGTTTCAAGAAATGTATCCCAGTTCCACTCACCTTTCTCCTGTAAATCAAACGGATCAGGAACTCCTGCCTTTTCAATCAATTCCTTATTATAGTAAAAACCTGATGCATCCCATGAGTAATTAGAAAATCCGTACTGTTTACCTGCATAACGCCCCATTTGATTAATATTGGAAGGCCATTTCGGATCGCTGAAGTCAAAATATTCGTCAACAGGTATGATAGTGCCGGCTTTTGCCAGAGCAGGTATAGCCCTTGTTACTTCCATATATGCAATATCTGCAACAGGTTCTCCGGCGAGAACAGATGCATTGAATTTGCTTACATATGAATCAAACGGAATATTTACATATTCAATTTTACAGTTATATTTTTCTTCCAAAGCGGCAATGGCTGCTTTACCATCTTCATCAGTTGGTGTTGAATCCCACCACGCCGATATCTTTATTGTATCGCCATTGAGATCAATTGTTTCAGTTGCTTTTTTGTTACTTGCTTCAGGTGTCTGTGTATCGTTACCGGCTTCAACTGGACGACTTTTGTTACATCCCGTAAATGATGCAATACACGCAACACATAGCATCAACGCAAAGACCTTTAACAATGTTTTTTTCATTCATTTTCCTCCTTTTGTTTTTGCGAATATTTTACATTTACAACCATATAAAATATTCATTCCACGGCAAAAGCAATATCGGTTATGTGATAAAACACTTTGTTATTAAATCATAAAAATCAGCTTTTATGCTCTCTTTAGTGGCGAAACACTTTGATATCATGATGTGAATAAATCCATCCTTTAATAGATATCGGCAAAATTAATGCTACGATTAATAGGAAGCTATATAAACAGACTATATATTGGCATCAGAAAATTGAATTTTAAAACAGTAGGATACAAAAATGAATTGAACAAATTACAAGGCAGGAAGTGAAAATATGTCCGAAGTCATATTTTCAGCATTCCTAACTATATAATCGTGAAAATGATTTTACAGACCGTATGGATTCTTTTCGAGCATTAGTTTAGCTCTCTCTTTTGACTTATCATCAGACTTTAATGCCTGCTCAAGAAAATCGGGATTTTCCTTCAAGAATCGTGCCATTGATTCTTTTGGATTTATCATATATTCGTCAATCATTTCAAACTGCTTTTCACTTATCATACCCATACGTAAGACACTTTTGAACAGATTTACATCTATGCCTACCATAGAATATGATTTTACGTTATAGTTGCTTAATACCTTTTCTCCCCCCTGCTTTCTGTCAACAACAACTACGCTCCATTTTAAATTTCCGCCCTTGTTGGAGATTGCAGGAATCCAGGCTCTCTCATAACTTGAAGCTTCTGTTATGAGGTCGGCAATATGAAGAACATTTTTACCTTCAAGGCTGTTAACTTCTTCAACTTTATCATCTATTGATATTACAGAAGTCATATCTTTATATATTGTAATATGGGGTTTATCAAGCAGTTTTGCGAGAACAGGAGAGAAAAACCAGTCCCTTCGTTCTCCGCCGGAAATATAGTCAATCTCATTTACATTAATATTTGACTTAATAAAATCTGCCATCTGATCCATTAAAGCTCTGTAAATTTTATCGCTTTCATAGTTTTTGAGTGTTTCTCCCAGTACTTTTACAGGACAACTGAAAATATTTTCCTTTTCTGCGTCAATAAGTTTTAATAGTTTATTGGCTTTCTCTTCACTCCCATACAGGAAATGAGTATTAATAAAATAGGGTCCAATTGTGCCTGATGTATACCAAAACGGTTTATTCTGAGGACAAACCCTTATAGCATCGGTTTCAAAAAGCCATTTGATAAGATTATCTGAATTTGTGTCCACCATGAATCCTCCCTTTTCTAATATTATTTTCTTAAAGATTTTGTTTTAACCGGTGATACATAGGAATATTTATAATATTTATTTCTATGTATTCATTTATATGGTATAATAAAATTAAGCAAGATTATATTACCTATTAATACTATACTAGTTTTTTTGGAAAGTGCAATATTTATTTTCCGTAAAACTTTTTTAAGACCACTTAACTATTTTGCAGTTTTAATTAAACAGATAAACTCGCTAGTTTTTTACAATTTAAATCCCGCATAAATTTTTACCTGAATAAATACATAGATATAGATAGAGATAAATATATAGATAAAAAGACAAATTTATTGAATTATTTTTCGTATCGGGAAGGAAGTGATTTTTATGAAAACCAGGCTCGTTTCATGTGACAGAGAATGGACATCTCTTACTATTATTGATAAACACGGTAAGCCGATAGTTCTCGGTTATAGTGACATCGACAAAATCAAACTCGGCTATCATACCGAAAAGAAGCTTTTTAGCAAAAAAACCACTGAAAAAATTGAATTTGTCCTAAGAAGAAACGGCCAATCAATTATTCTTACAAAAGTCATGGACTGGGATTACTTCGATCAATATAAGAAAGAAGTTATTAAGTTCGCTAATGATAATAAGATCGCTATAATTGATTGATGGTTGTTCAGTTTTTTCATTGTAGCTTTGGCCTTCAAGCCATGGCTTTTTTATTTGTGACCTTTTCACCCTTTTATCTTTTGTTTCTTCTCTTCTCAAGCCATTCTTTAATTTTTGCTTCATACCCGTTAGAAGTAGGATTATAGTACACCGTACCCTTCATTTCACTTGGCAGATATTCCTGATCTACTAAATTCCCCGGGAAATCATGTGCATATTTGTAACCTTTACCATATCCCAAATCACTCATCCCGGCAGTTACCGCATTTCTAAGATGCATTGGAACTTCACCGGTATTTTTACTTTCAACATCACTAAGTGCCTTATTAATTGCCACATAGCAGGAATTTGACTTAGGACTTGTTGCAACGGTTATGGCAGCATGGGAGAGAATTATACGTGCTTCCGGCATACCTACCATATTTACAGCCTGTGCAGCTGCAACTGCAACCTGGAGTGCAGTCGGATTCGCTGTACCTACATCTTCTGAAGCACAAATCATTATCCGTCTTGCCAAAAACATCGGGTCTTCCCCTGCATATAGCGCCCGGGCAAGATAAAGAACTGCAGCATCAGGGTCGCTTCCCCTCATGGATTTTATAAATGCACTTATATTATCATAATGTCCTTCACCTGTCTTATCAAACTTCAAAACCCTCTTCTGTATACATTCTTCGATAGTTCTTATGTCGATTAATATTCTTCCGTCTTCATCCATTGTTGAAGTCAGAACCGCAAGCTCAATTGCATTTAATGCTATCCGAGCATCACCGTTACAAAACTCGGAAACAAAATTTAGTGTTTCATTATCAATCTCAATATCATAATTTCCAAGCCCACGTTCCTTATCATTAAGAGCATTTTTTACTATTGAAATGATTGCCTCACTACCTAAGGGCTTTAGCATAAATACCGAAGACCTCGAAATTAATGCCTTGTTTACCTCAAAGTAAGGGTTTTCCGTTGTAGCTCCAACCAAAATAATTGTTCCGTCCTCTACATAAGGTAACAATGCATCCTGTTGTGCTTTGTTAAACCGGTGTATTTCGTCAACAAAAAGCACAGTTTTTAAGCTGGGGTTAAGAATCTGGTTGCGGGTGTCTGCTACAATTCTTTTTATATCTGCAACCCCGGCTGTAACTGCGTTCAACTTTTCAAAATTTGCCTTCGTCGTGTTGGCAATAATCCTTGCTAAAGATGTTTTGCCCGTGCCGGGAGGCCCGTAAAGTATAACCGAGGTTATTCTGTCAGCTTTAATCATTCTGTAAAGAAGTTTTCCATTCCCAACAATATCCTCCTGCCCAAAAAACTCTTCTAATGTTTTAGGACGCATTCTATAGGCTAAAGGCTCCTTTTTTATCTCCATAACAACCATCCCTATCAATTTAGTATCTGACTATTTACAAATTAAATTCCACTATCCGTACATACTTACCCTTATGTAAAATAATTTCCAAACTTCTTCAAAAAGCCTTGTGAAATTATATTTCACAAGGCTTATATCACAAGTTCATAGATTCCATGTACTTTCAACTTACAATTTATATACACTTTCCGACGACAACACCTTTATATCACCTTTAGCTAAAACATCTATAGCCTTATCTGCTTCATCAACTCTTATAATTACAAGTGCTTCATCAGAGGACTTTCCTACAAATGCATACATGTACTCTATCCCTATTCCCTGCTTTTCCAATACAGTTAAAGCTTTTGCAAGTCCTCCCGGCCTGTCTTCAACTGCAATGGCAATTACATTTGTGGAGCTCACAGTAAACTCATTATCCTTTAATGCTTTTTCCGCTTTATCTGGATTATTGACAATAAGTCTCAAAATTCCAAAGTCAGTAGTATCAGCTATAGATAATGCACTGATATCAATATCGTTCTGCCCTAAAATCTGTGTTACTTCCGCCAATCTTCCCGACTTGTTTTCTATGAATACAGATATTTGTTTTATAAGCATTACCATTCCCTCCTCAATATTATTAAAATTTCGTTTTTATTAATACACTAAACAACCTTAAACCAGTTTTCGTTTATCAATAACACGTTTTGCTTTTCCTTCGCTTCTTTCAATTGTCTTTGGTTCAACAAGTTTAACTTTTGCATTGATACCAATAGCACTATCTAGTTCTTTTCTGATTTTACGCTCAACTTCTTCAATTTTTTTGACTTCATCAGAAAACATATTCTGGTTCATTTCAACCCAAACTTCAAGTTGATCCAGATTATCAATTCTATCTACGATCAGCAGATAATGCGGCGCTACTTCAGCTACTTCAAGAAGTACGCTCTCAACCTGTGACGGGAATACGTTTACTCCTCTTATAATAAGCATATCATCGGTTCTTCCCGAAACTTTTGACATTCTGACTGCAGTTCTTCCGCACTCACACTTTTCATAGTTCAGGGTAGATATATCTCTTGTCCTGTATCTTATAAGCGGCAGGCCTTCTTTTGTTACAGTAGTAAATACAAGTTCACCTTTGCTTCCGTAAGGAAGTACCTCTTCGGTCACTGGATCTATTATTTCAGGAATGAAATGATCTTCGGCTATGTGCATTCCACACCTTAAACTACATTCTGTAGCAACACCCGGTCCGATAATCTCGCTTAATCCATATATATCTATTGCCATAATTCCAAGTCTTTCTTCAATTTCTTTTCTCATGTTTTCAGTCCATGGCTCTGCGCCAAAAACACCTGCTTTTAATTTTAATTCTTCCTTCTTTATTCCCATCTCTTCCATTTCTTCGGCCATGAAAAGGGCGTAAGAAGGAGTACAAGCAAGAATAGTTGTTCCGAAATCCTTCATCAGTTGAAGCTGTCGTTTTGTATTACCACCTGAAATAGGGATAACCGATGCTCCTACTCTTTCAGCTCCATAATGGGCACCTAGTCCTCCGGTAAACAACCCGTATCCGTAAGCAACCTGAATTATTGATTCCTTGCTTGCCCCAGCATTTGTAAAAGTTCTCGCCATTACTTCAGACCATGTATCAATATCCTTTCTTGTATAACCAACAACTGTCTGCTTGCCGGTAGTTCCTGAAGAAGCATGAATTCTTACTATTTCACTTAAGGGTGCTGCAAACAGCCCATAAGGATAGTTATCTCTTAAGTCTTGCTTATAGGTAAACGGCAAATTTCTCAAATCATCCACAGATTTTATATCGCCAGGTTCCAAACCTTTTTTCTGCATCTTTTCCCTATAAAAAGGAACATTGTGATAAATCCTCTTGACGGTATTAATCAGCCTCTCTGACTGGACTTTCTTCATTTCTTCTCTTTGCAAACATTCAAATGTAGGATTCCAGTACTGCATACATTTCTACCCCCTGTTTTTATAAAATTACATATAGTAAACTTTTTGGTGTTACAATGAAGTAACATTAGTATCCGTTATCCATATACCCGGCTTCAAAAGCTTTAAGGTTAACCTCTAGTGCTTTTGAGGGAACATTTTGTTTTAGTGATTCAATCCAGACTTGTTTGTCTATAGCTGTAGACTTAGCCAAAAGCCCCAACAAAACAGTGTTTACAGCCTTTATGTTTCCGCACTGCTTTGCAATTTCGAGAGCATCTATTGCCACAACATTTGCAAAATTATTTTTAATTTTCTCAACTATACTTTCCGGATACTTTGCATTACCGGTTATTACAGGCATTGGATCAATTCTCTGATCATTTAGTATAAGAGTTCCATCTTTTTTTAAATAACCGATCCACCTAAGGGCTTCCAATCTCTCAAACGCTATAATAATATCAGCCTCACCTTTTTCAATTATAGGCGAGTAAACCTTTTTACCCATTTTAACATAGGTAACAACACTTCCACCACGCTGCGACATACCATGAACTTCAGATACTTTAACATCATGATCCATTTTCATCGCTACATTTCCTAAAACTCTGCTCGCAAGCAGCGTCCCCTGTCCACCAACTCCGACTATCATTATATTAAGCTTTTCCATAATTTATTCACCAGCCTTTTCAAAAGCATCAAAATTACATACCTTGGTGCAAAGTGTACAACCCACACATAAAGCTTCATTTACCTCTATATGATCACCTTTGTCAACAATAGCAGGACATCCCACAGACATACAGAGTTTACACTTTTTACACTTATCCCGGTTTATTCTGAGTGTTCCTTCAAACTTAACATGTTTTAACAACGCACAAGGTCTTTGCGATATAATAACCGACGATTCTTCAGCCTCTATTTCTTCCTTTACAACCTTTTCAAATTCCTTCAGATTAAACGGGTCTGCAATCCTTACTCTTTCTATACCTACCGCTTTGCACAGTTTTTCAAGATCCACCTGTTTTGCCGGCTCTCCCTTGATGGTAAAACCGGTTGTTGGATTGTGCTGATGACCGGTCATTCCGGTAATCGAGTTATCAAGGATTATTACCGTTGAATTTCCTTTGTTATATACTATATCAATCAGCCCTGTTATACCTGAGTGGATAAACGTAGAATCACCTAAAATAGCAACCGTTTTCTTTCCAAACTCAGTTCCTCTTGCCTTTTCCATACCATGTGCCGCACCGATACTTGCACCCATACAAATACATGTATCCATGCTCTGCGTGGGCGGAAGAGCTCCAAGAGTATAACAGCCAATATCTCCGCTGACTGTCAGTTTCAATTTTTTCAATACATAATACATGCCACGGTGAGGACATCCCGGACACATAACAGGAGGTCTTACAGGTATTTCCTCGTCAGTAACGTTTACCGATTCTTTGTTTTTACCGAATATCTTATCACTTAAGAGGCTTGCACTGTACTCGCCCATTACCGGCAGGATATCTTTTCCTATCGTTTTGATACCAAGTGATTTTACAAAATCTTCTATGAAAGGTTCAAGCTCTTCGATTACATAAAGTGTCTTAACCTGACTTGCAAACTCTTTGATTAATTTATCAGGAAGGGGATAAACCATTCCAAGCTTCAGATAAGATACATCGCCGAAAACTTCTCTTGCGTACTGATAAGCAATACCACTGGTAATAACTCCAATATCCTTGCTTCCCCACTCAATCCTGTTGAGTTCTTCTGTATTTGAAAAGTCCCTTAAATCTGCCATTCTCTTTTCAACTTCAACATGTCTCTTTCTGGCCATTGCAGGCATCATTACAAACTTTCCCGGATTCTTTACATAATCCCTAAGCTTGAAGTCAATTCTATCCGATGTTTCTACCACACTCTGTGAATGTGATACCCTTGTCGATAATCTGACAATAACCGGAGTGTCGTATTTTTCACTGATTTCAAAAGCTTTTTTAACATAATCTTTACATTCCTGGCTATCTGAAGGCTCAAGCATCGGAACCTTCGATCCCCTTGCATAAAACCTGCTGTCCTGCTCATTCTGTGAACTGTGCATCCCGGGATCATCGGCCACCATTATTACCAAACCCCCGTTTACACCCGTGTAAGACGCTGTAAATAATGGATCAGCAGCAACATTAAGGCCTACATGCTTCATTGAGCAAATGGATCTGGCACCGGCTATAGAAGCCCCAACAGCCACTTCAAGAGCAACCTTTTCGTTTGGTGACCATTCAGCATAAATCTCATCATATTTTGCTATATTCTCTGTTATTTCCGTACTTGGTGTGCCAGGATAAGCAGCAGCAACAGTTACGCCGGCCTCAAAAGCTCCTCTGGCGACAGCCTCATTACCAAGCATTAGTTTCTTCATTGACATATCCCCCATCAATATATTTATAAACTATAAGTCTGATTTAACAACGTATTATAACTATTATCAAATATAAAGCACCTATTGTCAATTACAAATTGTCCTTTTAGGTGCTTTTAAAAAATGTGAAGAAAAAAATTGCTTCACAATGTTTCTTCCACATTTTTCTTCACTTAAATAATATGCACCCTGTTTCTTATGTATGCACTTAATAAAAAAAACGCCCGTACACTTATCGGGCATTTTTAACTCTTCTTTGTAATAATTATACATGGAAATTGTTCACTACATCTTCAAGATCCTTTGCAATGTAAAGAAGTTCCTCAGATTTTTCTACTAATTGTTCAACCATTTTAAATTGCTCATTAGTAGTGGTATTTATATTGTCTATGTGGTCGATGTCTGTTTCTATACTTCCGCTTATACTTTCAATTATAGTTATAATATCATTCCCCGAACTTTCAATAGAGTTTATTGATTCTTTAATATTCTCTATCTGACTGACAATTGTATTCAAAAAGCTCAGATTGTTATCAAAACTGTCTACAACACTTGTAATAGTATGTTCACTTTCATTTACAACTCCATTTAAGGATGATACTGAAGTCCCTGCTTTTTCAATCTTTCCAACAATATTTCTTACCTTATTATCAATACTTGATACAAACTCCTTTGACTGTATTGACAGTTTCTTTATTTCTTCCGCTACAAGTGCAAAGCTTCTACCGTAAACACCGGCTTTTGCTGATTCAATTGTTGCATTTAAAGCTAAAAGTCTGGTCTGGTCTGAAATTCTTGTTATGGCCTGCGTTATTTTTCCAATCTCGGAAGATGCTAAAATAAGTTCTCTGAATTCTGCGCTTATGTTATTCATGGCTTTTTTAATATTGTCAGACATATTGTATAGCAAAGAGACGGAATTTTTGTTTAAATCACTTAACTGCCTTGATTTTAAAACAATCTCATCGGTAACTTCTATATTACCTTTCGCCCTGTAGATCCTGTCTTTAATTTCATCAACTTCTTTCTTTCCTAAAACTATGTTGCCGGACTGTTTATGGAAGTCATCTGTAAGCATCTGCAAAAGTGAATTGAGTTCTTCAATAGATGCGTAGTTTTCTTCACATGAAGCTGAGAGTGTCTGTGAAGAATCAATGGAAATAAAAGATGCACTCCTTACTTTGACAACAAGTTCTTTCAGACTTCGCACCATACTTTCAAAGCTTTTTTCAAGGTAACCAATCTCATCTTTTCTGTCGATTTTGAACTCAATGTTAAGGTTTCCCTTCTTGACTTCATCCATTTTTCCCATTAATTTTCTGAAAGCTTTCGTAATGTCCCTGGTTATAACAATTGAAAGCAATAGCCCTATAGCCATTAATACTATGCTTAAAACTATAATCCTTAACATTACTTTATTGATACTTGCAAAAATATCTTTAGTCCTGGTTACAGATACCAACGTCCACCCTAGAGGTGTGTTAGCTATACTTTCTATTGTTTCATGTGTAATTACAGAGACTTCACCGCCTACTGATTCAGTTATTATATTTTCAACAGGAACATCCTTTGTTTCGGGCTTTATTCGTTTAAAAATATCTTCGGAAATATACCTTAAGTCTTTGTTTTCGGAGGTGTTGATATCTTTTAACAAAAGTCCTCCGTGGTCTATTCTATTCCCATTATAAACCAAATTCCCATTCATTCCCACTATATAAAACTGACCATTATTTGTAAGGTTAACATCTTTAACTACATCAGTTATCACTGTCTCTTTTATAAACAGATACAATGTACCAACACTTTTTAAACTCGTTGATGCATAAATACTCTTTGCAAGGGTAATTATCCTGCCGCCTTTAGGAATAGTACTTCCGTTAATGTCTATATCCTGTGCATAGGTATCAAACCACATTGATTTGGATTTGCTGTCAATATAAGTCTTAACAGTTGATGAATTCTCAATAGAATAATCACTTCTCACTGCTTTCTGCCCGGAAGTAACCGTTCTATTTTTCGGTGTAACAACAAGAGCAAGATCAAGGTCTAAGTTTGAATCTACATAATCGGACAATAAAGTCTTTATTTCAGACTGATATCTATTTTGTTCTGCTTCATCCTTTGCGCTATCCATTTTTATTATTCTTTGAGCGACTTCATCATCTCTGCTTATCTCCATTGCCATAGTATCTATACCTTCAAGAATTATCTGCAGATTATTAGTAGTCTGATTTATTACTTCATAAGTTCCTTTTGAGTTCTGCTCAAGCAATGTGTCCTGAATGATTTTAAAAGTCATAATAAATGAAATGGATAAAGAGACAATTATTATAACAGTAAGTGCAGTAATTTTAATACTTATCTTCATATTCTTCAGCATGTGATTTCCTCCTCTATTGGAGCTAATATCGGTTTCTATATATACCTCGTGCTTTTGAACATCCTATGATTTTTTCTGATCAACCAAATCCACATGACAAGTCAAATTTCATTTTATTACGATTGAAAATTGTTCACAACCTGTTCAAGATCCTGTGCGAAGCAAAGCATTTCTTCAGATTTTTCCACTAACTGTTCAACCATTTTGAATTGTTCACCTGTAGTAGAATTTATATTGTCAATATAGTCCAAATCCGATTCCAGGCTTTCGCTTATGCTCTCGATTATTGTTATAATGTCATTTCCAGAGCTTTCAATGGAGTTTATTGATTCCTTAATATTTTCTATCTGACTGACAATAGTGTTTAAGAAGTTCATATTATTGTCAAAACTGTCTACTACACTTGTAATGGTATTTTCACTATCTTTTATAACTCCATTTAACGATGTTACCGAAGAGCCGGCTTTTTCAATCTTGCCAACTATATTTTTTACCTTTTGGTCAATGTTCAATACAAACTCCTTGGATTGTATTGATAGTTTCTTGATTTCAGATGCCACTAAAGCAAAGCTTTTGCCATGTGCTCCCGCTTTTGCAGATTCTATGGTTGCATTTAATGCCAGAAGTTTTGTCTGATCGGAAATTCTCGTTATAGCTTGCGTTATTTTTCCAATTTCGGAAGAAGCAATTATAAGTTCTTTGAACTCTAAGCTTATAATATCCATGGCTTTTTTTATGTTATCGGACATATTATATAGTAAAGAAACTGAGTTTTTATTTAAGTCACTTAATTGCCTTGATTTAAGTACAATCTCATCTGTAACTTCTAAATTACCTTTAGCCCTGCCAATTCTTTCTTTAATATCACCAACTTCATTCTTTCCTAAAACCACATTTTGGGATTGTTTGTGAAAATTTTCTGTGAGCGCGTGTATAAGTGAATTGAGTTCCTCAATAGAAGCGTAGTTTTCTTCACACGCAGCAGAAAGTGTCTGTGAAGAGTCAATAGAAACACTAGATGCATGTCTGATTCTATTAACCAGATCTTTTAAGCTTGCAAGCATATTTTCAAAGCTTTTCTCCAGATAACCTATCTCATCTTTTCTGTCAACTTTAAACTCGATATCTAAATTTCCTTTTTTTACCTGATCCATTTTTCCCATTAATTTTTTAAAGGCTTTTGTAATGTCTTTGGCCATTAAGAAGGAAAGAAAGAGTCCTATAGCGGCACATACTATACAAAGAAATACCACCCGAATCAATATCTCTGTAATGCTTTCAAATATATCTTCAGTTTTAGTTACAGATACAAGTGTCCACCCTAGTTCAGTGTCTCCTATACTATCAATTGTTGAGTGCGCAATTACCGCATTTTCGCCGTTTACCTTTGCAGTAAGTATATTTTTTGCCGATTTGCCGCTCCTCTCCTGCTTTATCATATTAAATGTTTCTTCAGAGATATACCTGAACTCTTTATTTTCAGGAGTATTGAGGTCTCTCAATAAAAGCCCTCCGTCTTTCAACTTTTTAATGTTATAAATCAGATTTCCATTTTCCCCAACAATATAAAACAGACCTTTGTTTGTAAGATTAACCTCTTTAACTACACTAGTTATCATTGACTCCTTTATAAGTATATATAATGTTCCTACACTCTTTAAACTTGTAGGTGTATAAATAGCCTTTGCCATTGAGATTATATTGCCGCCAAAAGGTACTGTACCTCCGGCAATTGCCACATCTTTGGGGTGAGTATCAAACCACATGGATTTAGCTCTACTCTCCATAAATGTTTTGATAGTAACTGAATCGTCTAAATCAAAATCTATTGCCACTGATTTTTGTCCAGAAGCAGAAGATCTGTGATTGGGCGTAACTATGACAGCACAATCAACATCCACATTTGAACCCAAATATTTGTTCAATAATGCTTGTATTTCATATTGAATTCTGTAAACATCCGATTCATTTTTTGCATTAGTCATATCAACAACTTTTTGCCCAATTTCCTCATCCCTGCTTATCTGCATTGCAATATCATCTATACTTTTAAGGATGATTTCCAGGTTATTTGTTGTCTGGTTTATTACTTCATAAGTTCCTTTTGAATTCAGCTCAAGTAAAGTGTTCTGTATTATTTTAAATACTCCTATAAATGAAGACGATAAAGAAATAATTACCATGATAGTCAAGGCAGTAATTTTAAACCCAATCTTCACATTCCTTAACATTTATATCCTCCCTTACTGGAGTTTATTCATAAAGTTTACTTCAACGTATCTGCTATTGACTTTTCCACATTTTTAAGTCTGGCCCTGATTTCATCAACTTCAACATCCGACTTATCCTTTTTCAAATCATTCATAAGAATATCAGAAAGTTCATCAATTTCTTCCTTTAAGGTCTCAAGTGTATCAATAATAGCGAGACGTTTGAAGGAAATTGTCGATTTAACCTTATCAGGAGCCACTAGCAGTTTATCGGCAGTTATAATGAAGCTTTCACCTTTTTCAGGAATTATCGTCTCAATATTGAACTTGTCATTGATTTCACTTGAAAACTCAATCATAGCCTCTTCTTCGCCATGCACGATAAAAACTTTTGACGGTTTCCGGTTGAATGCACCGAGCCATTCCAACAATCCGTTTTTATCAGCGTGTCCTGAGAATCCCTCTATTACTTCAATACGTGCATTAACAGTTATATCCTCTCCAAAAATCTTAACTTTTTTTGCACCATCAACAAGTTTTCTGCCTAAAGTCCCTTGAGCCTGATAGCCTACAAACAAAACAGTGGATTCTTTCTTCCACAAATTATGCTTGAGATGATGTTTAACTCTTCCGGCTTCACACATACCGCTTGCTGAAATGATTATTGAACTGTCAGTCCTTTCATTCAGAGCTCTCGACTCCTCTGACGATCTGGTAAACCGTAACCCTGGAAAGTCCAAGGGATTGTCTCCGTTGTCTATATAATCACGAGCTTCTTCGTCATAACAATCCAGATTGTTTCTAAACACTTCAGTAGCTGATATTGCTAACGGACTGTCGACAAAAACAGGCGTCCTGAACAATTTCTTCAGCTTATCATCATATTTTTCTTTTTCCTTATTGAGTTCATATATTACTTCCTGCGTTCTTCCTACAGAAAAGGAAGGTATCACCACATTTCCCCCGTTGTTTATAGTTTCATTAATTATATCGACAAAATATTCAAATCTATTACTATTATCTTTATGTAACCTATTACCATAAGTCGACTCAATTATCAGGTAGTCTGTACCTTCAATAATTGATGGATCTCTAAGAATAGGTAAGCCCTTGTTGCCAAGATCTCCAGAAAAGACTATCTTGGTTTCCTTACCTTTTTCCTCAATCCAGAACTCAATAATGGCAGAACCCAAAATATGTCCTGCATCATTGAAACGAACCCTTATTTCATCATTAATCTTCAAAGCCTCTCCATAGCTTACTTTTTTAAAAAGTTTCATGCTATCAAGTGCATCCTGATATGTATAAATGGGTTCAATCGGTGGTTTACCTGATCTTATCCTCTTTTTGTTCTGCCATTCATTTTCAAATTCCTGTATATGACCACAGTCAGGAAGCATTATTGCGCATAATTCGACAGTTGCCTTTGTTGCATATATTTCTCCTTTAAACCCATCATTGTATATTTTAGGAATTCGACCGCTATGGTCAATATGAGCATGAGTTAAAAATATGTAATCCAATTCTGACGGATTGAAGGGAAAATCTTCGGAATTTAAAGCATCTTCTTTTACATGACCTTGGAACAAGCCGCAGTCCACCAAAAACTTTGTATTCTGGGTTTCAACCAAATAACACGAACCTGTAACGGTTTTTGCTGCCCCTAAAAATGTTATTTTCATATAAGCACCTCACATTTTCTCTTTTTTTATTTATTCGACAAATTTTCTAAATTTCCTGCTTTTCCGCTCACTCAACTCGTATATTAGACCATACCTGATATAGATGAAAAGCTACTTAAAAGAAAGTATATTAAATTTCTATTAAATATTCTTTCTTTATACTTTCACAATCTATTTTATAAGTTATAATTAGTATAGAGGGTTTTACACAATTAATATTAAGGGGTATTTATTATTTATGAGGCGCGTATCAGACAGGATAATAACATGTATTTCTTTTATTATAGGTATTGCAGGTGTAATCGATAGCATTGTATTACTGGCAACAGGCTCTGTAATCAATTTCGGCATTATGTTTCCTCTGCTTGCCGGAACTGTACTTGTTGTTTATAATTTACTCAAAATAAAGGGATTATTCAGTATATCGAAAATAAGAAATGTGTTTCTTAGAAGGTCAATAAAAATATGTATTTGGGGATTTGTAATTTCCTTTGTTTTAGTAGAAGGTCTTATATTCTCTACTCTCAAGGCTGACAGTTACACTGATGTGGACTATGTGGTAATTCTCGGCGGTGGTGTAAAAGAAGGAGAACTGACTAAGACCCTGCAATTCCGATTGGACAAAGGGATTGAATTTCTTAACCAACACCCTGATCTCGAAGTTATAGTAACCGGTGGAATAGGTTTTGGTGAAACTATTTCCGAAGGTGAAGCTATGAAAAATTACCTTGTTGCAAATGGAATATCCCAAGAAAAAATCATAGTAGAATCAGAAGCAACAAGCACAATGGAAAATTTTAAATATTCAAAACAGATTCTTGAAAAACAAACCGGAAGAAGCGATTATGAAGTTATGGTAATCACAAGCGATTTCCACATGTTGAGGTCAAAAGTCCTGGCATCGTTTAATGGGTTTAGACCTTACGGAATACCTGCTAAAACCTGGATAGGAGTTTTCCCCAACTGCGTAATAAGGGAATATTTTGCAGTATTTAAATCCATCCTAATTGACATAATACTCGGGTTGTAAATTATTCCTCACAACATAATATTGTAATTTCAAATTTCGTTAATAACATCAATATAGCTTTTTACTGCCTCGTCATCATAGGGAAACCCGTAATACCATGATCCGCCTATTTCAAATTCTTCAACAAAATATCTGGATTTAATGACTATTTCCGGCCTGTATTCAAAATGCAGAATGTCAAAATGCGCCCATTTTCCTCCCCATATGAAATTCATATCTTCCAACGCCCTGACAACTTCTCTCGGATACTCATTTAACCTCTGTTGCCCCAGTTCCGTTGATGCCCATTTCCAATAATCTCTTTTGTCACTTTTAAAATCAATGGCTATTCCAAAGGCATGGGGGCTTAATTGGTTTGTACCTGAAATAACCCTATAGTTGTAAGTACCATTTACAGGAAAAACACTTGAGTAAATAGTATTTTTGCTTTTTGTTAAACCAATGATTTCTTTTACTGCCAGCCCTAATGCTTCAGCTGCACCATTACTGCCATTAAAAGAACATACCTGACCATTTATCCTTACACCCTTTAAATTTTTTTCAATTTGCTGCCTTGATGCACCATACACTTCCTTTAATAAGGCATACGATCTTATTCTGCCCGGATCATAGTTCTCTTCCATCAACTCGGAAATGTCTGAAAGCGGGTAAAGTAGTTCCATAGTGTCCTGCAGATCGGTATTTGACAATTTTTGCTCATAGGTTTTCTGCTCTTTATCGTCGTACAGGATTTTCTTTCCCGAATTCATTACAACATATACATCTCCGTTTCTACCTCTTTCAACGTCAGAAACGAACCCGGGATAGGCCATCATAAGACACAATAAATCTCTTCTCATTATTGTATCATACAAATCCGTTTCAACAACCTGCATGGTATTATTGGCATTACTTTTTTCTTCGCAATCGGGTTGGACACCTTCATAGGTGTATCTAATCGGATATTCATCATCCTTATCAACCGTATCGCTGACATCACACCCGGAAAGTATAAGCAATATAAAAATCGTACAGATCAGTTTTCTCACTCTATTACCCCCCATACCACTTCCTTCGATTCCCGAAAGCAACTTATACTTTCGTTTCGTCTTTTGACACTGCCTTTGCATATACCATTAATATATTTATTCCTGATTTAGTTATTTTATTGCTTCAATTAATAATTTTACTGAATTTTCAATATCCATAAGGCTGGCAGCTTCCACAGGACTGTGAAGATATCTGCATGGAATAGATATTGCACCGGATGGAACTCCTCCTGCAGATATGTGAATAGCTCCCGGATCACTACCACCAAACTCAAGTACTTCAAATTGATAAGGAATATCAATCCTTTGAGCTGATTCTTCCAGAAGTTTTTTTACTTCAGGGTGGCAAATTACCGAACGGTCTTTTATCTTTATAGCAGGACCGCTGCCGCACTTTACCTCCATAAGGTTAGCCTCAGGGGTATCTCCTGTAGCTGTCACATCGACTGCAATTGCAATATCCGGTTTTATTTGGTATGCCGCTGTCTTTGCACCTCTTAAACCCAATTCTTCCTGTACTGTAAATACAAAGTAAATCTCATTATCTGTCTCAGGCAATTCCTTTATTGCCTTTATTAATACTGCACAACCGCTCCTGTCATCTATAGCCTTAGAAATTACCATATTTCCCTGTTTTACGGTATCACCCACAAAGCATGCAACATCACCTATTCTAACGGATTTCTCCGCTTCCTTCCTGTCCTTAGCTCCAATATCAATATACATCTTTGCGAGTTTAAGACTTTTCATATCCTCAAGCTTATCCTCGTAAAATACTGCTCCTATTGTTCCATTTTTAAACTTTACCTTCTGGCCTAAAGATACAAATTGTGAAACCCCGCCTACATTTGAAAACCTTATAAAACCATTTTCATCTATATATGTAGCCATAACACCTATCTCGTCCATATGTGCGGCAACCATTATCTTTTTCCCTTTTCCCCTTTTTATTGCAATAAGATTACCAAGGGTATCCACACTTATTTCCTGAACATCATTCTTTATTTCGTTGATAATAGTCTCTCTTATTCCTTCTTCATTTCCGGAAACACCAAAAGCTTCCGACAACCTTTTTATTAAGTCAAACATAACAATTCCTCCTGTTTTATCTGCCTTTAAATTTTTCAATCACTTGCTGATTTTTCTCAAGGTCTTGTAGAACTGCAATTACAATATCTTTACAGCTGATAAAGTCTTGCCTGCTCATAACGGATACAGGTGAATGGATATACCTGCACGGAACCGATATGGACGCAGTCACAACTCCCGTCTGACTTGTCTGTATTTTTCCTGCATCATTACCTCCCGAATTAGTCTGTTTAAACTGAACACGTATCTGGTTTTTCTTTGCAATTTCATAAATATAATTAACAAAACCTTTATTCGGATATGATGTTCGATCCATTATTGTAAGGGCAGCACCTTCCCCAAGAATTGTAGAATACTCGTATTTTTCAACTCCCGGTACGTCTGAACAAGTTGTACCCTCTACCACCAATGCTATATCAGGATTAACAGTAAAGGCAGCTACTTCGGAGCCTCTCAGCCCTACCTCCTCCTGTACGGTAAAACATGCGTACAGGTCAAATTCATATCTTTCCTTCAGTGCTTCAATCAATATTGCACAACCAACTCTGTCATCAAGAGCTTTTGCTTTTACAAGACCTTCTCCGAATTCAGTAAACGGGCTGTAAAACGCTGCATAATCCCCGAGTGAAACCAGCTTTTCCGATTCATCCTTCTTGTCAGTACCAATATCTATATACATCTTTTTTAACTTTATATTATTGCTTCTTTCCTCTCTCTCCTGCATGTGAATTGGCTTTGAACCTATTACTCCCGGTATGCTTTTATCTCCAACCAGTACCCTTTTTCCCGGCAGTATTCTTTCGTCAATGCCTCCGACGGTAGTAAATTTAAGCACACCATTCTCACCAAATCCCGTAATCATAAACCCTACTTCATCCATATGGGCAGATAACATTACCTTGTATCTGCTGTTTTTCCCCTTTTTAAGTGCAATTATGTTACCCATTGAATCAACACTAATCTCATCTGCCAATTCTTCAATATGCTTTTTTATATATTCCCTTACTCCATCCTCATTACCTGAAACCCCATTTATTTCCGTAAGTTCTTTTATATACACCATGCTTCCTCCATTCCTGCTAGTGCTTTTTTACATTACAAATTTCCAGTATTCCACAATGTCAAAAATGCACTCCCTATGTTCTAATCCCATAATGCTCTGGGAGTAAATTTGTAAAATTTATTCTGTTACGAGGCGCTCTCTGAAACAAGCCTTGAAATCAGCTTTCCGGTATTCTTAATATCATTTACATGTATGGTCTCAATTGTCGTATGCATGTATTTTAACGGAACAGACACCAGCAAGGTGGGAATTCCGGCTCTTGAAACCTGGGTTGCCCAAGCTTCTGTCCCTGTATTTCCCGGTTCCACATCAACCTGGTAAGGTATATTTTCTTCCTTTGCCAGGTCAATTAATTTTTTTGTATTTAGCCTGTGAAGATTAGGTCCAACTGCGATAGCCGGCCCTTTACCTAAAGGATAAGTTTCATCTTTTGGTGCATCCGGAATATCCCCATGACACGCATCAACAACAATTGCAAGATCAGGATTTATATTATAAGCAGCTATCTTTGCACCACTCAGTCCCAATTCCTCCTGCGAAGTTGCAACAAAAATCACATCATCATAATGTTTAAGTTTTGAGAGCCGTTCCATAATATCAAGCAATACAGCCACCCCTGCCCTATTATCAAGACATTTTGAACTTAGTTTGTTACCCTTCAACTCAAAAGGATACGTTTTTAATGTTATAATGTCCCCTATTGTAACAAATTGTGAAATACTCTCCCTGTTAAGTCCTGTGTCAATATACAAATCATCCATTTTAACTGACTTTTTTGCTTCCTCCGGCTTTAATAGATGGGGCGGCTTAGCCCCAATAACTCCATAAAGCTCCCTTTTTCCATGTACAATAACTTCCTGTGCAAGAAGTATTTTACTGTCTACCCCGCCCATATTGGTGAACTTTATAAAGCCATTTTTGTCAATGCTTTTGACCATTAAACCGATTTCGTCATGGTGAGCCATAATCATGACCTTTTTTCCTGATTCACTTAAGCCTTTTTTATATCCAATTACATTATAAAACTTATCTGTCTCGACACTATCACAGTATTTCTTAAAGAGACCGGCAATATAGAAAGATATTCCTTCCTCTCTGCCCGATACTCCGGTAAAAGAGCTAAGATCTTTTAAAACTCCTATGTAGTCCATTTTTCACCTCATATACTCCGACTTGATTTTTCTTCTTACTTAGGTAAGACTTAAATATAAGTTCCTACCCAGAATAACGAAAAAATTTAATTTGATAATGTTTTCAAAACCCGAAAACAGAATGCTATTTTTTCGTTATCCCTTAGTATTGCTCAAAAAACATATTTTTTAGTAAACTTTTTTTACAATCTTGCAACAAAACCTCCTAAAAGTCCATAAAAAATTTATTCTTAATTATATAATAAGTGAGTAATGATTTGCAAACATCGGATCGTATATAGAGTGCACATTATTGGCAAAGCGTAAAAAATATGGAAGGAACATTGTGAATTTTCAAAAAATTATTAATTTTATTCTTAAAAATACTCTTGACTTAATATGACTTTTCCTTTATACTAACACTTGTCGTCTTTGCAAGGGCCTTTAGCTCAGTTGGTTAGAGCAACCGGCTCATAACCGGTTGGTCCGGGGTTCGAGTCCCTGAAGGCCCACCAATAAAACTTGTAAGACGCCCAGATAGCTCAGTCGGTAGAGCAGAGGACTGAAAATCCTCGTGTCGCTGGTTCGATTCCGGCTCTGGGCACCAATTAAATATGGGAGGGTTCCCGAGTGGCCAAAGGGGGCAGACTGTAAATCTGTTGTCTCTGACTTCGATGGTTCGAATCCATCTCCTCCCACCAAAAAAGAGTTAGGCTAAAGCCTAACTCTTTTTATACTTTAAGAAGTATTCAAGGGATAATGAGAAAAAACTCAGTATTTTGCATTGTGAAAAAACATCAAGCCAAAACTTTCATTATTCCAACAGTAACTAATTATTAGATGTACCTGAATAAATTAATACAACAATCTCCCGTTGAATTTAAAGGGCGTTTACATATTCCTTAAACTGCTTTCCTCTTTCTTCAAAGTTTTTAAACATGTCAAAACTTGCACTGGCAGGTGACAAAGTTATTATATCCCCTGACTTTGCACAATTATATGCCTTTTCAACAGCTTCTTTTAACGTATCACACTTAATTATGGTTATATCTTCTCCATTCCCTGTTTTTTGAGCTTCATCCAATAATGCCTTTTCAATCTTTGGAGCAGTCTGACCTATAAGTACAAGGCACTTTACTTTGTTTACAAGAACTTCCCCCATAACATCGTAAGGTATCTTTTTATCGTAGCCTCCTGCAATAAGTATAACCTTTTGTTTGAAAGAGTTTAGCCCTGCTATTGTTCGTGAAGGACTGCTGGCTATAGAATCATTATAAAACTTAATTCCATCCAACTCCCTTACAAGTTCTATCCTGTGTTCAACACCCTTAAAAGTAGTAGCCACCTTTTTAATTATGTCAACATCTACATAATCAATTACAGCTGCTATAGCAGCAAGATAGTTTTCTATATTATGTACTCCGGGAATAACTATATCACCGGCATTTACTATTCCTCTTATACTATTACTGTCACTATATACAAGCATTTCCCCATTGATTTTTGCTCCAACCTCAAGCTTGTTTACCCTGCTGAAATACACAACGTTTCCTTTTGCTTCTTTTGAAAACCCTCGTGTTATATCATTATCATAATTCAAAATAACTTTATCCCCCGATGATTGGTGCAAAAATATGTTTTTCTTGGCTTCAACATACTCCTCCATTGATTTGTGCATATCCAGATGATTTGGTGCAAGGTTTGTTACGACAGCAACTTGAGGACTTAAGGTCATAGTATGAAGTTGGAAGCTGCTAAGCTCCAATATCACCTTATCCGTTTCCTTTATCTCATCTATCCTGTCAAGCAAAGGTGTCCCAATGTTTCCCCCAAGCCAACAGTTATATCCCTGCTCCTTGAGCATATTATATATCAGAGTTGTAGTAGTTGTTTTTCCATCACTTCCTGTTACAGCAAAGATTTGCGCCGGACAAAGTTCAAAAAAGACTTCCATTTCGGATGTTATTTGTGCTCCACTATTTCTGGCTTCCACAATTTCTGGCACATCAAATCTCATACCAGGAGTTTTAAAAACCACATCAAACCCTTTCAAATTCTTTAAATAATCTTCACCTATACTATACTTGATATCCAATCCTCTAAAATCATCAAATACTCCCTTAAGTTTATCTTCATCAGATCTATCAAATGCTGTAACATCAACTCCAATACCCGCCAAGTATTTGATTAGCGGTATATGGCTGATACCAATCCCGAGTACAGCTACCTTTTTCTCTTTTATACTTTCTTTAAATTCAACTAACTTTCTATTCAAAACAGTTTCCTCCTAAATTTATCTTCTGTATTATTATATGGCAAAAAAAAATTATAAGATTATATAATTTTTTCTTGAACACACAAATTATAATGTATATTCATCTGTACACCCATCTAGTATTGAATATAACCTATAATATAAATTTCTATACCATTAGTATTTACCGGAGTAATTACATTCAAAGTCATAATTCCCTCTACAACAGACAGCAAAACTATTCTTCATAAAAAGTTTGTTTAAAAACAAACTTTCTTGTATATCAATATGCACTTCTTCTTTTCTTTTGGTACCTAAACTGCAAGAGCGTTCTATCCCACTTTCGTTCCCACTTTTCAGAACCCATCTGTCTGGAAAAATCAATGCACTGCTCCAAAAATACTTCTTCACTCTTCCGATTATTATTTGTACTCGATAAACGTTCTTTTATCGACATAAATGTACCTTTTCTATCATATAAGGGTATGTTTTCCCTGCAAATCATGTACAGAAAAGTCCCAACCAGCTTATCCCGGTAAAGAATTTCTTCAAAAATTTCCGGTGTATACAACAAAGTTTTTACATTCATACACTTTTGTATCAAAAGTTCATACCTTAATGTGTCATTTAATAATATAAATTTCTCAAGGGATGTGTTCTCTTCAACAAGAATTAAGAACTCATAGTCACTCTGTGAACTATAATCTCCTTTAGCCCTTGATCCATAAAGCACAACACTGACAATACCAACTCCAATCTGTTCTGAGCATCTTTCAAAAATATCAATGACGCGTTTTAAAACCCTGTCATTAGCAAGGCTCACCATCCTCAATTTTATGCCCTCCCCAATTTATAATTTTGCACTTCTTCTCTCTCTGAAGTTACTATAGCTTTATTATGTGACCCCATAAAATGGAACTTTTATACTTATAACGCTTAAATATTAACATATTTTTATTAAAATTAATAGTAAATTTTAATAAAAATATAAAAATATATATTTTACCACTTGAAATATGAAAGCTTTTCTAGTAAAATAATCTAGTCATAAAAATACGCGAGGGTGGCGGAACTGGCAGACGCGCTAGATTCAGGTTCTAGTGATCGCAAGGTTGTGAGGGTTCAAATCCCTTCTCTCGCACCAGTATAGCTAGGGTTTGAGAAAATCGAAAACATTTTCTTAAATCCTTTTTTAATAATTTTCCCGCAATACTTTTATCAATTTTACTACATTTTTAATGAAATTTTATCATATGGAGTGTTGCAATATCTTCTTATAGGTCTGTGTTTTGCCCATTTGTATTAAAATTGAAACCAGATTTTATAAAGCAGGCTTTGCAACACTCCATATTTTTACATATTTATTACTTTGACTTCAACTATTCTTTCAATTTCTTGTACAAATTTATAGCAACGGCACAAACAAACCATATTGTAGAAGTATCCTCTGCCTTTTCTATCCATGTCTGATCACTTATAAGACCTAATTTTAAGGCTTCCTCGACAATTTTTTGTTTCCAATTCAATTCAATCTCCCCCTTTTGATTTACTCCAAAGAATTCAGAAATTACTTTTGCCTGTGCCTTGGCAATAGCTGCCCTCATTGCAGGATCTTTTAACAGCGCCTCATCTGCTTCGTTATCATGAAAAGCATTTTCTATTAAAAGGACGTGTGGTACTCCTCCATCCTGCGCCCCATCAATTACTGCATAATAGTCCTCGCCCACGTAATTGTTACTCTCGCGCTTTTTTGCCCCTCGATCTTTTGTTCCTATCGCTTCGGCAATAGCCTTTGACATTTTTGCCGCAAGGGCTTCATCCTTTAAATCTACACTGCAATAAACCTCTGTACCTCTAGTTGTAGTGTTTTTGGCTAATCCCGAGGCATTTGAGTGTTGAGATAAAAACATATCTGCCCCCCAGGAAGCAGCCATTTCTCCACGTGTTCTTACACCAATATAAACATCAGTTTCTCTTGTGAGCTTTACTTCAAATGCACCTGTATTCAGCAACTCATCCTTTAGCTTAAGTGATATATCCAAAACGCCATCAGCCTCAACATATCCTGTCGGTCCTTTATTAGCCTTATCTTTTCCGCCGTGTCCCGGATCAATCATAATCTTATACATTGATAACTCACCACCTTTAGATGTCTTATGTTATTTTTATTCTCTCAAGGTATAATATGTTAACAATATAGTATTTGTCATAAGTATCCTTATACACCTTTAATAGCAAGTTGCATAGTGCTTTCTATCACTAATAGGAAAACATTATTTAGTAGCGGGATATGGTTCTTTAGCTTCAAAAAAACCCGCAAATAAATAAAATTATCTGCGGGTTTTCATATTTCGAAAGCACAATATATTATAGATGAAGTAGTGCTACATACTCGTAAAAATAAAATTCATCTATGTCATAAAACGTGTTCAAGCAAAATTTTCAATCCTATGCCTATCAGAATCAGGCCTCCAAATATATCTATGTATTTTTTGAATTTTGTATTGCATCCAATTAGTTTTCCCAGAAATACACCAAAAAATGATAATATAAATGTTATAAGACCAATCATAACAGCTGGAAAAATTATATCCATTTTAAGTGCCGAAAAGCTAATACCCACTGCCAGGGCATCTATGCTTGTAGCAATTGCCAAAGTAATAAGTACCTTGTAACTTGTAAGCGCAATACACTCATTTGCTTCTTCAATTGCCTCCCATATCATTTTAGCCCCAATAATTCCAAGCAATGCAAACGCAACCCAGTGATCTATATTTTCAATCCACGTCCTGAACGTACAGCCTGCCAACCAACCTATTGCTGTCATGCCGCCTTGGAAAAGTCCAAATGCAACTCCTGCGTTAAGTGCATTGCGTGATGTATTTTTTGCATCTGCCAGCCCGCACGAAATGGAAACTGCAAAAGCATCCATAGCCAGGCCTACAGCTGTTAATATTATAGTTATTAAATCCAATTTCTCTCCTCCGTTTCAAGTATAGCCTGAAATATTTATTTTAGTATTAACATATGAATTTTACAATATAAATAGAAAAACAGCAACTCAATTTATACTATTTTTTTATTTAGCTGTATACTGAATAATTACTTCTTTTAAGCAAAAAATATAAATATATTTTCTATTAATATTATGATTAAAAGGAGATAACTATAAATGAATATAGATGAACAAAAAAACTTTAAAAGGCCGCCGCAATCCTATTGGATGGCTTCCACACATCAGCCGGAGTATCCGGTTTTAGACGAAGATATAAAAGTAGATATAGCTATCATCGGAGGAGGAATAGCAGGAATTTCAACAGCATATTTTCTTTACAAGCATGGAGTTAATGCCGTTATCCTTGAAGCCGATCAAATTCTCCAGGGAACAACCGGACACACCACAGCAAAAATCACTTCACAGCATGAATTAATATACAGCAAGATAAAAAGCCAAATGGGTGAAGAATTTGCGAAACAGTATGCCGAAGCTAACGAGTCAGCTATTGGTATGATCGAAAAGATATCCTCTGAGAATAATATCGAATGTGATTTTGTCCCCCAGTCCGCCTATGCTTATACTCAGGATAATAAATATGTAGAAAAAATTTACGATGAAGTCAAAACAACATCCGCCTTGGGTATAAAAGCGGAATATGTTGATGAGATACCATTCTCAATCCCTATTAAGGCAGCAATACGTTTTGACAACCAAGCCCAATTTCATCCCCGCAAATTCCTGATTCCTCTGGTAAAAAAAATAGCGGACAATGGCATCCAAATATATGAGCAAACCAGAGTTGTAGATATTGAAGAGAATGACAATTATGTTTTAATAACGAATAAAGGCAATAAAGTTACTGCAAACAAGGTAATAATTGCATCTCATTACCCATGCTATAACAAACATGGACTATATTCCAGCAGAATATACCCTGAACGTTCATATGTTGTTGCTATTAAAGCAAAAGAAAGATATCCTGGTGGAATGTATATAAGTCTGGAAGAACCTGCTCGTTCTCTCCGCAGCCAGATATCTGAACAGGGTGAGTTGATCCTTGTTGGAGGCAACCACCATAAAACAGGACAAGGTAAGGATACTGTTTTGCACTACGAGGCACTTATTGATTTTGCCAATCAGATATTTACTGTAGAAGATATCGCTTATCGCTGGTCTACTCAGGATTGCATGACTTTGGATGATCTACCCTATGTAGGCCATTTCACATCCAAAACTCCCAATATGTATATAGCTACAGGCTTTGGAAAATGGGGCATGACCAACAGCATAGCTTCTGCTATGATATTAAGCGATCTGATTGTTAAGGGTAACAGCCCCTGGCAGGATGTATACAGCCCATCAAGACAGACAATAGCTGCATCCGCCAAAAACTTTGTTGTTGAAAACTTTAATGTAGCTAAGGAGTTGATAGGAGGTAAAATATCTTCTCTGCCAATACATGAAGATATAAAGCCGGGTGAAGGAAAAATCATTGAAGCAAACGGACAGAAAGCCGGAGCTTACAGGGATGAAGAGGGCATATTACATGTGGTTGATACTACATGCACACATATGGGATGCGAGCTGAGCTGGAACTCTGCGGAAAAAACCTGGGATTGTCCTTGTCATGGATCAAGATTCACCTATGAAGGAAATGTTGTTGAGGGTCCGGCAAACAGACCCTTAAGTGTCCATAATGATGTGAATACCATAGAAAAGCTAGTTAAAGATAATTTTTAACAATTATAAAAAATCGCTAATAGATTTTCACCGTCCCAGTGTATAAACATAAAAGGAGCCGATAAAGCTCCCTTTTATGTCCATAAGCATTAACAATATCTATTATCATCTAAGTCAGAATAAATAAAGAAAACAGGTTGGTAAACATTAATCCAACCTGTTTTTTTAATGCCTAAGAAAGTGCATTACTTTCTGGCATCAAAAAAGTCTACCTAAAGGCTTTTGCTGCAGAGAAATACCCTAGCTTTAAATCGGCGAAGCCGACTTTTTTATTTATTATTAAGGAAGATTAAGCTTTTTAGAAACCAGAGTCTATGCCTAATAATACTTTTCTCATTTTACCAAAATCCAAGGAGTTAATAGTATCATTTTTGTCAACGTCGGCAGCCAATTTGCCGTATTCTCCAGGAAAGTCTTTAATCATACCCAATAAATACTGTTTTACGTATCCATAGTCTATAGAATTAAATCTACCGTTTCCATCAACATCACCAATTACGTAATTAGATGGAGTAACAACAGGAGTTGGGATTACACCGCTGAATACTGAACATATCTTTGAAGTTTCCTTTAAACCGTTAGGTCCGTTTACAACAACCTGCCCCCATTCAGGAGTAAGCGTATTACCTGCCCAATCACTAACAAGGTCAAGATATTCCACTCCGCCTCCGTTGCCTTTCCAAGACCATGCAAGCCAACCAATATTCATGTCCTGACAATAATCCATTATATACGCTTCGGCAACATCACCACTTGTATGTTTCCATCCGAATTCACCTATAACCAGACACAATCCCTGATTTACAACTTCATCAATATTATATTTAACCATTGCTTCAGTTCCTCCTGCATACTCATAGAAGTGAATTGAAAACATTGTGTTCTTGAGCGGATCAGAATCAAAAACCTGTTTACCATAGGTATGTATTGATTGAGGATATTGACCCCAACCGGCACTGTCTACCATAATAGTATGGGTAAGTCCTGCATTTCTTATTACAGCAATTGCCTTCTTGTAACCTTCTGCCCAAGGTGCCGCTCCCCATTGTCCATACCATTCGTTAGCTATATTTATTATTACCCTGTCTTCTTTACCTACAAGGGCTTCCTTCATTTCAACAAAATACTCGGCAGCATAGAGTAACTGCTGTACATCTTCTACTCCAAGCGGATCATGAACCTCAAGTACTGCTATCATCTTATACTGTTCACAAAGGTCAAGTATTTTTTTAACTGAAGCAAGATCATCCTTTTGCCACTTCTTACCGTTAGACAATACTATTCTTACAGTATTACAGCCTGCTTTTGCCATAGCCGGCATAGCAGTTTCCAATTGATCCTTGAACCATGTATGTGCATGATTTACACCTCTCATAACAAAAGGTATTCCGTTTGCATCATACAGATGGCTTCCAACCACCTTAAACTGGCCAGGAGCTTCTATGTTTCCAGGATTCGGGTTATGCATATTACCAGTTGGAGCATCACCTAATGACCAATTTGTAATTATTGCTTTTCCTGTATTTCCAGATTCATTAGATATTATCTTAAAGTCTACTTTTTTTACATCATCAAGGTCTGAAACGGTTGTATTATTAACCCACTTAGACGCTTCGGTTTTCCAATATTCCTGACCAAAGTACAACACTATATCCTTTGAACCACCTGAAGGTATCGCAACAGTACTTGATTCATGCCAATACCATGTTTCCCCTGTGCATATGCCAACTGAAATTAAAAACTCTTTAGTTTGAGGATTTTCTACTGAAAAACTCAAAGCTTCAAATGCTGACCAATCTTCATCCAATGGAATTGCAGCTTCTCCTGAAACAGTAGTTGCAGCACCTGCTGCATAATCACTGTTATTAATATTCTGGAACTCAATTACCAGACTATCTCCTGTTGCAGTTACGGCAGTTGTACCCTTGTGATAGTCCAAAGGCTTAATCCATGGATACCCTCCAAATGTTCCGTCTTCTGCCGCACAGATTGTAGGCAAGCTAAGCATGGCCACAATTAATGCCACTATGCAGATTATTGAAACAGTTTTCTTCATTTCTATCTCTCCTTTACAATTATTATAAAATATTATTATTTTTATCCCATTGTGATAATGGAATACAAATCATCTTGGTGTACCATTAATTATCATTATTCAAATTACAATAAAGCATTACTAACGGTATACATTGCATTAGAGGTTTTATTTTCTTATGGCAAAGACATTATTCGGTTAAGTTCAGTTATTTTACAATACTTATGGGAAATTGTCGGATAGAATAACCATTTCTTTTTTATACCTTTGATTTGACGATATTACGGCGATAGAGAAGTAATAAATATATATTAGTAGCTGTAGCAACCATCCGGAACAATTAATTTGTAATATTATTTATACAATCTGTACTATTATAAATAGATTGTACAGCATAACTAATCTTACTGTCAACCAGTTTTTTTACCGGTAAAGTACGCTAAAATTATGATTTATACTTCTGTTTTTTCTAAACATTAAAGAAAAGCACCCCATAACGGGATGCTTTTCTTGGCAAAACCTTTAACTGTCTTAGAAACCTGATTTTATTTTTAATAATACCTGTTTCATAATTCCAAAGTCTATGGAATTAATAGCACCATTATTGTCAACATCACCCGCCAACTCACCTTTTGGACTAGGGAAACTTTTAATCATACCCAATAAATACTGTTTTACGTATCCATAGTCTATAGAATTAAAACTACCGCTTCCATCAACATCACCAACTATATAACCTCCGCTTTGAGTTGAAGTTGGTGTAGGTGTAACTACTGGAGTTGGAGTTACATTACTTGTTGGGTTTACTCCATTCATCATATTATGGAAATTACCGGTTGTGTATAACAATATCATCATTCTCAAGGCATTTCCAAAATAATGATAGCTTCCACTGTCTTTTACTTTCACACATTCATTATAAAATGCTCTTGCAGTTTCGAGGTCTCCCGTCATAGCGCCTGCGGCTGCGCATGAGGTAAATGCTGCAGTATGCCACTGTCCTATAGTGTTTCCTGTAATTGTATAAGCATCTTTTACTTGATCTACTCCTACGTTCTTAAAGAATTTTGTGATAGTATCACAATTTGTCTTTGCTGCTGCTGTTCCGTACCAACTGTAATCAATGGCTGTTCTCCATCCATAACGAATAGCGTCATATTTAAAGTCATATCCCATACCTGAAGCAGCTGTGCCCTGAGCTGTACACCAATCAGGTACCAATCCCGTGTTGTTATTATATTGCTTTATATTATTAACAATTTCATAGCATTTATCTGCTACCTTTATCCATTCCTGATTTCCTGTAAATTCTGCAAAAACTCTGTACCATGCTGGTGAAAAATAAGAAGGATTGGTTACATTAGAACCACCCCAAGTATCCCCCGGCTTTAATACATATGAACCTCTTTCCACCATGTGGTTGAAGATGTTGTTTATAAGATTTCTCGCTTCTTCCCCATAGTTTACAGATCCGCTTGTACCCCATCTTTTTTGAGCAAAAACCAAAGCTAATGCTATATCTTCATCAGCGTCTGTCGCACCATTTTCACCACCATCACCACTGACGATATTACCGCTTGCGTCTATGTGCCATCCCATAACTCCACGAGAATTTTGGTATTTCTTCACATACCCATACAAATCGTTAAAAAGTGATTGTTCATTGAAATACACTGCAAGAATCAAACCATATCCCAAACCTTCCGATACAGTATCGTAGCTTGTTCCGGCATCTCTCTGTACTCTCTTGAATCCACCTGCTCCACTTGAAGTAATATAAGTACTTTTCCACGATTGCCACTCTGATGCAAGCAATTGCTCTGCTGCTGCTTGATCTCCTGCTGCTGAACTGATCCCGAATGGATAACCGGGAGCTGCATAGCTTGTGCTTGCTGTGTAAGTTGATACTACACAAAACATACTTAGAACTAAAGCAATTGCACAAACTAATGAAACAATTTTCTTCATTCTTATCTCTCCTTTATAATAAATTATTAATTTATATTATTACTCCATCGCAAGATGGAATACTAATATTACTAGAGCCTGGTTAATACGGTGTAGCATATACTTCCACGAATTTGCTCAATTTCTTTCATTATCTCAGTAGTATTCACAAATATGTAATAGAAGAACGGTATTATTTTGTTTTACTTTGATTACAGACTCTTACTGACAACTGATTGAAAGTTTACACAGCTATAGTGCCAACATCATCTAACAGTTCGTAATCATTTTAATCAATATACCCTTATTTGTTGATTTCATGTGATAATTATAGCGAGTATACGAATAATACAGAATTGAAATCGCATATTAATATGAATTGTTGTTTTGAAGATAATTACAACGAAAAGAAATAACTAATGCATTGAATACTATAAGAGCACTAAAAAATACTAATCATATAATATAATTTATCAATTTACAATCCTTTTAATTTTACCTTGCCAAGAACACTAATGTCAAGTAAGTGCTGTTAATATCAACTAATTTTGGATTTAAATTTTAATATGAGCTTTCCCTGTTTTCAAGCGCTTCTTTTTGTGCCTTATATGCTTTGATAATATTCAAATCATTTATTTCCGGCACACTCAATTCATTTCCACACTCTTTGCAATATGGAACATGAGCACCATAAGTAAAAGCAATATCATCTAAATCAACTTTAACTATTTCATTACGAATTTCAAATTCAACATCTTTAAAGCAATTTTCGCAAAAAGCAATTCTCTCCATTTAATATTCTCCCCTACTTATTTGTTCCTTCATCCACCATTATTTCCAGACTACCGGATATTAAACAAAATTATAAAACATAAGTTAATTATATTATAGCATAAAATGATGCTCAAATAATATAATTAATAAATTATGAACCCACATTTTCAATTATTTATTTTCAGTATAACGGAACGGTAATTTTATATTCCATACCTGCTCCTTTGCTGGTATTAAACTCAATATTTCCCTTTAGTTTATGCACTTCATTTTTTACTGTTGACAAACCAATTCCTCTTCCTGATAATTCATCAACAACTTGGGCAGTCGTTATTTCATCAACAAAAATCAAGTTTAATACTTCCTTATTACTTAATCTGTTTATATTTTCACTCGTTCGTATACCGTTGGCTACCACCCAATCTCTAATTTCTTCAGCACTAATACCTTGTCCATCATCACTAATTGTAATAACTATTGAAGCACATTCTTCCTCTACAAGACATGTTACCGTTGCGTATTCATCCTTTCCTGCCTCTATCCTGTCGTCAGGATGTTCTATTGCATGGCTTGCAATATTTCTGAATATATGTACCAAGGATCTTGCAAATTCTCCATAAATATCCGGATCCACTAATATCTTTTCATCATATTCCACTTTTAACGGGTAAATTTTTTTACCTAATCTTTCAGTCATTCTTAAAAGATATTCCGGATAAGTGCGCAATAGTTCTCCAAAAGGCCTTAATCTGAGTGATCTGACTAGAGGCAAAAGAACATCACTGTCTTCTTTAGAAAGCACTGACTTCATTTTATTTTCTATCTCAATAATCCTATTCTTTTCAATGCACACCTTACCTTTTCCTTCAAAGAACTCTTCTCCTACAATTTTCTTTAAAACTTCCATATCTTTAGACAGAGTTATTTTAAAATCAAAACCGTCTATAAGATTTTGCAAATCAACTTTGGATTTTTTATCAATACTTTTTTTAAACTCAAACACTCTGTCTTCAAAATTCTGCAATATCGACACAGTATTTGCGAGATAAAAATTTGCAAAACTACCTTTGTAAGTATGAATCTGGCGATATATCTCCATAACTATGTATTCAAAGGGCTGGTTGTTGTTCATAATTTCCTTAATTCTACTATCAACAAATCTATTATATTGATCTATGCAATCAAAAAAGTCGCCTTGGTTGGTTACAACCTTGACCACCATTTTCAGCACTCTGCGTTCTTCTTCCATCTTGCGTTCAAGCAGACTCTTTTCTGTATTATCAGTTAAAATAACCATAACCTTTTTAAGATTCTCATTTGCATGTGAATTAATAATTTTATACTCTATGTGAATATCTCTCCCATTTATTTCTATCCGATCAGGAATAAGTGAAATATACGCATCCCTTTTTATAGCGTCCTTTTCCTCAAAAATGTTAATAAAAGCTTCATCAATAAGCTTTATGTTTTCTTCATCATCGGGAAAGATTAAAGTAGAAAATTTGTTGTTCTCCAAATTATTTCCAAATATTTTTGAACATTCAAAGCTGTACTCACTATCAATTATAAGATCTTGTCCAAATGATAAAAAACCCTGTCCCGCATTATCCAATAGATTACGGATTGAGGCTGTCCTGTTTTGTACAACCTGCTCAAGAAATTCATTCTTATCAATCTGATGGTGATAATTCTTCTCTAATACCTTGAACAGGTTATCTATTTCATCATACGCTTTGCTTATTTCCTCATTTTTTGCATTAACAAGCAAGTGCATAATCAAATTGTTCAGTGCTGCATTTATCTGTCCTAAAAATATCTCAAGAATTTTTTCATACTGACCCAACCCATCTCCTTGTAAGTACAGAACTCCTTGGAAATTAAAGCATTCATTTATCAGTGGCAATATGATACCTTTTTCAATTCTGACAATGTTATTTGTTGCTCTTGCTTCATCGAGATAATTTTTTATAGAAGGGTAATCGTCAAACAGGAATTTTTCGAAATCTTTATCATATATTCCGGCACCTTTAAAAATATCCTTTTGTAAAATATTTATTCTGTTGTTCTGATATATTAGAATAAACCCACTTTCAAATTCAATAATATTCCGTACTTCCTGCAATATACCATTTATTACATCTTCTATAGGTTTAATCTGATATATACTGGACATTGATTTTATTATTGCATTAAGGCTATCATTAAATCGCTTTATTGTTTTCATCTGCATAACTGATTTTTTTGCGGATTCAACCATCAGAATTAATTGATCAAATCTGTCGGACTTTTCGCAGTAAGCTTGAATTTCAAATGCTTTTATAGTAAGCAATGGAGGGGCTATATCCTTGTGTCCTGTAAGAAGTATAATATAGATATCCGAATTGAATTCCCGAACCATTTTGATTACTTCATCCCCATGTATATTCTGCATCAGGTAGTCCAAAATCAAAATATCGAAATGCTCTTCTTTTAATAACTTAATTCCATCTAAAGGATCTGTTACCCCTTCACACTTATAACCATTTCGCTTTAAAATAATAGATACGGAATTGACAATACCGATCTCATCATCAATTATTAGTATTCTATTTTCTGTTGATGAATCGTTTACTTTTGTTTTCCTCATTCCATATACCTCCAAATTATCAGAAAATAATCACGAGTACCTACTCATAAAATAAAGGCTCTATACTTTTGAAAACATCGAACAGTAAAGCAGAACGGGCAAAACTTTTATTATTTATTCTTCAAACAAGCAGTGCAACACTGCGAAACGACTATCTTAAACGCATTAAAATCTTTTTGAATTCATAATAGCTATATTGAACTCAATTAAGATTTTGCATTACGCTTCAGTTTCCTTGACCAATTATCCTGAAAATTTGATTTGTTATTGTAATATCATTTCACGATTAATATAAAACCTATTCATCATGCTTTATATTATAAAGACACTTCTTAATCATCTCAAGGCAAAAACCTCTATGCATTAAAAAAGAAATTACTTTTATCTCAACTTTAGGATCTGACAAATCGTATTTGCCGAACTTTTTTCTGACAAGTCTCTCTATAATTGTAACTTCATCATATTCAAAATTCTCTAACACTTCATCTATAATATCGTCAGTAATGCCTCTATTACTTAGCTCCATTCTTAACATTTTTTTCGATTTTGGCTTAAGTTTGCTTCGCTCAAATACAAATTTCTGAGCATAAATCTTATCATTTACATAGCCAATAGCTTTCAGGTCATCTATTACATTTCTGATTGTTTCCTCATCAAACCCCTTTGACTCTAATTTGATAAATAGTTCTTTTTCACTCAAAAGTTTTAAGGAAATATATTTTATAGCTTTTGATCTGGCGTTCTTAAGCAATACTTCTTTTCTTATGTAATATAATTCTTCGTCAGAAATTTCATTTTTCTCATAAAGACCAAGCCTTAAGTATTCTTCCTCAGGCATTGAAAATGCATATTGAGAGTCAATGAATACCGATACCATATCCTTATTTTTCTTATTTTTTTCAAATGAAGTTATAACCATATTGACCACCTAAATATAATAAATTAATTTCCGTTTTGTAATAATGAAAAATATCTTTAAAAAAATTCGTTCTACTGTAAATAATGTAGAATTCTGACTTTTTCTTTCATTTTACTTCAATGCCATAAATAAATCAAATAATTTTGGTCGTGCACATGCATATTCAAGAAGTGCACTCCGTCAAACGTACCCTTTACTCCGGGTGTATATAATAAATGTTAAGAAAAATATTCCAGAAACTTAAGTTTCGCAGCCTGGTCGTTCCGCTGCGCTGCACTGCTCGGCCATGCAACCTGGTTTAGAGCCTGTAAATACTCCTCGGGGTCGAGCAAAACTCGCTTCGCTCAAACAATGCTCTCCCTTTCCTCGTCGTATTAACAGGCTCTACAACTTGCTTCACAATGTTTCTTCCATATTTTTCTTCACTAAAAAACATGCACCCCTTTACTCCACCAAAACAAACACGGCAATTTCCTTAACATCAAATAAGACACCTTAGCCAGGTGCCTTATTGTATTTTGCTTGCAGATTTATTACTCTTCAACTTCTAGATCTAAATCGTCATCATCATCTTCTTCGATATGGGCATCTATACTTTTTATAAAAGCCTGATTATAATTTTCTCTTATTTTAGCCTCAATCTCATTTAATATTGCAGCATTTTCGAAGAGGAACTGTTTTGCGTTTTCCCTTCCCTGCCCAATTTTCTGATTATTGTATGAGAACCATGCGCCACTTTTATTAACGATATCGAGATTAACTGCAACATCTAAGATACTACCTTCCTTTGATATACCTTTTCCGTAAATGATATCAAATTCAGCCTCTTTAAAAGGAGGAGCAACCTTGTTTTTTACAACTTTAACTTTGGTTCTGTTACCAATAACATCAGTACCTTGCTTTATAGCTTCAATTCTTCTGACATCAAGTCTTACTGATGAATAGAACTTCAAAGCTCGTCCGCCCGGAGTAGTCTCAGGATTACCGAACATAATACCTACTTTTTCTCTTAGCTGGTTAATAAAAATAGCTGTTGTTTTTGACTTATTTATTACCCCTGACAACTTTCTTAAAGCCTGGGACATAAGCCTTGCCTGTAGTCCTACATGAGCATCTCCCATTTCACCGTCTATTTCAGCCTTTGGAACCAATGCCGCTACCGAGTCGATAACTATTACATCTATTGCACCACTTCTCACCAAAGCTTCAGCAATCTCTAATGCCTGCTCACCTGTGTCCGGTTGTGATACAATCAAATTGTCTATATTAACACCAAGTTTTTTTGCATATACAGGATCTAACGCATGCTCTGCATCAATAAACGCTGCTTCTCCACCTGCTTTTTGTGCTTCGGCTACAATATGCAGTGCAACTGTTGTCTTACCGGAAGACTCAGGTCCAAATATTTCTACTATTCTTCCCCTTGGAACTCCACCAACACCTAGTGCAATGTCAAGCCCCATGGCACCGGTAGGTATGGTCTCTATATTCATATGGGTATTTTCACCCAACTTCATAACCGCTCCCTTACCAAACTGTTTTTCAATCTGACCTAATGCCATTTCCAACGCTTTTTTCTTTTCAATCATTTTTTCATCCTCCTAAAGAAACATCGAACATGTGTTCTTATTTCATTATACACTATTCATTTTTTGGAGTCAACATCTTTTGTACTTTTTTATCCAATAATTTATGGGAATCTCCCATAATCATTATCGTGCTATGATTTTCTTTAATTTACTCACAAGCATATTCTTAAAATAGTTGGCTTCTTCAACTTTTAGCAACAACACTACTGCAAAATAGACAAATACCCCAACCAATATTTCCAACATCAGATTTATAAACTGTAATACTTTCGAGCTTACCTCTGCCGGAATAACCATATTCAGCAAAAACAACACAATGCCCATAACTAATGAAGACGGTATAACCTTTATAAGAAACGTAATTAACTTATCAAGGTAAATTCCTTTCATCTTCTTGTTTAGCATTGACAGCAACAAAACAGCATTGACAACACTTACAAGCGAGTACGAAAGAGCCATTCCGCTTACTCCAAGATTCGTCGTTCTCAGAAATATACTGCTCATTATCATATTTAGAACTATTGTACTTATACCGATAAACAGAGGTGTTTTAGTGTCGTTGTCTGCATAAAAAGCCCTGTTCAGAATGGTCACTATGGATTGACTGAGCAGTGCAATGGAAAAAAACATGAGAGCACTGCCGGCAGTAATTACCGCCTCTTCATCAAACTTATTGGTAAATTTGAATATGGTTCTTATGATAGGTTCTCTTAGTACAATAAACCCCACCCCAGCCGGAATGGTCATAAGAAGCACAGATTTTACCCCTTTCATAAGTGTATCCTTATACTCTTTAACTTTTCCGGTTGCCAGGTCTGAAGACAGGCTTGGAAGCATTGCAATACCCATTCCCTGAGCAAAGACTCCATAAGGCATCTGCCATGTTCTGTCTGCAGCATTGAGTGCTGTAAGGCTCCCCGCTGAGAACTGCAAAGCAAAGGAAGATGTTATAAGGGCATTTATCTGAACAACAGCCGAGGACAATATCGAAGGTATGGCCAGTTTAAAGAGTTTTATAAATCCCTCATGCTTAAGGAAAAACTTCGGTTTGTATAATTTGAAGTTTTTCCTTGCAAAGGAAAATTGGAAGACAAAATATATAAAAGCACTTGCCATAACTCCATATGCAACACCTTTAATTCCCCACCGGCTTCTGCTGAACCAAAAAATACTCAGAGCACTTCCCAAATTGTAAATAGACGGCCCGTAAGCTGCCGCCGCAAATCTCTGATAGGCATTTAATACTCCGTTTGATAGTCCTGCCAGCATTAAAAATGCTACTGAAGGAAACAATATTCTTGTAAGCTCTATAGCTAAATTCATATCAACTTTTGTATTATTCTGTGCCATTATAGCCACAAGCTGTGGTGCAAATATAACCCCTGCCAAACACACAAAAACCATTGCTACCATTACTACATTAATAAAAGTCCCTACAGCCTTCCAACCATTTTCCTCATCTTTTTTTGCAATATATCCTGACAATATTGGAATTAGCGCTGCAGATATAGCTCCTCCAACGAGAAGGTCATACATTAATCCCGTAACCTTAAACGCAAGGTTATAAGCATCCGCCACCTCATTAACTCCAATCAGGCTGGGTACGAGTACTTCTCTTAAAAAACCGGTCAACCTGCTAAAAACTATTGAAGACATAACAATAGCCGCGGCTCCTGTCAGCTTCTTATTTTGCGTATTTTCCAAATAAAATTCCTCCACTACTGGTGCTTTTATGTAATTCTTATTTATCTGTTATCAAAAGTCTTCTTATCATATCGAAGGCATTGAGCACAGTCATATTCCTTATCCTCTTCCTGCTGCCGGCGAGCTTTAATTCCTTGCAATGTGTCCCGGCTTTGTGTGCCAACGCGATATATACAAGCCCAACTGGTTTTTCTTCCGTGCCCCCGTCAGGTCCTGCAATTCCCGTAACTGAAAGCCCCAAATCAGTTCCAGCCACTCTTCTGATGCCTTCCGCCATTTCTATGGCAGTATCTCTGCTTACTGCACCATATTTATCAAGAGTTTCCTGCTTCACCCCAAGGTTTTCAACTTTTGATTTGTTGCTATAGGTTACTACTGCCCGGTCAAAAACAGTTGAAATGCCCGGTATATCTGTAATTACCGAACTGACAAGCCCTCCGGTGCAGGACTCAGCAAAGGCAACGGACATCTTTTTGTCCAATAGCAGTTGTGCAGCCACTTCATATAATTCCTTGTCTTCAGTGCTATACACCGAATCACCCAATATTTTTACAATTTCACCCTCTACAGAATTCAGATCATGCAAAGCCTTTTCTTCATCATTACTCTTGGTAGTAATTCTGACTGTAACCTCTCCTTCCTTTGCATAAGTAGCCACAGTAACATTACTCTGGTTATTGATGAGGTCAATTATCTTCTCTTCCAGTAAAGACTCCCCAACTCCAAAAACTCTTATGTATTTTGAAACGATTTTTTCCGGTGATTTTTCCTGCAAAAATGGAATTACTGTGTCATCAAGCATTGGCCTCATCTCTGATGGAGGTCCGGGAAGCATTGCAATCAGTTTGTTTTCCTTTTCTATAATACATCCGGGAGCCGTGCCATTGTTATTTTTTATTATTATTGAATCTTCAGGCAAATAAGCCTGCTTTATGTTGTTCTTCACTAAGGGGCGGTTTATTCTCTTAAAATATTCTTCTATCTTGTTAAGGCTCTCCTCATGTAGTATGAGCTTCTTTCCCATTAATTCCGCAACAGTTTCCTTTGTCAGATCATCCTGTGTCGGACCTAAACCTCCTGTCATAATCACAATATCCGACCGGTTCAAAGCCAATTCAAGAGAAGCTTTGAGCCTTAAGGGGTTATCACCTACAACACTGTGATAATAGACATTTACACCAATACTATTCAGTTTCTGCGATATGTACTGGGCATTTGTATTAGCAATCTGCCCCATCAAAAGTTCAGTTCCTACGGCTAAAATTTCTGCATTCATATCAATTCTCCTATTTTATAAAATTTGTTATCACAATGGCAGTAAAATCCCCAGTGATTTCTTAAATTATTTAGTGCTTTAACATTACCAATTTAAGATCTTTCATAATGTCAAGGTTGTGTGTCCGATCAGTGTAACGCAGCGGAATAACCATGCTGCGAAACTTAAGTTTCTGAAATATTTTTCTGCACATTTATTACATACACCCTTTGTGAGGTACTGCTTTTACCTCTTAATCTCTATAGTATATCAATTTTATGGCTAAAATAAAAGTTCCGTTTGTATAATTTGGTGTAAAAAGTATATACAATTTGTTTTACATTTCACGTTATGAGGTATATTATTATAATTGGTAGATTAGCATATATAACAATAATTTACTTGTAACTAATGATAAGAGGAGGATGATAATTATGGAAGATAAAATAATCAAAAAAATAACTGTAATCGGAGCAGGTTTCGTCGGTTCAACAACCGCTTACACATTGATGGTCAGCGGTCTTGTATCCGAAATTGTATTAATAGATTTGAATAAGGACAAGGCTGAAGGCGAAGTAATGGATATGAATCACGGAATGCCGTTTGTCAAACCTGTCAAAATATATAATGGTGAATATAGTGACTGTAAAGGTTCCGATATAGTTGTCATTACTGCCGGTGCCAATCAGAAAGAAGGAGAAACGCGTATTGACCTTGTCAAAAAAAATACCGCAATATTTAAGGGTATTATCGGTGAAGTTGTAAAATATAACAAAGACTGCATCCTTCTGGTAGTTACCAATCCCGTTGACATACTTACATATGTTACATACAAGATTTCAGGGTTTCCAAAAAACAAGGTTATCGGTTCGGGTACGGTTCTTGACAGTGCAAGATTCAGATACCTCATTGGGGATCATACAGGAATTGACCCAAGAAATGTGCATGCCTACATATTAGGTGAGCATGGAGATACCGAAGTAGCCACCTGGAGCCTTGCCAATATTGCAGGTATTCCTATGAACAAGTACTGCGAAGACTGTCATGGTTGTAAAGAAAGCCTTTCCATGAACGAAATATATGAAAGTGTAAAAAACGCAGCTTACGAAATCATCAAGAAAAAGGGAGCCACTTATTATGCAGTTGCATTGGCAGTGCGAAGAATTGTTGAGGCTATTGTCAGGGATGAAAATTCCATCCTGACTGTATCAAGCCTTTTAGACAATCAATATGGTCTTGATGATGTGTGTCTGAGTGTACCTACAGTAGTAAACAGGAATGGAATTGAAAGAATACTTAATGTAAATTTAAGCGATGAAGAAAATGAATTGCTCAAGAAGTCCGGAGAATCACTAAGAAGCATCATTAAAACCCTTGACCTTTAATCTTGAACTATGACCCTCAGGAATAACAAAAAAACTATTCCAGTCAATATAATGGAATAATTCGTTATTGATTTGTAGGCTGATTAATTTATAATTCAAGGTAAGGATATTCAAAATAATCAGCCTTTTTCCTGAGATTGTACCTAATGGAAAATTACTAAAAGATATAGTGTAAACCATAAAGTGATTTAACAAAACTTGATCTATTCACTTTATGAAAATTTCGCAGACATATAATAAGGGGGGTAGGTTATGAACGATTCAGTAATGCTGCTGAAAAAAATCGTAGATAATATTGAAAATGTTATTATAGGAAAGAAAAATGCTATTGAATTAATACTATTGTCACTTATTTGTGATGGACATGTTCTGATAGAAGATGTTCCCGGTGTCGGCAAAACTACTCTTGTATCGTCACTTTCCAAGTCAATAGATGCTTCTTTTAAGAGAATTCAATTTACACCTGACATTTTGCCGTCGGATATTACCGGATTTACTATGTACAACCAGAAGGAAGGAAAGTTTGAGTTTCATCCCGGCAGCATTATGAGCAATATGATACTTGCGGACGAGATAAACAGAACTTCTCCAAAGACACAGGCAAGCCTGCTTGAAGTCATGGAAGAAAAACAGGTCACAGTTGACGGCGAAACCTATTATGTACCTAGACCCTTTATGGTTCTTGCAACCCAAAACCCTGTTGAATACCTTGGAACCTATCCACTACCTGAGGCTCAACTGGACAGGTTTTTTATGAAGGTATCCATAGGTTATCCGTCAAAGGAAGAAGAAAGTCTGATTTTATCCAGGTTTCAGCAGACTAATCCAGTTTGTACTTTAAAGTCTGTTGCCACCGGTGAAGATATACTTTCAATACAGGACAAAGTAAAACAGGTCTTTGTGGACAGGACAATAAATGATTATATAGTGGAGATAGTGGCAAAGACAAGATCTCACTCGGATATCAACCTCGGAGCAAGTCCTAGAGGTTCTCTCTCACTGTTTCGAGCTTCACAAGCCTGGGCCTTTTACAACGGGAGAGATTTTGTTCTGCCCGAAGATGTAAAGTACATGGCTGTTCCTGTGCTATCCCATAGAATTGTATTAAAACAGGAAGCCAGACTTAAAAAGATTTCTGGTGAAGAAATTGTCAGGTCAATTCTTCAATCAGTTAAACTGTCCGTGGTGGAAAATTATGAAAAAAAATAAAATTTTATTTGCTTCACTATTTGTTTTATCTTTGATATTTATATATTTCTATGGGGGCAAAATTCCTTACATGCTTTTTTATGTCATTGTTCTGCTCCCTGTTATTTCTGTTGCCTTAACACTTATTGCCTACGCAAGGTTTAAATTTGTTGAAGAAATTGACAAACGTTTGATTGTGAAAAATGATACGATAAACTATAAATTCAGCATCTATAACAATGATTTATTTCTCTATCCCTATATCAGCATTAATTTTTACGGTTCTGACACCTTGTTTTCCAAACAATTCCAGACCAAAAGTTTTTCGTTGCTTCCACTAAAGAAAAAGACCTACTCATTTGATCTGACTTGCAAATACCGCGGTGACTACATGGTTGGTGTCAAAACAATTGAGTTTGAAGATTACCTTGGAATTTTCAAAATAACCTACAAACCTGAAATAACCAAGATTATAACGGTTAATCCACAGTTGGTAAAACTTGATAGCCTCTATATAAAAACTAACTATTTATCAGAATCACATTCCTTATTGAATAATCAATATGAGGATATTACTACTATTTCAGACACCAGAAAGTACGCCTATGGCGACAGCTTAAAAAAAATACACTGGAAATTATCCGCAAAGATGAATGACCTCATGGTAAAAAACTTTGAGGGCACTTCAAAAACTAACTGTGTTCTTATATTGGATCTCAGGAAAAACAATTACAGTAATGAGCAAAACCTGATGCTTGAGGACAAGTTAATCGAAACCACAGTTGCTATCGTCTACTATTGCCTTTGCAACTGGATTCCCATTAACTTGATTTATCATTACAAAGGTTTTACCGATATTGAAGCAAAAAATACAATGGAATTTAAAAAAATTTATGATGCTCTCGCAAAAGTACGCTTTGATCAGGACATTGATCTTAAGTATGTTTTAAGTATTTATACCCGGGACAATATGAAAAAGACAGATCTTCTGATATTTACATCCAACCTTGACTATGACCTGTACGATGAGATATACAAGGCAAAAGCATTAGGTTATGATGTAAATCTCATTTACGTTTCGCCAGAACACATAACCGGGGTTTGTGACAGTTCCGTTAACGACATCTTGCGGGATTTACCGGAAATAGGTATTACGCCTTACAGAGTTAATGTTGATGATGATATAAAGTTGATTTTTGAACATGAATAAGACCTGCCACAGCTTAAAGCATTTAATAAATATGAAGAAAACATTCCAGAAACTAAAGTATCGCAGCCTGGTCGTTCCGCTGCGCGGCACTGCTCGGCCATGCAACCTGGTCTAGAGCCTGTAAATAAAGTAGATATTAAGCTTACAGGAAACAGTAAACCTATATTTCCCAAAAAGTTTGTTAAGAGCTAATTTTTTTAGAAGAATTGTAACCAATAAATTATGTGAGGTGACTCAAATTACAATGTTTGCAAAAAAACTTTTAGACTTTATTTCAAAACTTTTCCTCATGCTGCTTATGAGTTTTAGTTTTGTTTATCCACTTACAACTACTCTTTCTTTTAAATACAGCCCGCTTCAGGTTTCAGTAATAATACTTGTACTACTTGTGCTCATGTCTGTGCTGCTTATAAACAGAATAATGGCCAGAATAACGTTAATTACAGTTATTTCATGCAGTATTATTTTTGTGGTATATTCTTTTATCAGCGGACTTATTTTTCATTATACAAAGCCATTTATCTGGTTATATAATTATATCCAGAGTACTGAAGCTGCTAATGAATCATTTGCATTAGGATATACACTGGCTTTGAGTATTATCTTTTCATTGATCGTGTATATTTTTACAGTCAGGAAATTCAACTTTTATGTCATATTTTTTGTTGGGCTTTCTATATTCTGCTCCCAATGGATACTCAACTATTTTGCTCCTGATGCCTATATTTCATTTTATACATTTGTAGTTTCTGTTATAGTCTATTATTTCCTGCATATATATAATAAAAAGTCCGCACAGCAATCCAACGATTTTGCAAACTTAGCCAGCTTTATAATGCTCGCTGTACCGGTATCTTTAGTTGTCCTTTTACTTACATCAGTCATTCCTGTCAGTCAAAGACCAATTGAATGGAAATGGCTTGATGAAAAGATAAACTATGCCTTTGGTTATTATACAAACAACAACGGAAAGTTTATGGGGACAGATTATTTTTCAATATCGTCGGCAGGCTTTGGAGGCAGTGACAATCGCCTGGGTGGAGATATAGCCCCGGACGATTCACTGGTATTGAAAGTAAATTCACCAAAGGTAATATACTTAAAAGGCCGTTCCTGTGATCAATATACCGGGAATTCATGGGTAAACACTACAATCTCCTACTCAGAACTTGATGATCCTGATAACAGGACACATTTTGACACTTATGAACTAGAGCATGGTCGTTACTTTCTTATAAACAAATACCAGGCTCAATCAGATTCATATTCGGATTCTCCAAGCACTAAGCCAGACAACTCACCTATAGCGAAGAATTTCCTTAATATGCCAATCAACAATACAAGTGTCTCCTATAATGACATTACTACAAATTCACTTTTTATTCCACTCAAGTCCTACAATTTCAAATTCTCAAATATCGATAACAGTGATGTATTTGTCAATCCTGAAGGTGTTTTACTTTCACGCAAATCTTTAGGCAAAGGCTTCAATTACTCTTTTGACACATATAATATAAATTATGGCAATAAAGATTTTGAAAAGCTTATGAGTGTAAGCACAAGGTATATATACGATGAATATTTAGAGTTAAGTATTTCTAAAGTCACTGCAAGCATAAATAATAGTTTGAGAAGTACCGTTGAATACCACAATTTTGAAAACGAGGGATATTTTTGGAGCGATATATATGAACTGGAATTACGTAAAATAATGCTTGAGTCTCCAACTATTGAGGCCATGAGGATAAGCCTTGGAGATTATCTTGTTAATTACTTTTCATCAATGCTCAATATGTCTGATGAAGAAAAGCTAAATTTTGAAAACATCCTCGTTGACCAATGTCTCGATTATATTGAAATGCAGCATATTTACGAAAATTCCCAAAACCTGTTTGAAAGAATATTAACCCTGAAACAATTAGCAGACAACTCCAGAACAATCTATGCCAAGTATCTTAATATTCCTCAAACTGTGCCTGACAGAGTAAGGGATCTCGCAGTTTCAATAACTAAAAATGAGCACAGTAGCTATGATAAAGTAAAAGCGATAGAGCAATATCTTTCAAAAAACTACAAATATACTTATACCCCAGGCAATCCGCCTGAAAACAGTGATTTTGTGGACTATTTCCTTTTTGAGCACAAAGAAGGGTACTGCACATATTATGCATCAGCCATGTCAATTCTTACAAGGTGCATAGGAATACCTTCAAGATATGCAGAAGGCTATGTCCTTCCTTCCAAACCAGTAAAAGGTGATCTTTACGAGGTAACAAACGAACAGGCTCACGCCTGGGTTGAGGTATATTTTGAAGGTATCGGCTGGATACAGTTTGAACCAACCTCCTCTTTCAGTGGCAATCTTTATCAACAAACAGGATTCAGTCAAAACATTCGAACACCACAATCCTCCGATTATAATACACAACTCAGAACCGGCAGTCCCGTAAATAATGGCAACTTTCCAAAACAGCAAACAAACAATACTAAAATCGATTACAACAAGCTCATAATAATTATTTTGTCTATTCTTTTGGTAATATTTGTTTTATTTCTGATAATATTAGCTAATATTATCAGAAGGAAAAAAGTACTTTTCAACATTACCAAGCTGCCGCCAAGAGAAGGCGTACTTGAATTATACAGCTACTATATGAAGCATTTTATGTACCAGAAAGCAGATTTTTCAGGCGGTGAAACACCTATGGAACACGCAAAAAGGCTTGATAGTATAGGAAGGTTCTTCCCGCATAAACTGCAGGAAATAGCCAAAATATTTGTTGATGCAAGATACAGTCAAAAGGAGATTTCGCAAAGTGATTTTAATAAGGTTTTAAGCTTTTACCAGCCGGTGCTGAAAGCTTCAAAAGATAATCTAGGAATAGTCAGGTATACTTTATTCATGTATATATTATTCAAGTTGTAGCAGTGCTAAAAAAGCATCCATTAATTAATGGATGCTTTTTTAGCTTTATGTTATTTACTCACTTTCCCACGGTATTTATGGGTTCTTTGCTGCTAAAGCAGCATCGCTCTCCACGGTCAAAAAGTACACTTCTAGACCGCGTTGAGCAACCAGAGATTAAAAATACAATAAATAGGAAACTTAAGTTATTTATCTGTACAACGGGTACTTATCACACAATACCTTAACTCTGTCAACAATAGCTTTCTTGGAGTTTTCAAAATCAGTTATTGTAAGATTTATAAGCTCCGCAATTTCCAACATGTCATTTTCCTTCATTCCCCTTGCAGTAACCGCCGGTGTTCCGATTCTGACACCGCTTGTAATAAACGGACTTTGAGTATCAAAAGGAATACCGTTCTTATTTACTGTAATATTAACTTCATCAAGCATAAACTGAGCTTCCTTGCCGGTAACTCCCTTGTTTCGCAAATCCAGAAGCATCAGATGGTTGTCCGTACCCCCGGAAACAATATTTAAGCCCTTTTCAACCATAGCATTTGCCAGCACACTGGCATTCTTAACTATCTGGCTTTGATATTGCTTAAACTCATCCGACATAACTTCTTTAAAGCTAACAGCCTTTGCCGCAATTACATGCATAAGGGGACCGCCTTGAATACCCGGAAAAACTGCTTTATCAACAGCTTTTGCAAACTCGTTGCTGCACATGATCATACCACCTCTAGGACCTCTTAAAGTCTTATGAGTTGTGGTAGTGACAAAATGAGCATAAGGTACAGGACTTGGATGAAGTCCTGCTGCAACAAGACCAGCTATATGCGCTATGTCTACCATCAGATATGCTCCAACCTCATCTGCAATCTCTCTGAACGCCTTAAAGTCCAAGGTTCTAGGATACGCGCTTGCTCCGGCAATTATCATTTTGGGTTTACACTCTTTAGCAATTTTCCTTACTTCTTCATAATCAATTCTGAATGTATCTTTATTTACACCATAAGATACAATATTAAAATACTTACCGGACATGTTTACAGGGCTTCCATGACTCAAATGGCCTCCATGTGCAAGATCCATACCAAGTACTGTATCACCGGGATTTAATACCGCAAAGAAAACTGCCATATTAGCCTGAGCACCGGAATGTGGCTGAACATTTACGTGTTCGACACCAAAAATCTTTTTGGCTCTTTCGATAGCAAGGTTCTCAACAACATCAACGAATTCGCATCCTCCATAATATCTCTTTCCCGGATATCCTTCAGCATACTTATTAGTCAATGGTGTTCCCATCGCTTCCATAACAGCATCACTTACAAAATTTTCCGAAGCTATCAACTCAATTTTATTTCTTTGACGGTTGACCTCATCCTCTATCGCACCTGCAACTTCGGGATCGAATTTCAAAACTTCCTTTAAACTATACATGAAAAAACCTCCTATTTATATTAAGCAATTAATAGTATCCAAGTACTGATTAACAAAAATCATAGGATGTGCATTTTGAACATAATTCATTTCTAGAAATGAATTATGTTCAAAAGCACTAGTCCAATATTAGGATTATAATAATAAATAAAACTTATGTCAATGAGCATTTCTCTTCTGCATATCCCTCTGTCAACTCAATGCAATCTGTCTCGATAATATTCTCTTCATTATTTATTTCGGTATGAATCTCTTTGTTGTTTTCATTTATAAAGCCATTTCTGAGCAGTCCGAGCAAAACAAAAAATACCGGCATAACGCTCATAGCACCAAAGTTGAAAGCAGCTTGCATAAGATAACCGGTCAATCCCAGAAAAATTGCAAGCATCTCGGGCTTCATATCACCTTTTTTCCTAAGCCATGGTACAAAAATCGAAAGTATAAACCACAGATAAAATATAAGTGCCGGAATCCCCATAGTTGTAGCATATTCCAGATATTCGCTATGGACTTTATCAAAATACCCCACTCCACTTAACTCAGGATGCTGCCTGTAATCTTCTTGTCCTAAAACCGTAACGAAAGCAAAGCAGTCAGGTCCCACCCCAAATACAGGGTTTCGTGCAATTTCTTTTAACGCCCTTCCATATATATATAATCTTGAACTTCCAAGCTGCTCCATATTTCCGTTGCTTGCCTCTATAAACTGACTCTTCAAGGAATAGTAGCGGCCAATAATTTGCCCACCTCCTGTAAAATCCAAAACCATCAATGCAATAACAAAAGTAACGGCAACTATGGCTAGTTTTTTTGAATACTTTTTTATATCCTTTCTGAAAAACCAGATGCTAAGTACCATAGCGCCTATAGTTCCCATCCATGCAATACGAGTTAGAGATACTATCAACCCTACGTATGATAAAACTAATGCTATATAGTAGAACACATTTTTTTCAGATCCTTTATTTTTCATAAACATAACAAATGCAATAATAGTAGGAACTACAAAATATGCTCCCGCTGTGTTCCTATTACCTAATGTTCCTCGTGAAACGCCCGGAGTTATCCTTGCATTGTAAAAATACTTCATAACAAGATTTAAAGGTTCATATCCATAATAATTAAACAGGGAATGGACGGTACAGATAAAAACAGTAATAAATAAAGCAACAAGTATTTTGCCAACATACTTTGGTTTTATCATATTAACAGCGAATGTGAAAACAACCCCATAACAAAAATATGCCAAAAAACCTTGCCACCTCAAGGGATACCCTGTGAAAGCAACTGCCGAATCCTGTGCAAAGAAAATAGATATTAATATCCATACATTAAAAAGCACAAGTGGAAGACTAATTTTTATATGCTGTTTTCTTGCTATTGCTTTAAATCCCATTATTGTAATCATAAACATTGAAATAACAATCAAGAATATCAGCTTGTAATACCCGGTGAAATCCAGAAAATACCATGTATTTACCGGTGTGTTAACCACCTTTGGAATTGCAATGAGAGGTAACACAGCAACTACAAAAACCAACAAGATATAAGATATTGAATCAATCTGCTGCTCTTCAGTTTTGGAAAATTCAATTTGTTTGGTTAACTTCTCTAAAATTTTAATAGTAAAACCCCCTCTTGTATAAATAATTCTATCCAACTACTTTATACAACTCGTCCGATAAAGGCTCTGTTATATCTATACATCCCTCTTCCAACACAAGCCTTTTTTCCAAGGTATTGGTTATCTGACCGATTATAGTAGCCTTTATTCCCTCACCTTCCAACAACTTCACCAGTTCACTGCCATTCTTGCAGGTAATAACCATACAACCGCTTGAAATAAGCTTTAAGGGATCGATACTATAAATTCTGCAAAGCTTCGAAGTCTCCTCCATTATGGGTATTCGGTCATGGTAAACCAAAGCGCCCTTTCCGGATGCTTCTGTCACTTCCCAGATTGCACCAAGGACTCCTCCTTCCGTTATATCGTGCATTGAATTTACACCAAACCTTCCTGCTAGGATCCCTTCCTTTACAACACTTATATTTTTAACTAAAGCTTTTGATCTCTCAAGAACGTCTTTTTCTATTTTGCTATATAGTTCTTCCTCTTTATCATGAGCAATTATTGCAGTTCCTTCAATACCCGCATATTTGGTAATAATGATGTCATCACCATCCTGAGCTCCTGATGTTGTTACAAGCTTGTCCTTTAATACATTTCCCACTGCCGTAGTAATAATTACAAAACGGTTGACAGCAGAGGTAACTTCTGTGTGTCCACCAATAATATCTACATTAAGGGAATTGGCAGTATCACATATTTGAGACATTACCAACTCGAGTTCATATTCTGTTACCCTTGGTGGCACAAGAATAGTAACAAGCAACCCAAGAGGCTCAGCACCACATGATGCAACATCATTGCATGAAATATGTACAGCTAAACTTCCTACCTCGTTTATTGCACCGGTTATCGGGTCTGATGACAACACACATACATTATCCCCAAAATCAACCGCACAGCAATCTTCTCCCACTTTAGGTCTTACAAGTATTTCCTTTCTGCTTGCCTTTATCTTGTCAAGAATAACTTCTTTTAAAACGGTATTCGGAATCTTTCCTATTTCCATATTGCCTCCTGACTGATTTGATAAAACTGTCCAATAACAAATTCATAATCTATAATAACATAAAAAATAGCTCATATTAAGAGCTAATTTTATACTTTTTTTAGAAACAATATTTTCAAATAGCCTTTTTATCCTTTTCCCTCTGTTCTCTAGCCATATGATACTGTTCTCTTGCCATCTCAATGAGAACCTTGTTAGCTTTTGCATCGGGTGAGCTTATGAGCTTATTAAACCAAATAATTGAGCTCTCCAGATCACCAATCCTTCTGTTTAGTTCTGCTATTAAATACATACATGTAAACTCATCAAGCTTATTTATAGGAAAGGTTTCTTTATCATATGCTTCAGCATAAAATCTCAAAGCATGTTTTAGAAACTCATTTTCTTTTTCGTCGTTATTTAATCTATAAAGCCATGCAATTCTAATACAAACCTTTGCCAGGTCACTGGCTTTTGCGTTCATCTTCTGCAGATTATACAGAGCCAGCTTAAACGTTTCCAAGGCAGTTTCTATATTTCTTTCGCCATTAAACTTCCTGCTTTTCCAAAAGGGTGAAATACTCTTCTTTATTTTCTTAGCTTCCTCATCCGTAAGTTCTTCAAACCTTTCTCCCTGAGCTGCATATCCGCAGTGTTCACACACCCACACGTCATACAGAATCGGATTTATACCCTCATAGTATATACAAAAATCCGTGTCTTTTGATTTTATTACGCAAGCTTTAGACCTGACTTTTGTTACTTCAATTTTCTTTTTACAAGCAGGACATATAAGTTCTTTGACATATAAGGAATCATTCATTTAAACCCCTCATTTTCCTTAAGATTTGTACACTTTTCTCCCGGATTACATTGCAGCTTCCATTGATATTTGTCTATAGTAATTAGGACTTACCCTTATTACCCCTCTTACAGCCTGATATATATCCTCCGATATTTTTTCCCTCTCTATCATCTTATTATTCTCATCATAGGTTTCTCGATACACAACTACCTTGCGACCTGTAACAGCACTCTTGTCTACAACTACCTGACCTTCAGGAACAGTCGGGTCAACCAGAACAATATCTTTCTCAGGTGAAATCTCTTTAACCACTACTGACTTAAGCCTGACACTTTGCAAGCTATCATCCTTTTTCCCTACAATCTTTATAACAATTGAATTTCCGGATACTTGAGCACTAATGAGGACAGGGTAATCTTTGTTGTTTCTGAATTTAAAATCTATATATCCCTCCGATATCGTTGCATCCTGCCCTGGCTGTACGTAACCTAAAGGCATGGAATGGGGTTTCCTCTCCACAACTTCAAGTTTCGTTTTCAATACAGCAACATAAAGAGTTGTTGTCACCTGACATACACCACCGCCAACTCCTTCCAAATACTTGCCTTTTATAATGACCGGTGCATTCCTGTAACCATTGCTGATACTTCTTGAGCCTAACATTTTATCCATTGAAAACTCGTCGCCGGGCAACAAGAGTTTATTGTTTATCCTCTCGCATGCTAATTTAATATTATAGGATCTATCTGTTTTTTGTGCATTAAAAGACGTAGAAAAGGAAGAAATAACTTTATCTATTGCAGAAATCTGATGGTATTGAATTCTCGGCAAAATATTTTCCACCTTTAATTCAATTGGTGAAAATTTTCTCTCCATTAGTATATTTTCTATCATATCCAAATTCTTGTCAATGTCTATTTTTTTCCCTATAACTTCCTTATTGAACTTTACTGTCCCATTATTAAACGTAGCTGAAGCATCTATTTCTTTTTGGTCAATTTCATTTTTTATGCCTTCCAATATGTTTCTTAGCTTTTTCCTATCAAATTTAGGGGCAATAAGTATATTTACACTTTGTCCCCTCACTTTATAAACATCCATAATGCGTTTAAAAAAGTTTCCTTCACGCCCGATCCTATAAGCCATCTCAATAGCGCCATCCGTTAAGAAACTATAGGAAATTTCGTTTAAGTCAATCAACCACTCTTTTTCTTCGTGTCTTAACACTATTCTGCTTCCACTAACTGTCTTGTTGAGTTCTTCCTGAATAATTTCTTTTGCCTTAGCCTTATCTATTCCTGCTACATTAATATTTTCAATCCTCACACCCTTGTAAAATGTCTTCTGGTTCAAAATCCAAGCAGAAAAAAGTATGACTGCCATATTTACCAATAATATAGTGCCAATTATTATAGTTATCTTTTTAGATGCTATATTTTGTAACATATGAGTACCTTCTATAAAAAAATAATGTATGGATATCAATATTATTATTCTCAAAAATTCTGATAAAAAACAAACTCAGCAATTTTTCTCATAAAAGATATCCACATATTATATAAATATTGTCCTGCATACCCATAATATTACACTTATCCAATATTTTAAGTTAATTGTCTATTTAAGAGCTATAACTTCCGTGTTTTCTATGGCTTTATCAATTAAGCCTTCCAGTTCGGCTTTTTTTTCAAACTGGAGTATTATCTCAAGCACCGGTTTTGTGTTGGGATGTTTAGCAACAAAAACCGTACAGCAATCTTCATAAGGAAGAATGGAAGTTTCAAAAGTACCTATCTTTCTTGCAATATCTATTACTTCATTTTTGTCCATTCCTATTAATGGCCTGAATACCGGCATTTTTACTACGGAATTTGTTACATACAAGCTTTGTATTGTCTGACTTGCAACCTGACCAACACTTTCTCCTGTGACAAGTGCCAGAGCTCCAACTTTTTCTGCTATCCTTTCTGCTATCGTCATCATTACTCTTCTCATAATTATTGTGAGCTGATCCTGTGGACATTTTTCGTTTATCTCAAGCTGGATATCAGTAAATGGTACTATGTGGAGATTCATTTTTATACCATACAACGTAAGAATTTTAGCAAGCTCAATAACTTTTTCCTTTGCCCTTTCACTTGTATAAGGGTAACTATAGAAATGTACAGCATCAAGCTCTACCCCTCTTTTAGCAATCATCCAACCTGCAACAGGGCTGTCTATTCCTCCTGACAAAAGCAATACAGCCTTTCCGTTTGTACCTGTGGGCATACCGCAAACTGCCGGAATAATCTCCGAATAAATATAGGTGAATTCCCTTACCTCCACATAAAAAACAAATTCCGGATTTTTTACATCTACGGCTAATTCCGGGAAATTCTCAAGAATGTGTCCGCCAAGCTCTCTGCTGATTTCAGGGGAATCCATCGGAAAGCTTTTATTTCCTCTTTTCGTCTCAACTTTAAAGGTTTTATAGCCTTTTCTTGATAGCAAATCTTTTACCATAACTACCGACTTCTCTTTCAAAACTTCATAGTCAGTTTCAATCTTCCAGACCGGACTTACGGAAACTATTCCAAAAACCTTTGTTAAAAGGTTTATCGCTTCATCAAAATCGTAGTCCAAAGCTTCTGGCTCTATATATATTCTCGCCTGTGATTTAAATACACCGGCTTTTCCCAAAGAGTGAATTGCTTTTTTTATATTGTCAATCAGTTTTCTTTCAAATGTGGGTCTGTTCAAACCTTTAAGTAAAATCTCACCATACCTGACTAAAATAACCCTTTTCATCTTTTTCCTCCACGTTTTATATTTATTTTTGGTAAAATATCTTTCAATGCATTAATTGTCTCATCTATGTCTTCAATGGTATTAAAGCCAGAAAAGCTAAACCTCACAGCTCCGTCAATTTTATCTGGTTTCAGTCCTAACGCTTTAAGCACATGGCTATGCATATTCTTTCTTGAAGAACATGCAGAACCAGTAGAAACAAATATATTTTTCATCTCAAGGTGATGCAGAAGAACTTCTGAACGAATATTGGCAAATGATACGTTTAAGATATATGGCGAAGAATCTTCAGGAGAAACAATGAATACATCTTCAGCCAATTCTTTTTTTAGTTCCTCAATAAAATGAGCTTTTAACACTCTACACTTTTCATAGTTCTCATCCAGTTTTTTGTACGTCATATCAGCTGCCATCCCAAAACCGCAAATACCTGAAACATTTTCAGTACCTGATCTCATAGAAGACTCCTGACCGCCACCGGAAAATAACGGACGAATTTTTATTCCCTTCCTTATGTATAAAGCACCTACTCCCTTTGGGCCGTGAATTTTATGAGAACTCATCGACATTAAATCTATACCAAGCTTTCTGGGTAATATTCTCATTTTTCCATAAGCCTGTACAGCATCCACATGTATTACAGTGTCTCTGTTTATGCTATTTTTTATTTCCACAATATCACCCAATGGCTGTAAAGTTCCGATCTCATTATTAATATAAATTATGCTGATTAAAGCAGTATCAGTATTTATAGCGCCTTTCAAACCACCAACATCAATTATCCCATTATTGTCTACTTCAAGAAAATCTACTCTATAGCCTCTCTCCATTAAAAGCTTGTACACTTCCAATACAGAAGGATGCTCAACCTTTGTGGTTATAACGTGCTTCCCTTTTCTTGGATTTGCTTCCAAATAACCTAGTATGGCCAGATTGTTGGACTCAGTCCCCCCCGATGTAAAATAAATTTCCTGACCTTCAGCACCTAAAGATTTTGCTATTGCTTCCCGTGCGCTTTTTATATGCTTTTCTGCCTCCAGGCCTTTAGTGTGCATTGATGATGGGTTTCCATATACATTTTTATTTATTTCACTAATATACTCGATAACCTCATCATACGGTCTTGTAGTTGCACTATTATCAAGGTATATATCCCTCATTATATCTCCCTCTTTGCTCATTATCCATAGATATAAAACTTACAAAAGTTATTATTCCCTTACTCCTGTGCTTAAATTTTATACTAAAATATTCTAACATATCACAGCGGAAGCTGCAATTGCAGAGTAAAATCCGCTGTGATAAACAAACGTTCTGTTATTCTATTCGTTCGCTTTACTCTCTTTCTAGAATAACAGTTTCACAGCGGAAGCTGCAATTAAAGAGTAAAATCCGCGTGAATTAATACTACATTATACAAAAAAATGCTCTACTCTAGGTTATATCCCAGTAAAGCATTTTATACCTTTTATATTTTCTGTTAGTACCTATAATAAATTTATCTATAAAGCAGACGAGTCACAAACAGAGGCTGGTCGTTCCGCTGCGCTACAATGCTCGCCCATGCGACCTGGAAGTGCATTTTTAACATTTTGAAAGACTAGAAATTAGTAATGTTAAAAAGCACTAGTTATCGAAGTTTAGCCAGTTAAGATAGTGGTGCAGACACTTAAGATTTGATTCGGATATTCCCTTTATCTCTATGCCGTATTCGTAATAGCCGATACCTTTATTACGTCTCACAATTCCCCCTGTAAAAGTCATTTTGTTTGTTCTGTCAAGCACCACTTCAACCGTTAAATTCTCCTCAGTTGGTAAATACTCTGCACAGTTTATCTTAATTCCGCCTGAACTCATGTTCTTTACAACTCCAAACACCCGGTTTACAAACCCCGGTATAGTTATATTTGCCATCAGGCTTACATAATATCTCGCATACTTTCTCAGATCCTTTAACTTTTCAGCATGGATTGTAGTAATAGTCATCTCCAGGGGGCTTATTGAGTGAATAGTATGTATTTCCCCACTAATCACATACAATTCATCATTGCTGGAATAATTTATAACTACTGGATCCCTTGGAAAGAAGAAAGTCTCCTGTAATTCTTCCTTGGTAACCATTCTTATTGTAGTGTCACTTTTATCTTCAACATAAGCATTTAAGAACTCAAACATCTTAAAGTGCTTTATCTCAAGACTTGTACCTACCTTCACCATTTTATTGAGGTTTTTTCCGGAGAACAAAGAAGAAATTCCTGTTTTTTCGTCCAAATTATATTTAGACATGACCCCACTCCTCTCAAAGGTATACTTATACGTGCAATAAATATTAACACTCATAATAATATATAAAGTTTTGTTGCAAACATAAAGAACATTTTTGAAATTAATTCTGTCACTGGGTATTAGATCTTGGTATACTAACGAAATATTTCAAATTTAATTATATCATATTTCTACACAAATTAACATATATATAGAAAATTTTGCGAATTCGGAATACTGAAGTTTACGTCTAAAAAACATTAATTTTTTACTATAAAATAATAAGAAAACACTTTATTTCTTAATTCCCTTATGATATAATAAGTATGTAATACAATATTTCCTCCCGATCACGGTATAAGGAGATATAAATAGTGACTTATGAAACAGGGCAAAGTCGTTGAAAGGCGACGACGCAAAGCTTTGGGTCTACGGTTTGAGGTAATTGCCTTAAACTACGATCGCCAGGTTGCCATTAAAAGTTCTGTTTATACTCTTTTAAATAAAAAGGAAATAGGTCATAAATATTTCCTTATACCATTTTTTTATTGTTTACAGTAATAAAGAGTATGTTTTCAACAGCTCTTTTTTTGTTGCCTCTTAATAATCGATTATTTTCATGAATTGAGAGTTTTCAAGAAGTCCAGTTTATTATAATCCCTCTCCAACCTATCTTTCAAATACCTTTTTGATACCTTTTCAAGCTCTGCAAGCACATTATTTGAAACATCAAAACTAAAGATATTTTTGATATTGCTGTGCACAATGAAATGAATTGCTCTCGCTGCACCTTCAGATAAAGACAGAGCATACTTATCATCTTCAATACACTGCTTACATAAAAAACCACACTTCCTGAAACTAAAAGAAAAATTTATAAACTCATCACTTCCACACTTTATGCACCCACTTACATAAGGTGCATATCCTAAAATTGACATTAGTCTAATCTCAAAAACTCTTGCAATCTGCTCCGGTGCTTTGTCAGTTTTAGCCAACATGTAGAGCGAGTTCAAAAAGAGCTGTAACACTCTGGTCGATGGTTGCTCTTCTTGAACTGTATCTAATACAATTTCATTTATATGGGCTGCATAGGTAAGCTTTACAAGATCATTTCTTATCTCATAAAAAGATTCAATCACATCACAGCTGTTAATTGAATACATATCTTTTCCCTTAAACAGTACCAGATCGCTATAGCAAAAAAGCTGAGTACCGGCAACAAGAGCGCTTTTAGGTCTTCTGGCCCCTTTTGCTGATCCTGATATCTTACCTTTGTTCCTTGAAAAGATAGTTAATATTTTATCTGCCTCTCCAACATTTACTTCTTTAAGAATTACACCTTTTGTTTTTATATAACTCATTTTTAACCTCATCAGGCTAAGGGATCTAAACAATATATACAGATTATTTCTGCACCTTAATTACTGCTTATTGCTGCTTCATCCCTGGCTACCGCAGTTTCTTCGAATATTCTATTCTTTTCTTCTATTTCCTTCAAAAAAATATAAGTATCAATATTTCCAGTACTTTCAAAAGCCTTCCAGGCAAATTCTTTTAACATAAATGCATTCCCCCTCAAGTCTTTTTTACAGTTGCATCTGCTATTGTGTTTCAAAATAATTTCTGCTCCTTGGCACTTGTGCAGTTTGCTTACTAATAACCAGCAAATTGCATCCCTTGAAACTCGAACTGTAAAGATTTTGTCAGATGCTTACTCTATTAGGTTACACTAAAATAAATTTTGTATACTTGAAAATTTTTGTTATCTTTTTAATAATTATTATGATTATATAACTTTTGCTACTATTTACCTTAAAGTGTATCAATAGCCCGATAGAGTCACGCAAAAAAAACGGAAGTAATACTTCATTTATTTCTATATACCAACAGAATGCACTTATTTAAACTTTTTACTAAAAATTATTTTTTATAGCCCAAAACCTTTAACATCTGTTCACTATTTCTCCAGTCAGGCTTTACTTTGACCCACAGCTCTAAAAACACCTGTGTTCCCAACAGATTTTCTATATCGGTACGAGAAAGACTGCCTATTCGCTTAAGCATGCTTCCGCCTTTACCAATCAGAATTGCCTTGTGAGTGTCTTTTTCACAGTAGATATTTGCCTGAATATTGATTATATCCTTATCATCCCTATGTTTGAAGGATATAACTTCAACTCCCACACCATGAGGCACCTCATCACTGACAAGCTGGAGTATTTTTTCCCTTATCATCTCCGCTGCAATCAATTTTTCAGGCTGGTCAGTCAACATATCTTCCGGAAAATACTTCGGACCCTCAGGCAAAACCTTTAAAATTTCATTTATCAATGAATTCTGCTTTTCATCATTAAGTGCAGATATGGGTATAACAGCCTCAAAATTCATAAGGTCCTTATAAGCTGAAATCAACGGCAGCAACTGGGACTTTTCTATCAAATCGATTTTATTTATAATAAGAAATACTTTTGATTTAACCTTCTTCAATTGCTCAACAATAAAAAGATCACCCGGACCAGGCTTGGCATTCTGTGCTTCCACAAGAAACAGCACAATATCAACCTCATTTAAAGTTTCAACGGCAATATTCACCATAAAATCACCAAGCTTATTTTTTGGTTTGTGGATTCCGGGTGTGTCAATAAATACAATCTGGTGATCCTCTCCGGTAATTACAGCTTTGATAGTATTCCTTGTAGTCTGAGGTTTGTCTGACATTATTGCAATCTTCTCCCCGGTAATACTATTTAAAAGTGTAGATTTCCCAACATTAGGCCTTCCGACTATTGATATAAAACCTGATTTAAAACCCATCTAATTAATTCCTCCTCATAAAAATGTCTGAAAAAGCATTAGTGTTACTAAAAATCCGATAACCGCTCCTATAAAAACCTCAATAAAATTATGTATTTTCGCTTCTAACCTGCTTTGAATAACGAGAAGGCTTAATACAATGCACAGGAGGGTAATCTTTATATTTATCGACCACAATGCAACTGCAGTGGTAATAGCAGCTGCGATTGCAGCATGCCCGCTGGGTAAACCACCCTTAAGCGGTGTACCTTTCCTGGAAATAGCCTTCATAACCAAAACCAATGATACTGTTATGCAAAGTGTAATAACTGTTATGTGCATCGGGTACTGCCTGATTCTTTCCACTCCACTCTCAAGCCCGGTACTTACATGCTCAAAAAAAACAAAGTATCCGACAATAGCAGCAAAGAAAGCGGAAACCAATACTGCTCCGGCTGCTACATCCTTTATTATTCTGACCTTCGGATGATAACCGGTGGTTATCATATCTACAATTTCCTCGACAGCAGTATTGAACAGTTCACTTACAATCACCATTGAAACCGCAATACAGATAATCATGAACTCAGTTTTGCTAATGTCAAAAAGCATGCTCATTACAAATACAACTACAGCTGCAAAAATATGAATCTTCATATTCCGCTCGGATTTGATAGCTGATATTATTCCATTTATTGCATTATTGAAACTGTCAATCAAATTTCTGTTTTTCATAAGCTGCCCCTTTTATGAACATTAGCACTGTGACTTATATTTTAGTCTTACCCAAATTTAAAATCTCAAGTACACTGTACTGCTTTGAAATCATTTTTTCTTCCCTTTCGGGTGAATCATGGTCGTAACCAAGCAGGTGGAAAACTCCATGAGTGAGCAGAAATGCGAGCTCCCGTTCAAAGGAATGTCCATACTCCTCCGCCTGTAATTTTGTCATTTCAAGTGAAATTATTATGTCCCCAAGCAAAAGAAGTTCTTCGTCAAGGTCAAAATCTCCCTCATCCGAGTTTATAACACCTTCATACATGTCCACAATAGGGAACGAAAGAACATCCGTCGGTTTGTCGATATTTCTATGTTCCCTGTTAATTTCCTTTATTCTCTCATTGTCTACAAATATTACACCAATCTCCGAAGGTATATCGAACTTTTCAAATTCAAGGCTGCTCTTTATCGCCTTTTTAACAAGTTCAAGCATATCTTCGCTGACTTTTATCCTGTCCTGCATATCTTCAATCAACACAGTCATCAAATTTTCTCCTTTTCATTCTGCCGCGCCGTACCAACTGCTGCCTGTTCATTCGTCTCGTCCGGATTATCTCCTATCATTTTTTCTTTATCGTTTTCATTTAATTCATTTTGATTTTTTAAGTTATTTACTTCCTTCTTAATTTCAGGATATTCTTCTCTTGCGTGAAAATATCCACCAAACACCTTCATAAAAGCCTTTGCTATATTATCAAGATCCTTCAGGGTCAGATTACAATGGTCAAGCTGCCCATCATCAAGCTTGTCTTTGATAATTTTCCTTACAAGACCTTCTATTTTCCCCTCGGTCTTATCGGTCATTGACCTCACTGCTGCCTCTACGGAATCAGCAAGCATTACAACTGCGGCTTCCTTGGTTGAAGGTTTCTCTCCATCATATCTGAAATTTGCTTCATCAATCCCCTCTTCCTTTTCCACATTTTTCGCCTTATGGTAAAAATAAGCCACCAGTGTTGTGCCGTGGTGCTGAATTATTATATCCCTTATTACAAGTGGTATTCTATACTTTTTTGCAATTTCCACTCCATCGTGTACATGGGAAGTTATAACAAGGGTGCTTAAATTTGCCGTCATTTTGTCGTGGGGATTTCCATCGAGCTGATTTTCCATAAAAAAGCTGGGTCTTTTTAGCTTCCCTATATCATGAAAATACGCTGCAACCCTTGCTAAAAGTGCATTTCCACCAACCGCTTCCGTTCCGACCTCTGCCAGATTCCCAACCATCAAACTATGATGATAAGTACCGGGGGCTTCCATCAGCAATCGTTTCAACAATGGCTGATTCGGGTTTCCAAGCTCAAGGAGCCTTATTGGAGTAACAATATTGAACGCAGTTTCAAGATACGGCAGCAACCCAATTGTAATAACCATTGACAGCAATCCATTGATGAAAACAATAATAACATCCCAAATTATTGTATTCAACGGGTACTTTGCAATCAGGTCAACTGATAGTATTGTAAAAATGTTAATAAACCCGATTATAAACCCAGCAATAGAAAGCGAATTCCGTTGATTGGTCTTTGACACTATAAAAGCAGCAAAAGCCCCGCTTATTGCCCCTAAGAAAATAAATTTCATTTCGCCATTGGTCATAAGTGAAATTGCCAGTGTCAATATAAAGTTTACAATAACTGCAAGTCTCAAATCAAGCAAAATTGATATCAACGCTGTCGCAATAAAAATCGGTATTGCCAGTGTTGATATTTCAAAAATAAATCTTGCTGCCACAAGAGTGAATAATATCACCAGTGATAAAAGAATGAGGTCATTTCTATTGTAAAATACCTTCTTGCAGAAATTATTCATGTAAAGTATGAGCAGGAGCGAGAGCATAAGTATAATTACAAGTATTCCTGCCGAAAAAGCAAAATCAAACCTACCTGATGTTTCAACAAGATTGAGCTCTTCAAGAATTTTAAGCTTGTCCTCACTAACCGTGTCTCCTTTACTTAAAATCCTGTCTCCTTTTTTAATTATCTCAATATTCTCAGGATTATTGAGTGCAATTTCATAAGCCAATTCCTTCTTTGCCCTTGTAGCCTCTGCATTGATAGTCCTGTTCGGCTTTAAAATATATTTTGACAGAATCATACCGATATTCTTGATTTCCTGCCTTAAGTCAGCATACAATATACTATTTTGCAACTGGACAATCTTTTGTGAAATATTATCATCTGTAACATCCTGCTCCATAATATCTGCCACAAGATCTCTCAGCACCGATTCAAATTTTTGAATGTCTTCATCGCTTGCTTGTGAAATGAAAAACAAAACCTGATCATAGGATAATATTATTTTAAGCTTTTCTATATCCTTATTCAGCTTTGCTGCCTCTTCCTCCTGAATATCCAAAACCTTCTCGCTATATTTCTGGTCACCCTTGTTTAAGGTCTGTTCTATCTTCTTTTCAACGCTTTTTCTTGACCTTTCGATAAGGCCGATAAAATCAACTGTATTATTAATAACCTCTATGGAAGCATTCCTTATCTCTGTCATATCGGCAGGTTCTGCATCTGCTGCCGCCCTGGCATTCTTTTCCGTTATAATGGTATTCACTATATCTCTAGGAGCTGTAATGTCGTAGTCAGACTTTCCATTCAAGGCCAGTTTATATTTTCTGGGTGTCGCCCCATTTAATACAACTCCACAGGCAAGAACAATAGTTAATACTGCTATTATAATTCTTTGTATACGCTTGTCCTTTATATATGTTTTAATATTGCTATGAATATCCACATTTTTTTCCTTAGTCATACAGTATTCGCCTCCATTAAGAAGTTATTCTTTGAAATACACTTCCTACCTTGTGCCCTATACTTTCTGATCACTTGCTATCGTTCTGATGCGGTATACGTGCCTTATCATAACGATCATAAGCCTGGATAATTTTTTGGACAAGTTCGTGCCTGACAACATCTCTATCGGATAAATGTATAAACGATATTTCTTTTACATCCTTCAATATCTTTATTACTTCCTTCAGTCCGGACTTTTTATCACCCGGAAGGTCAATCTGTGTTATATCTCCGGTAACGACAACCTTAGATCCAAACCCTATACGTGTAAGAAACATTTTCATCTGTTCCGGTGTGGTATTCTGCGCCTCATCGAGAATTATAAACGAATCATCTAAAGTCCTTCCTCGCATGTAAGCAAGAGGAGCAACTTCTATCATACCTTTTTCAAGGTATTTCTGATAAGTTTCAAAACCCATCATTTCATAAAGTGCATCGTATAGCGGTCTTAAATAGGGATCAACTTTGTTCTGCAAGTCTCCGGGTAAGAATCCCAGCTTTTCTCCCGCCTCAACAGCAGGCCTTGTCAGTACAATCCTATTAACTTCCTTATTTCTGAAAGAAGTTACTGCCATTGCTACGGCAAGGAAAGTTTTCCCCGTACCGGCAGGACCAATTCCAAACACAATATCGCTGTTTTTTATTGCATCAACATATACTTTCTGTCCATGGGTTTTTGACTTTATCTGTTTGCCCCTGGCTGTAAGGCAAATATAATCGGCATGAAAATCATCAACCTTGTCCAGTTGATTTTCATTGGCAAGCTGAACAAGGTAGCTCACACTTTGCTTGGTTATGACATCTCCCTGGGATGCAAGGTTTATCAACCTTTGGAGCACTGTTCTTGCCTTATGCACTCCCTCACTGTATCCAACAACTCTGATATCATTATCTCTTGAAATAACTTTTACGTTGAACGAACTCTCAATTAAATGTAAATTCTCATCAAAATTACCAAAAAGATTCATAGCCTGTTCAATTCTGTCAAACTCCAATGATACCTCAATAAGACTTTCCAATCAGTTTCCTCCAATCTCTCTTTCGCAACCTATATTCTCCAGGCACTCTATAACTACTTCTGCTATAATCTGCCCGTCTTCTTTCTCAATAAAGTTTATATTTGAATTAATTACCTGTGCTTCCTTAGGGATGCTCTCTGATGCCTGTTTGTAGGCACTGTCTGCTGCAATTCTTTTTGCTTCATCCAATTCGATTTCCTTTTCCTGTACGCTATTTTCATAATACCTTTGAATTACTATCCCAAAGGGTAAAACCAGGTCTTCACCTATCGAAAGGGACTTCTCCATATCAACTCTGTCATAATCTCCAAAGGGTGCCATTTTATGAAACAGATTTATTTTATTAGAAAACAGTATCAGGGATATATTGTCTTTCATTTCACCCGTTCTGGTCTTTTCTATAATTTTTGTCTCGACCATCTGCCTTCCATCATACCATGTTCTTGCTGTTACATCTCCGATAGCATGTATTATTCTGGCGTTACCCTCCTGATTCTTAACCGGAACAGTTCCATTAATTAGTACCTGATCCTTCTTAACAGTATCACCAACTTTAACTCCTTCCAATCCGGCTTTGACAAATATAGACTTTATAACCCCATCCTTTGTTGCCACAATATCGCAGGGAATTTCCTTCGGAACTATTTTTGGCTTGCTGACAGCTTCAGCCACTTCAATCTTTGCCTTTGTGCCTCTAATTACAACACTGACCCAGGACAACTCATCAATGTCCATAACAAGGCTGTTTGCCAAATCATGGGGATTTATCCTGTACTTAAATACGCCCGGCTTAACTCCATATTCAGATACCTTATCAATTATATACTTAGCTTCTAGTTTTTCATTTCCTGTTACTTCAATAGTCCAAACAAAAGAAGTCATAAAGTAAAAAAGAAAAATAAATAACACACTGCCGGCAATAAAAGTTTTTCTCTTTTTATAGCGATTCAGAACAAAAGGAACTCCGCGTTTCCTGATTATTCTTACCCTACAACCTGCCTTTTTTGCAATTGGTCTTAGCATTCTAAAACCTTTTATGCTAACCTTCATTGACATTGCGCTGTTTTTCTTCTTTTTTATATCCCAAAGAAAAATCTGCCTTCTGGTACATATGTTGACAAATTTCTCTAAGAAATATCCTTCAACAAATATAATAACATATCCTCTAATATAATTCCACAACCTCAATAACATTTAAATTCCCCCGAACGATTGTACTTTTTCTATTAATTCCGGTATTTCCGAATATAACTTTACATAAGTAGTAAGGTATGACTAAAATATAAGTTCCTACTCTGGATAACGAAAAAACTTGATTTAATAATGTCTTCAAAAAATGAGAATAGGAAGTTGTTTTTTCGTTATCCCTAAGTGAAATATTATTTACACAAACATTATTTTAGAAATTCAAGACTTGATATTTCACCGTTAACCATCAAATCCTCCGATGTGATTTCTTTAATACCCAGCCTTGTTCCACAGATTTTTATTATTCCACTATTGGTATTAACTCTTATCCTGTCATCGTCATACTCAATAATTCCTTTGAAATTTTCTATAAGCAAATCCCCATTTCCAATCATTGTTAATTTCGGCACATTCAGAACAATGTCCTTAGGAAGTTCCAGGAGTTCTGACATTTTTTCCTTTAAACTTATTTTAGGAACTTCCGTTTTATTTCTTTTTCTTACAATCTTCTTTTTTCGAGGCATAATTGATACTCCCCCTGCTATGGTATGACTAATATTAGTTCCTACTCCGGATAATGAAATTCTGATTTTATGGTATTCTTATATTATGAGATGATGGTAATTTTTCATTATCCCAAACATTTGTTGCCTAACCATATTCTATGTAGCCGGGCATGTATTAATTACCAATCAATTGCATAGGATCTCCGAATACGAAGCCCTTTTCCCTTGCCCCTTTAATTATCATATCAAGAGCATCGGCATTATCCTTTGATACAGCATGTAGCAAGATAACTTCACCATTGTGCAGATTGTTCATAACTTTTTCATAGGCATATTGAGCTCCGCGCACTTTATCCTTATACCAGTCATCATAGGCAAAGCTCCAAAACAAATTTGTATAACCAAGTTTTTGAGTTATCGCCAGAGTTTTCTCACTGTATTCACCCTTTGGAGGTCTTAAAAATCTCATATGCTGTCCGAACTTTTCAAAAAACGCCCTGTCAAGGCCAAGAATTTCCTCCTCAAGGGTTTTTTCATCAACAGTGGGCAAGCTTGGATGATGTATGGAGTGGTTTCCCACGACATGGCCTTCTTCAAGCATTCTCCTTACCAAATCCTGATGTTCAGCCAGATAAGGCCCAGTAATAAAGAATACAGCCTTTACGTTATTTTCTCTTAAAGCATCAAGAATCTTTGGAGTATAGCCATTTTCATACCCTTCATCAAAGGTAAGATAGATCTCATTCTTTTCTGTATCGCCAAGATATACTCCTCCGTATTTTTTTAAAAGTGCCGGAGCCCCTGGGTCTGCATCAGGTGTCTTTCCAAATCCTTTCCTCAGTATTCCCCATCTTAGCAGACGATTGCTGAATTCACCGCTTGTATTTTCTCCCACAAAGACTTCCTCACTGATTACTTCTTCAATAACTCCTTCACTGAGCATTCCGGTAATCTCGGTACTAAAGTCTATATCCTCCATACTTGCAGAATACACACCTCCTAAATCCGGCAAACTCATAAGTTTTTCATTTTCACTACTTAAAATGTTTATTGTAAGTAATGCCAATATTAACAGGCATAAAACCACCACTTTCTTCTTCATAGCTAGCTCCTCCTAAATACAATAATAAAAACCTTAAATGATGTATTATTAATACATTATTTAAGGCCTATATTATTTATATATGAATTTAGTCAAGAAAATTCGCTTTGCTCATGAATTTTCTTGTTCTCTAGGGAAGCCTATGGTTCCCTTCAACTAGAAATGCGAAGAGTATATTATTCGGTGATAAGCAAGTCATTGTTTAAGGAAGGTCTACTATTTTTTACCCCGGGTATTGTGATGCCTTCAACTTTTTCCGGACTTACTTCTATATTCTTTTCTCTCAATTCGCTAATAATATACCCTAATGTTTTTATAGCATTATCTCGTTTCTGGCTCTCCATAATAACTTTAATTTTAACAGGTTCATTGATATCAATAGGCATTCCATTGACAATTATTACATTTCCAACATCACTAATCTCGGTCATAGGTATTATACGTTCATCATTAACGGCAATAGCCCTGGCCTCCGTTGCTTTAAGCGTATTAACAATCTGTAGCAGGTGCTGGGATTGAAGAGCCATTCCAAAATCAGTATCCTTAATAGTTATAACAATTCCAGAGCCCTTAACAGTACTAAAACCAGCAATTATACGGGCTTTTTCTATCTCTGCGTTAAGGTTCTTTTTATATAGATCTATGTTTCCTTTTGCAGCTTCAAACCCATTTAGTTCTTTTTCGAGTTCTTCATATCTGGTCCTCAATTCTTCATTACTTTTCTTCTCAAGTATAAGCTTATCCTTCAAATCTTCCAGTGTCACTGTTTGAATACTTGCCGTCTTTTTATTGTTGTAGACACTTTTATACTGCCATGCAACGGAAACGCCCATTATCAGGCATATTATCGTTATAGATATATTCAAATTAAACTTCACTGGTCAACTACCTCCAGTCCGTTGATTAAGTTGTCAATATTCCCACTATATTTCGGAATCTTAATTTCTTTTGCTTCTTTTATATCTATTCTTATGTCAACCCATTTCAAAATAGTATAAATTTCACTCTCTTTAAAGATAGAAATCATTCGTTTGGGATCTCCAATAGCCTTAATCACATAAGGTACTGCATATCTATTTCTGTTAACACGAATTGTAGGGCCTGCACACGTAATCTCTGTGGCAGAAATAACCCTCTCGTCATTTATTGAAATAGCCTGGGCTCCACCTCTCTTTAATTCATTAACCACCCTGTTAATATCTTCATCGTGCAATAAACTCAATTCAGCCATAATCGGGTTTTTTTCTGTTGCGTCATTAAGTGTTATAATAATACCCTCGCCTTTTACATCCGTAAAGCCTGCATAGAGCTTTGCTTCCTCCCATTGTGCTGTCAATACCCCGTCATCGTTGTCACTCGAAAAGGTCTTAAAGATACTTTCCTTCTTTTGCATGGAAAAGTCAATCGCTTCTTTAAGTTCCTGCCCGGTAGCTTTTTCAGCCTCAAGCTCTTTCATAAGGTTTTCAATTTCATATGCAATTGAAGGTTTATCCTTAGTATTGTTGAGTATACTTTTAAACTGTACTGTAGATATAACGCCAAGAAATATAAATATAAACATAAATATATACTTCTTATCTTTTCGGTTCATATGGATACACCCTTTCCTAGACCTTATATCTAATTCTACTATAAAATTTTACTATTTCAAGTACTTGTGCCAGTAAAATATGTAATATTTTGAGTACTAATTTTAGTATAATATCATAGATATCTTTATCCTGGTGTGTGAATCATGAAGAAAGTTCGAATTATCTACTTTAAGAAATCGCAGGTCATTAATTTACTGTCAGTTATTTCCCTACTTTCGCTTATTTCACTTTTAAGCATCATGTACCTTACAAATTTTTCTGCTCCCGATTCTCTGAACGCGTATAACGGAGCCCTTCTGTCCGAAATTGAGAAACCTGCGGGAAAACTTGCAATAGTTATTGATGATTTCGGTCAGGACAGAAACGGCGTAAAAGAGATGATGAACATAAACAGGCACTTAACTTTTGCCATTATGCCTTTCCTGCCATACTCCCAAACAGACGCCATAGATGCTCACGATAAAGGATTTGAGATTATTGTCCATTTGCCTATGGAACCTGTTAAGGGTAAAATCAGCTGGCTCGGTCCAAAACCAATACTATCAACATTAAGTGACAACGAAGTATATCAGATAACTACAGAAGCTTTTGCCGATGTTCCCTATGCAGCCGGTGCCAACATACATATGGGTTCAAAAATAAGCACCGATCCCCGCATCATGTCAGATGTACTAGACATAGTAAAGGAAAATCAAGTTTACTTTTTAGACAGCAAAACAAGCCCAAAATCTGTTGCAAAAAAAATTGCCGAAGAAAAGGCTGTCCCCTATTATGAGCGCAATGTATTTTTAGACGGCCAGACCTCAAAAGAGCATGTAAAGGAACAATTAAGAAAATCCGGTGAAATAGCGTTAAAGGAAGGAAAATCAATAGCTATCGGCCATGTAGGAATTGAAGGTGGCAAAGTAACCGCTCAGGCAATTGTAGAAATGCTTCCCGAGTTTGATGCAAAAAATATCCAACTGGTATTTGTTTCGGAATTGGAGAATTAATTAAAAGTATGGATATACTATATATAACAAACACTAAAGTTAGGTTTACACAATAAACAGATGTAGTTTTATCTTTAAAAATATCGGGGTGATAATCATGGAAAGCGATATACTTATGGAAAAACTTACCAGAAGGAAAACATCCGTATCTCTTGAAAACATACTTGACAACTCTAGAGCAGACAGCGGTGGTGACAGGGATGTAAATTTCCTTTATTTCCTTCTTGATAATAATCTGCTATTACAGGAAGAAGCAATTCTAAAAAGGACAATTACTGAGTTTAGGGAAGATGCTTTTACAGAAAAATACAAGAAACAAAATTATGAGAGCATAAGGCATTTTTTATGCAGGGCACTCATACAGGAAGAATTAATGTTTTTAGGAATAAACACCAAAAATTCAGTTGAAGCCGGGAATATGGAGATTCTCCGTTCAAGTTCAAGTTACGATATCGCAGCAGACGATGTCAGTTTTATAGCCGACATAGGATTAACTCCTGCAAGAAATTTTTTCAAAGGTTTAACAGACCGTAGGGTTAAATATTACCTGATCACTACCTACTTTGATGATTACATGGATGACATAGTATTCACAATATTTAAAAGAAGCGATGACAATTTATACTTAGACGCAGTCAAGGAATATGAGGAAGGATTCAAAGTATATACACCTGTTTTTCAAGAAAATTCTCTTAACATATGACCTCTTCCCATATTCCTTTTGCTTTAAAAATCTCTTAAAAATAAAATTGTGATGGTTTTTGCACCATCACAATTTTATTTTTTGTTTGTTATGTTAAAAAGCATTAGCTTCTGCTAATTTCCGATACTTTATTAGCATATATATTTGTCAATTCCTGAGCAATTTCAGCAGAGTAACTTTCACTCTTAATCCTGCAAACGGGTTGTTCCGAATCCGGAAGTATTAATACCCATCCGCCATCCTTAAAAATCTTCACGCCTTCAAGCGTCTCAATGCTGTTATTATCACTTTCCTGAATGATTTGCCTCATGACCTTACCCTTTGCACTCCAGGAACATTCAACCTCTTTCTCATCGGTATGGAAATCGGGTATCATGCCAATCAAATCCACCAGCTTATAGTTATTGGACTTCATAAAATCCATTATTTTTACCAGACCTGCTATAGCGTCAAAATGGAGATTGAACTGGTCAATAGACTCGGACTTTATTTCATTTCCAAGTATTTTGTTCATAATATCCTGCGGAGAAGTTTTTGTTCTGATTACCTTGCCATGATTCTCTTCTGCCAGTTTTTCCACAACATGAGTTGTAGACAGAGGCACTACTACAGTTCCTCCTTCAATAGTTTTAAAGAGTATCAAGGACACCAACGCCGTAAACATATCTTCATTTACTACACGTCCTTTATTATCAACAAGCATCATTCTCTCAGATGTATCCTCTATAGATATTCCAAAATCAAATTCTCCCAGCTTGACCATACTCGTAAAATATGTCATCTCATTTGATTCACTTTTATCATTCACTATTCCTGGATTGTCCAGATTTAAATTAGTTTCTTCTACTCTGCATCCAAGACCTTTTAAAAGCCCTGATACAGTATTGAGTATAAATTTAGAAGGCGAATTTAATGCTATTTTATAATCAAATTTCTTAGATTTTGCGTTGTTAACAATATTTCTCAGATAAAAGGAAGTAAAGTCCGGTACTACTTCCAATTCTTTAATTAATTCTCCTTCACATCTTGTAAAATCCTCTCTTGCAAAAGCGTTTTCAATTTTTCTTTCCATCGCTCTATCTATATTGCTGCCGTTTTTGTCCAGAAAATCGACATGTAATCTTCCCGGGTTTATGCTGGAGGTACTTATATGAATAGCCCCATCTACTCCATAAAATCTTACAGCTGATCTTGATACAGGAAGATGAAGCACACCAAAATCCATAACTTTCAGTCCTGCTGACATTAATCCCGATATAAAAGATATCTTAAGCATTTTTGCAGCACTTGATTCTTCACAGCTCACACCTACAGTCCCTTTTCCTTTTAGTGTTGCACCATAAGCAGCCCCTAATTTTGATGCATATTCCGGTGTTATATCAACATTAATTTCACCTGCAAGTCCTCTTCTACCGAAAATTGTTCTGATAGATTTAGAGCCCCATACAAGATTTGAATTTACTTCCGTTCCCTCTTCGACCATTTTATTAGGCCAGATTTTTATGTTAGGCTTTATTATAGCATTTTCTTTAATTATTGTGTCGCAACCTATGACTGAATTTTCAAAAGCGGAGGAATGCTCTTTCAGATTTACTTTGTTGCATATTACTGTGCCCCTGATTTCAACGTTCTTGTCTATTATACAGCCTTTCCACAGTACACTTTTCTTTATACTGCTTCTTTCAGATAAGAGAGTATTATCCCCTATAACACAATAACTATCCAAAACAGCATTTCTTTTTATTGTGGTATTTGCTCCTATCACACACGGAGCTTGAATTGCGGCACCATCTTCTATACTTGTTCCATCTCCGATCCAAACTTTATCTCTGATCTGACTTCCAGGAATGTCCACATTTACTTTTCCGTCGAGTACATCCATGTTTGCCTGCCAGTATGCTCTCAAGTCCCCGATATCACACCAGTATTCATCCGTAACAAAACCATACATCGGTTTATTGTCCTTAAGTAAAATTGGAAAAAGGTCTTTACTAAAATCAAACACTTCATTTTTATTAAATAACTTTAGCGTTTCAGGAGAAAGTATATAAATTCCGGTATTAACAGTATCACTGAATACCTCTCCCCAACTCGGTTTTTCCAAAAATCTGATAATTCTGCCCGTATCATTGGTTACAACCACTCCATATTCTAGAGGAATGTCAACCTTCTTTAAGACTAAAGTTGCCATAGATTGTTTATTTACATGATAATCTATGGCCTTGCTTAAATCAATATCTGTTAGCGCATCACCGCTAATTACAATAAATGTATCATCCAGGAATTCTTCCGCATTTTTGACGCTTCCTGCAGTGCCCATTGGAGTTTCCTCTACATAATACTTAAGATTCACTCCATACTCAGAACCATCACCAAAATGTTCCTTGATAAGATCCGGAAGATACTGCAATGTAACAGCGATATCTGTTATATTGTATTTTTTCAACAACTCAATAATGTGTTCCATTACAGGCTTGTTTACTATGGGCACCATCGGCTTCGGCCTGTTACAGGTAAGAGGCCTTAATCGAGTACCTTCTCCTCCTGCCATTATAACCGCTTTCATTCAATTCATCCTTTCGTTTTTCATACAATTATTTATAAAAAAACAAAAATAATCTATCTTTTATTTCACAATCCAAATAGAAGTAATTCCTACCATTATTTAAATCTTTATAGATGTTCTTCTTTTTTACTTTGGCTAACCTAAATAAAGCATTTGTAATATTTGAAACTTTAATTCACTTAAATTTACTCAACTTTGTTATTTTCTTCTTTTTTTAGTTCAAGTTAATATATTATATCCTACACACGTCCGTTTTATCCTTAATATTCCATAGCTAACTTTAATTTTAATGCAAATAATAAATTTGCATCAAAATATTTATTATCCAAATTCGAATGGAGGATTTTATATGCCTAGAACAAGCAAAAGCAATAATAAAGATTACATGTCCAATGGTGTAACAATACAACCGGCTATACCTACCGTAGGTGAAAATATTACTGTTATGTATGATGGGCTTTTGTCCAAAAGCGGAGCTTCACATGTATATGCTCGCATTGGATTTGGCTCCAATTGGGAAAACGAGTCCGACTATCCTATGATTAGAACTGAAACAGGTTTTGAAACAACCATCCCTGTCTTAAGATCCGATACACTCAACCTTTGTTTTAAAGATTGTGCCAATAACTGGGATAACAACTCAGGGATGAACTACTCCTTTGACGTAACAAAGTAACGCTTGCATCAAGGAACCATATTAATGTCTGTATAAGTTTCCAGGGGCACTCTGCCCCTGGATTTACTCCACAATGTAAAAGATTTTTTTGCAAATTAATTTTCTGCACACAATTAATGCAAATTAATATAATAGGAGTAAAGGGGGGATTCTTTCATGTATTCATATAATAGGAGACAATACATAAATAGAGAGTCTGAAAATAAAGTTGAAAAAAACATACCGGAGAAGAATGAAAATTCCAATAATGAAGATTTGAAATCATTGTTCTTAGGAAGTTTAAAATTACTATTGGATAATTATGAGGAAATAAAAAATTCCTTAAAAAAGCTCGACATCCAAATTACATCTCTTTCACAAAGGATATCCAGCCTCGAAAACCATTTTGACAACAATGACTACTTAAAAAAAATACAAATCCAGCCCGTGTTTGATGAAATAAAACCAAAATTTGAAGATGAAATAAAATCAAAACTTGAAACTGTAAAAAGCACGTCCGCAAACGATGAAGCATATCAAACAAATAGCCAAAACAGTATGCCCATGATGCCTGGCTCAGGCTTTTCAAATATTACTGCTGACTATTTGCGGAATCTTAATAAGAAAAGATAAAATTGAATTAATTAATGTAAAATGTTTTTTGGTAAAAATATTACCAGGGAACAAGAAAATTTGCTTCGCTCATGAATTTTCTTGTTCCCTGGTACATTATTCTTTAGTGTGCAAAAGATCATACTTCAGAACAGAACCGTCATCTCTGACCTTTGGAATAGTTATATTATTACTCTTCTCGATAGTAACATTCATCTCATAGTACTCCATTTCCTCTATAATTCCATTTAGCATAGTCAATGAATTCTCCAGCTTCTCAGGATCTGCTATCGCCTTTATTGTAAAGGGACTGAGCATCTGTTTTCCATTTACAACAATATAATCCCCTGCTTTTTTTATTTCACTCATAGCTACAATCCTCTCATTTTCAATTGATATAGCCTGAGCTTCTGCTGCCTTAAGTTCGTTTATCAAACGCAAAACAGAATTTTCTCTTACACTCTCATCGCCTACATATTTCATTGTTATAATTAGCCCTGCTCCCTGGACATCACTTAAACCCGCTACCAGCCTAACTCTTTCAAGTTCAGCCTCTAAATTCTTTTCCACCTGACTTAAATTCCCCTGAGAATTTTCAAATTCTTTAATCTGTTTCTGAAGTTCTTCATTTCTCTTTCTTAAATCCTCATTATTTTCCTTTTGGACGATAAGTTCATCTTTTACAGACTCCAATCTGAGGTTCTGATAGCTTTCTTTTTTACTGTTATTTAAAATGCTTCTATACTGCCAAGCAAGCATTATGCCAAGAATAATACAGATTAGGGTGATGGATAGATTTCTTGCAAATTTCATTGCTGATTACCTCCAAAATATAAACATAAATGTTTAGAGACTGATAATTCTTATTCTACTATAAAATTATACTATTTCAAGTATATTTGAAACAAAAATTAGGGTGCATGTAATAAATATAAAGAAAAATATTCCAGAAACTTAAGTTTCGCAGCCTGGTCGTTCCGCTGCGCTGCACTGCTCGGCCATGCAACCTGGTTTAGAGCCTGTAAATACTCCTCGGGGTCGAGCAAAACTCGCTTCGCTCAAACAATGCTCTCCCTTTCCTCGTCGTATTAACAGGCTCTACAACTTGCTTCACAATGTTTCTTGCATATTTTTCTTTACAAAATAATATACACTCCTAAAATTATGCTTTAAATGTCTTTGTACTCCATTTCTTAATCACTATTTCAATTGTTCTGAATATAATGAAGTATAACATAAGTAAAAGCATGTGATTAACATAATTATTTAACAATTTCCATGTTTGATGATGCAATAGCAGGGATGTGATTTATATGAAAGTGATATTGATAACAGGCGGAGCAGGATTCATAGGAAGTAATTTTATCAATTACTTTTTAAGACGAAACAAAAGTTATATTATTGTAAACTACGACAATCTGAATTATTCTGGAAATATGAAAAACCTACGGGAAATCGAAAGATCACCAAGATACCATTTTGTCAAAGGAAGCATATGTAATCAAGACTTGGTAAATTACGTTATTATGAGGCATCGCCCAGATTACATAATAAACTTTGCCTGTGAAACAAGTGCTCAAAGAAGCATTATGAATCCGGCACCATTCTTTGAAACCAACGTTATGGGAACGCTTACGCTGTTAGATAGCGCACGACATTTTTGGAGTAAGCATAATTATGAAGGCAACCGCTTTATACAGGTATCTACAGATGAAGTATACGGATCAGACTCCAAGGATAGTTATTTCACCGAAGATTCAGCAATAATGCCCAGGAATCCATTTACAGTTTCTAAAGCAAGCTCAGACATGCTTGTAAAATCATTTTACGACAACTTTGGTTTTCCGGCAGTTATAAGCAGATGTTGCACAAATTATGGTCCATATCAGCATATTGAGAGTTTCATACCATCATGTATCAGAAATGCAATACAAAACAACCGTATCTTGATAAACAGTGATGAAAACAATACACGCCAGGAATGGATCCACGTTCTCGATCATTGTACAGCGTTAATAAAGATACTATTTTACGGAAGGAACGGCGAAACCTATAATATAAGTTCCGGAACAGATGCATTCCATGTTGAAGTGGCAAGAAAGATTTTAAAAATTCTTGGAAAACCCGAAGAGCAGATTGAGACATCGTTTCGAAGCGATACGCAGGAACAGAAACATGCTGTAAACAGTTATAAGATCAGAAACAATTTAAACTGGGGACATAAATACAACCTCGATGACGGACTATTGGAGACAGTCCATTGGTACAAGGAAAACAGAAACTGGTGGGATCGCGATACAGATCAAATACATTTATTAGAGAACCAATAACAGCCAGTAATTATGGGGCTTAAACAAATTCACCGGCGCCCCGTATCGGATTTATTTCTTGAGCATGTATGGCTAAGAACAAATAAAATGCATTTTAACATTATGAAAGACCTGAAATCAGTAGTGTTAAAATGCACTTTATCTTGACTTGCTTCTCTGCACAACATAAATATTTAATTAGATCTGCACTTCATAGTAATTAATAATATCAGGTCTTATAACCTCTTTATAAAGCCTGCATCCTGGCAAGCCGCACCGCCTTAATAAACTTATTGCTTTAGGAAGTACACTTTCATCAAATCGTACCCCCATATTACATAAATCATTCATTATATCCCTCGGTACAAAAGTAATTTCGCATTCAATCCCATCATTTTTCATCCTTCGTTCAAGCAAAAATGCATGTGATCTTGATTCCAGCCCAACATAATAGTTTGTCATACTTTTCGCTCCAATCAAATGCAACTTTATTCTTTTAGCTCATTTGATTTTTATGATATTCATTCACAACTTCCTTAAACTTAACATGCAGAACTGCTAAACAGCAGCTCTGCATGATTGCCTTTTATCTAATCGTTTCTATCAAGAGGATTCCACTTTTGATCCGGGAAGAATTTTGTCGGGAAAGGAGTTCTTGTTCTATCATTAAATGTTCTGCAGTTCTGTGCAGCAGGATTAACCTGTTCCGGTGGAACCGGACAATATCCGTAAGCAGGTATTAACAACTGAACTACGCATTCACATTTAACTATAAAGAATGCTCCAATATCAAAGGATATCACACCTGTTTCCTGGTGCACTACATCGTTAAAGGCTTCAGCAAGAGCTTCAACTTTAATGAGTGTACCATCAACATCAAGAGTATCACCATGTTTTGGTCCTCTTTCATCATGACAATCTTTAGCCTTAATTATTCCAATTTGCGCTACGCAGCTTGGGCAGTAAATTTCATTCACTGTCAGGTTGAAGGCTGCTTCATCATACTCTACTTCGTGATTGTCTCCTACACAGAAATGAATCTTGTAACCAATTTTGACAAACACTTTTAGTTTCTTAAATCCGGGTCTTGTTAAAGAATCAGTTTTCGATATAACCCTTACTTCAACTATATCAAAATCAGTTACTCCTTCAAATTCAATTGTAGCCGGACCATGTCCCGAAACAATTGCATCTGATCCGCATCTCTTAATTTTAATACATCTTGTTACGCATTCTCTCAATGCCACTTGATCAAATACCTTTGGTACTTGTATACAAACTAATTCATTTGGTGGTGGAAAACAGTCAGGATTTAAAATCTGACCTGCTTCAATCTTAGGTCCATGTTCGTGTTCATGACCAGACATAATTAAAACCTCCTTTTTTATTCTAACCTCTATAAAATAATTCAAATCCTTGCGTGGTTCTCCCGTTTTTTGTCTTTAGATTGCTTATATTACATTATATTAAGGATAAAAAAAATGGTTACACAAATTAAACTTTATGGTCAAAAAATTTACATAAAGTTAATGTGTCACCATGTAAAAACTGAACTGCGCATTTAGTATATGTGAAGAAAAATAATATGTACCCAAACTGATCTGCGCATTGACAGTTATATTATTTCAGTACTTTGTTAATCAGGCTCTCATAGCTGTCAATTACATCAAATACCACATTGTTTGTGCTTATGGCTTTAAAATGCTCTCTTGCACAATGGATTTTTGCATCCTCTATCATTCTAAGCTGCATTGAAGACATAGATCCTTTTGTCTCCGCAACAAAATAAATATGCTTGACCTTTCCTTCGTAAAACGCAATTGCCCAGTCAGGATTGTACTTTCCAACCGGCGTGTTAATGTAAAACCCATTAGGCAGCTTCACATAAACCGCAACTTCATTATTCTCATCAAGTTTCTTCGCAAAATCTTTTTCATTATTACTGTCATAAAGAATATGATCATAAAGATGTTTGTTTGCTGCGATAGCATTTACGCCTAACTGTCCTTTCATTGCCGGTTCGGTAAATATGTCTGTGTCATACACAGCATCAAGCTTGTTGTATGTAATATGCTGGATAATGACCGTTGCTTTTTGTTCGTTTATAAGGTTGACGGCCTTTATGATGAATTCTTCCGGATTATCCTTGAACTGGTCAAAAACAGTTTTCTCAATACCTTTTAAAATCTTTACTACTGTTGCTCTTGTCAGATCCGTCCCGGATACTATTTTACCTATAAGATCATATCGCACATCAGAATTTGAAGTAATCTGTGCTTTATATAAATCGCCCTGCTCTTTTATAAATGCTGAACCTTTCTGTAAATCATCTTTGGATTTGATGACCGTCATCTCACCTGATTCAACCTTGTAATATATCCTGGGAACGCGCAAGTCTTTATTTAATGCAGCTATTGACTTATTGACAAGTTCTTCGGTATCAAAATCAACAACATAGGCACTGCGGATATTGATTTGCTCCCATAGCTTTTTGAATTCCGGTAGTCCAAGCTTTGATTTATCAATTCGCAATTCCAAATTGTTTGCCCGGGCATTTTCCGGCTGCATAACACGGCTGTCATAAATGGAATCGAGAATATCGACAATATCGGCGGCACTTTCGGCTACTTCAACAGCAACCTCAACGGCATTGTTCTTTTTATCCTCATAATATTTATCAGTAAGTCCCCCTTTCTTTACATAGCCGTTTTCAACCAGACTGTCATAAATAGTTTGCGCCATATCAACATCAAGCACTTGCTCATTGCCATCTGAATCTTTTATAACCTTGTTCATGAAGAGATCAATAGTCACCTTTACCGGCCTGTCTGCTACTGCTTCTGCAATTTCAGATTGTAAGCCTTTGGCAAAACTGTCATAGCTCTCATTGGCTATTACAGTCAGTACATTTATATTATGAACAGCTTCTCCCAACAGGTTTGTATCCATGCGCTCACCTGATTGGTTAACGGAAAGGCGCAGACCGCGACCAACCTCCTGACGCTTACGTACTTCACTTGTGCTCTGTTTCAAGGTGCATATCTGGAACACATTAGGATTATCCCAGCCTTCGCGCAGAGCAGAATGGGAGAATATAAAACGAACCGGCTCCTTACGGTCTAAAAGACGTTCTTTATTCTTCATAATCAGATCATAGGCATCAGCATCGTCTGAAGTACGTTCTTTCTTATCACCAAGCTTACTATCTACCATGCGATGGCTCTTTTTGTCTATTGAAAAATAGCCTGCATGAGTTTCCTCTGCGGTAATGGAATCGAGGTACTTTATATAATCCTCATCTTCAAGCTCAAGCTGTACCTTCCCCACAATCTGCCGGTATTCATCCTCAAACATTTCGGCATAATCGCCATTAAAGGCCTGCCCGGCATCATTATACTGCTTGTACTTTGCGACTTCGTCTATAAAAAAAAGTGACAATACTTTAATGCCTTTGTAAAACAACTGCCGCTCCCTTTGAATATGGGAGATGATTGTTTCCCGGATCTGAATCCTGCGGAGCTGATCTTCACTTACTGTCCCTATAACATCACCTGCAAATAGCTTAATACCGTTCGTGAACTCAATACTCGAATCCCTTCCGTCTATACGCATAATAGTGAATCCATTCTTATACTCTTCAAGCTCACCGGAATTTTCATATAGATTGTACCCCTCACCAACAGTGCGAACAACCTTACGGACGCCCTTAGCTCCCTTATATTCAAATTCAATTGTGGCAGTAGGATTACCTTTTGACAGGTTAATACTCTCCAAATACACATAGCTTTCGGTTGCAGTGCTTCCGCTAACAGTTATACCCTTTACAGCTATTTTCTTTACTAACTTTTTATTGTAAGCTTCCATAGCGTCAAGGCGATAAACCATGTTATAAACGCTATCTTTCTTATGGGTAGCAGAATAACGGAGCGTAATAAGTGGATTAAACTCCTTCAACCTTTCTTTTGTTGCTGCACCCTCAACCGATTGCGGTTCATCGATAATAAGGATTGGATTCGTCTTTGCTATAATATCAATAGGACGGCGACTGCGGAATTCATCCAACTTCATATAAATACGCCGAGCGTCCTTACCCTTTGCATTGAACGCCTGGGAGTTAATTATCATCACATTAATAGAGCTATCCGAAGCAAAGCGATCAATCTCTGTGAGCTGTGCGGAATTATATATGAAGAACCTTGTCTTTTTACCATACTCCTCCGCAAAATGGTCTTGAGTAATCTGTAAAGATTTATACACTCCCTCACGGATAGCAACACTTGGAACCACTACAATAAACTTGCTCCATCCGTACCTTTTGTTAAGTTCATACATGGTCTTTATATAAGTGTAGGTTTTACCAACACCCGTTTCCATTTCTATGGTCAGATTGTATCGGCCTTCAAGCTTCTTTGATGGTTCAATCTGATAAGTACGTTGTACCTTGTTCAGGTTTTCAAGAATAATATTGTCGCTTAGCTCAGGAATAATCCGATGATTGTTCCAAACTTTGACGTCCTGTTCTTCTCTTGAACCCACCTGATCGCTTCTCAATGAACCGCTATCCATCATATGTGTAGGAGTTAAATAGGGTTGACCTAAAAAGACATCACAGACAGCTTTTGCAGCCTCTGCCTGAAACTTCTGGTGCTTGAATTGCAGTTTCATCTGTAAATCTCCTTTCTGCTTATAGCACCTTCACACTGGTATTGGGCGCAATCAGCCTGAAGATTTCCTCTACATTAATTTTTTCCGGAGAACCTGCGAAGCTGCTATCACGGAAAACGGCGCGAAGAGGCTGGCGCTTTGCAATTTCACGGATTACGCTTTCGGGAACATTTTCTGCAAAGCAGGCAATGAGATCTCCATTATTATATGTATGAATTGTTACTCCTAAGATTTCTTCACTAGTGTAAGGCATAGATAGAGGAAGCCCCCATTCCAACAGGCAACTAAACAGTAAATCAAGATCCGTCCTGTCTTCTTTAATATTGCTTATCAGGTCATCTAGCATAGTCTGATCATATTCTGCTGAACTATAGTAGACCTCCTTCATGTTGGTAGAATCAAGCTTTAATACTCTAAAACCCACATCGAGACCTTGAGCTTTAGTTCCTGCTTCTTTCTTAATTGCTTCTCCGGCACGACGTATACGCTCTTTGCCTATTTCACATATGTTTTTGTATCCGGCCTTATAGGCTTCACTCTTTTCATTACACGGTTCAGGAAGCTGTACCATTATAAATTTGCGGTAGCCCCCATCTTCCGAGTTCAGTTGCATGACTGCTTGAGCGGTTGTTGCAGAACCCGAAAAGAAATCCATGATATATGAGTCGGGATCCATCTTACACACCATTCTGCAAATTGTCTCAATTAAAGAAACTGGCTTGGTATAATCAAAATACCTGCCAAGACCCAGCGAGTTTAATTCTTTTGCCGCACTTTCATTTGTTCCCACGCCACATTCCTTGTTTAATTCGACGTTCAGGTAATTAGTCGGCGTTTTATAAGACTCTTCAATATTTTGACGTTGAAAACGTATAGAGAACTTATCTGTCTTAATTATAAAATATGTGCCTTTTTTCACTTCATCATCAAGAGTTGTCTGCTCCCACTTGAATTCTCCAATAAAACGCACTTCCTTCTGATTAGTGCTATTTGCTACAACTATATTATCAAGAAGCTCTACTTTATCCTTTTTTCCTGCCGGAATCAAACCGGATTCCATAAAGTTAAAATTAATGCTTCCAGCAGGAAATGATAAGGTTTTCAAGGGGTTTCCAGAGTTTAGCAAAGGTACATCCCCGCCATCCAAGGGTGAACCATAATACTTCAATGTGCCTAATTGTTTTTCATAGGCAAGAACATATTCGACGGTTTTTCTGCATTTGTAGGATAACGCTGGTGGCGTAGATGTTTTTGTCCATATGAATGTGGCTACATAATTTTGTTCCCCAAATACTTCATTACATAATTTCTGCAAATTATCCACTTCATTTTCATCTATACTTATAAAAATAACGCCATCATCAGTCAGAAGGTTTCTTGCCAGGAGTAAACGAGGATATAGCATGGAAAGCCAAGCAGAATGAAATCGCGGATTGTTATTGCTATTTTCTTTAAAGATCTTATTGCCAACTTCATCATAAATGCCAATACCCTCCTCATATTCCTCTTTATCCATGGTGAAGTTATCAGGGTAAACAAAACTATCATTGCCCGTATTATAAGGAGGATCAATATAAATCATCTTTACCTTGCCAAGATAACTCTCTTGCAGCAGCTTCAATACATCAAGGTTATCCCCCTCTATATAAAGGTTTTCCGTGATGTCCCAATACTTGCTTTCCTCCTTACAAGGTCGCAGCGTTTTACGAATTGGTTTTCCAGCTTCAACAATAGCTGCTTTTTTACCAACCCAAGTGAACTCATACGCTTCATCACCTTCTAGCACATCATCTGATAACATTTGCCTTAGCATATCAAAATTGATCACCTTTTTTAGCTTGCCGTTCTTATCACGAGCTTCGGTAATTACATTAGGAAATAGTTTGCCAATTTTCTCTATATTTTGCACTGCTATATCAATCGTCTCCATTCTCATTTTATCCACACTGTTAACCTCCCTCTCCGGAATAAGCCATTCCCGACCATATCATACCTCTTATTAAAACAGCCCTACAATTTGCGTAGGGCCTAGCATCTGACTAATGCAACAGGCTAACATACCTTGAATAAGAGGTTCAAACAACAGCACTTCATTATACTTCTGATTATTAACGACAATTATATATCTTCAAACAAATAAAATCAACGCCATCAGGGAATTGTAATATTTGTCAGCTTATTCAGGTAAATAAAAAGGGTGCCGGCCATTGACCAACACCCCATAAAACGCTTAATTTTATTCGCCAAAGTATCTTTTCAAAAGACCAGCAAACGCAGCTCCGTGCCTTGCTTCATCCTTACACATTTCATGAACAGTATCGTGAATTGCGTCATAATTCAACTGTTTTGCCTTAGTAGCCAAATCCTTTTTACCCTGACATGCTCCAAACTCAGCTTCAACTCTTAATTGCAGATTTTTCTTAGTACTATTGGTAACCTCAGTTCCAAGAAGTTCTGCAAATTTTGCTGCATGTTCGGCTTCCTCAAACGCTATTCTCTTATAGGCTTCAGCTATTTCGGGATAACCGTCCCTATCCGCCTGACGGCTCATAGCAAGATACATTCCAACTTCAGTACACTCGCCATAGAAATTAGCCTTTAATCCTTCAATAACTTCCGGATCCACATCCTTCGCAACACCAATTCTATGTTCATCAGCCCATTGAAGTGCTGCATCGCTTTTTTCAATAAATTTAGCTTTGGGCGCCTTACACTGTGGACAGTTTTCCGGTGGCTCATTTCCTTCATGTACATATCCGCAAATCGAACAAACAAATTTTTTCATAGCTTCAATCTCTCCTTAGCAAAATTTTATAAAACCAATTGCGCGTAAAAATTACATTATATTTTATACCCGGAATGGTTGATTTTAAACAATTTTATTTATTCCCATCACTAAAATATTTGTACTCCTTAAAAGAATTTGTCTTTTAGTTGCGTTACTTCTTTATTTGACCCTTTCTCGTTAAAACGGACACTCCAGAGTTAGAATATCTCTGTTTTCCTAAGTTTTTTACTTTCTTCTAAAATTTCCGCATTTATTCCACGGTCCTCTTGACAACGAGCCTCTAACGGCATGATGTGGGCATCTACCGGCACCATCCATTCTGAACAAGAAGTAAACGCTTCGTAGTATGGCTGATGCCTCGCTTGAGAGCCTAACATGCCGTTCTACTCATTGTCAAGAGGCTTTCGCGGCATAAACGCTACTTTTTGCTTTTTAGGAAACTTTCCTGTTCCGATAATAGTTTTGAAGGAATTGCACCGGGGTTAGATTTCCAAGTGCTGCGTGCCTTCTACTTCTATTATAAAAACTCTCTATATACCAAAAGATATCTCTTCTTGCTTCTTCAAATGTTTTGTAATTCTTATGATGCAGGCGTTCCGATTTGATTGTACTGAAAAATGTTTCTGCACAGGCATTGTCCCAGCAATTACCTTTTCTACTCATACTTCTTATCATTCCATATTTCTCTAATTCCTCTATATAGTCCTTGCTACAATACTGACTTCCTTGATCTGAGTGATGTATAAGGCCTTTTGGGGGTCTGTGTTTTTTTACTGCACTTCTTATGGCATCTAAACATAATTCTGTTCTCATGTGATCTGCTACTGCCCATCCAACAACTTCTTTATTATATAGGTCTTTGACTGCTGCCAAATATAATTTGCCTTCTCCAGTAACTATCTGTGTAATATCTGTAACCCAAACAGCACAAGGCCTTGAAACATAAAAGTCTTGATTTAACATGTTAGGTGCCTTTGGCATATTATGGTTAGAGTCTGTTAAACATACTCTGAATGGCTTTTTTCTTATACTGTAAAGTCCGTTTGCCTTCTGAATTTTATAAACCCTATTCCTGCTGCATTTGAT
>CAZLZR010000009.1:0-99504 GCA_964564015.1 uncultured Acetivibrio sp.
CTGGCGAGCAAACTGCAACTGCAACTATGCAGGCACTTAATCTTAAAAGAACTACTTTCTATAAACTGGTGAAGGAGGTGATTGTATGATGACGATGTGTCCACGATGTTTAGAGCTATACAGTGAAATTTGGTCGAAGCCTTGTTGTAAATGCGCCGATAAGACCATTCCTGTTGATATTGAACTCATCAATGTCGTTCTGATGCTGCTCACTAGAGGCTTCGATGTATCTTATGCCACTTGTTACCCAGATAAAGAGCAAGGCGAAATCGAAGCTATGGAAATTGAGATTCACTTTAGGAAATTGTATCCGCAGGCTCTCTTTGATGGGCTTCCACCTGACTGGATTGTAATTGACGAATACCCAGTTCTTGGCGGTAAGGTTCTTGATGAACCTGTTGATATCCTTACATGTGCAATCGAATATAGATTTGAAGAGAGCATCCATATTCAAAAGGATATCGCTATAAGCAATCTGGAAACATGGCTCGAAGAGAAAGACCCGCAATCTTGTAGGGCTATCCTTACATTGGCCGGCTTCTGAAAAAGAAAAACCCTCTCAACAGTAATGATCTGCAGAAAGGGTTCTATTCTACTCTGTTTCTGACATGTCCCCGCACTCCACTCTCAGCAGTACAGAAACATTCAGATAGTCATTTAATCGCTTATTTCGTCCTAAATTATCTACTGGGTCAAATGTAAAGTACCTCGCAAAGTGCTTGAAATTCAGGATTTCTATAAATCTGAACGTTGTATTCCCACTATAACCTCGACGTGTGCCGTCCATGGGAACATGTCAACCGGCTGAACCTCCAGCACCTTGAATCCTCGTTCAGCCAAAAATCCCAAATCCCTCGCAAGGGTGGCAGGGTTACAGGACACATACACAATCCTTTGAGGTTCCATACTGACCAGTGTCTCAAGCAATACCTCATCACAACCCTTACGTGGAGGATCAACTACTACAACATCAGCCTTAATCCCTCTTTGATACATATCGGGAATTATACGTTCGGCTTCGCCAACCATAAACTCTACATTATCAACACCATTTAGTTTTGCATTCACAATAGCATCCTTTACCGCCTCTTCCACTACCTCCACGCCATATACCTTTTTTGCCCTCTCGGACAAAAATAATGAAATGGTACCTATACCGCAGTACAAATCAAATACAGTCTCTTGACCGGTAAGGCCGGCATACTCCAAAGCCTTATTGTATAATACCTCGGTCTGTATAGGATTGACCTGAAAAAAAGATAGGGGAGATATCCTGAACATAAACTTTCCTATAAAGTCCATGATTGTCTCTTCACCATAAATGACAATATTCTTCGAACCTAAAATAACGTTGGTATTCGCAGTATTTACATTCAGTACAATGCTCTTTATTTCAGGTATCTCTTCGGTAAGAAGTTTGACCAGCTTGTCCTGCCCCGGTAAACTTTTGCCGTTCAACACAAGAACCACCATAACCTCTCCCGTATTAAACCCGGTTCTTGTCATAACATGCCTTACAAGGCCTTTACCCGTTGTTTCGTCATATACGCTTATGTTGTTTTTTCTCAAAAAATCCTTTACTATAAGCTTGGCTTTGTCACTTATGCTGTGCTGAATCATACACAGTGGTGAATCAACAATATCATGGGATTTTTTCGCATAAAAGCCAACCTTAAGCTCATCATTGTGACGCCCAACCGGGTATTGCGCCTTATTTCTATAATTAAGTGGTTTTTGCATCCCTATGGTATTATTAACCTTAACATCTTGAAGCTTACCAATCCTATTAATACTTTCTATCACCAATTCAGTCTTAAATCTAAGCGCTGCTTTTTCACTCATATGCTGAAGACTGCAGCCTCCACACCTGTTATACACTCCGCATGGAGGTTCAATCCTATCCGGTGAAACTTTTATAACCTTTAAAAGCTTTCCAACGGCGTAACTTTTATTAACCTTTATAACCTTTATCTCAACTTCTTCTCCCTTTAGGGCACCGTCGACAAATACTGTAAAGTTGTCAATCCTTCCCACTCCCTGACCTTCATGGGTCATTCCGCCAATCTCCAATTTATATATTTCATTTTTTTTAACTGGAACCAAGACATTACCGCCTCTCATGTAAAACTCATATCCTATTATATAAGTATGGTAATAAAAAAACCAGATTTCTACAAAAAAAATAGTCCCCTTAGGGACAAAGAAAAAGAATCAGTTTGCCTTACTGTTAATTATTTCAAACTTTTCTATTATTTAAACACAAAATAATTATTTCCCAGCACCATTAGATAAATCACGAAAATGGTTATCCTTGAAAAACCGATTTCCATATATCGTATTAAAGAAATTGAAGTGCGATATAAATCTTTATCGCGTTCAATATACTCAAATTGCAAGTAGTTTTGTCATTTTATATTCCATACAGCTTTCAACAAATGTTTTGGCAAAATCGGTATTGCTCCAAAGATGCAAATGTGGATATGCAGCAACCATATTATAAATACTATAACCTGACTTCCAAATTGTTGCTTCCATGTCAGTCCTTCTCTTTATTACATTAAAACACTGCAAAACATCATCCGTTAACATATTTATCTCAGAATGGCGAAACTCATGCCCTCTTATTATGTAACCTTTTTTTGCCAATATGTTGTCATTTGTCACTTCTATATCAACATAACCGGACTTGTTAGTTCCATCTGTAATACGACAATAACCGGGCAGTATACCTGCCATATTAAACTTTTCGTTATTTTGATTCTCTATATATTGCGAAAGATATACAAGTCCACCACATTCAGCATAGGTTGGTATGCCAGCCTTTATAGCATTACTGATACTATTTATGAATAATTTATTTTCCTGAAGCTCTTCTGCATAATATTCAGGATAGCCTCCACAAAAATAGATGCCTCCGATATCCTCAGGAAGTTGTTTATCCTTCAAAGGACTAAAATATTGTATATCCGCACCCATCATTTTCAAAAGATCCAGATTATCTTTATAATAAAAGCTGAAGGCCCTATCCTTTGCTACTGCAATTTTGACCTTCTGGGAAGGCTTTGTGTGTTCGAACAAAAACTTTGAACCATTCAGGTAAGAAACCCTTGGTCTGTTTGACATCTTAATGATAAGGTCAACATCTATTGTCTTTATCACCTGCTCCACAAGTACACGAATCTTTTTCTTCAAATCATTCATGTCCTCTTCAGGAATAAGACCAACATACTTGCACGGCAAATCAGACTCATTCATTTTGGGCAAATAACCAAAAACCTTAAGACCGGTTCCTGTTTCAATAGCAGCCCTTAAGGATTCGTAGTGTATCTCACTGTCAACTTTGTTTAAAATGACACCAATTATTTCAAGATTCCTGTCATAGTCTATAAAACCTCTGATCATAGGGACAATACTTAAAGATGCCCCTTCTGCATTCACAACAAGTATAACCGGAGACTTTATTCTTTTAGCCACATGTGCAGTGCTCCCAACAATTGTATTCCCACAGTAACCATCATAAAGTCCGTTTGCACCTTCAATTACCGAGATATCTGCATTTACGGCATTCTTTTCAAAAAGATGAACCACAGTATCTATATCCAGCATCCAACTATCAAGATTTCTTGAGTTGTTACCTGTAATAAAGGTCTGAATCATTGGGTCAATATAATCAGGCCCGACTTTAAAAGGCTGAACATCTAACCCCATTACATAAAGAGTCGCTAGTATCCCCATCGTAACAGTGGTCTTTCCACAACCGCTGTTGGTGCCTGCAATTGTAACCTTTCTAATGCTCATATATTTTTCCTCTTAACTAAAATACATTTTTCCCCTTATAAAAGCTTCATGCTTTATTACTAATATATCAAAACAATATGGGTAACTTTTACAACTATAATCAGAATCTCTCCTCTGTGTCACGATAAGATTACAATAAAAATTTTATCTATTACTTCTTATTATACTAATTCAATTCTATTTTTTAAATAGGCTTTCCAAAATTTTATTATATTTTTAAGATTTTATTGTTTCAAAGAGCAGATAACCGTAAAATCATTATTAAGATAACCCCTTACTACTTTAATATTTTTTACATGGGGGTATTTCCCTTCAATCATTTCTGCCACTTCCTCATGATCAAAATAATAATAAGTATCTTCCCTATCCGGAGAATTCTTGTCGAGCAGGTTAAAAGCTACAATTCCTTTAGTCAAACTAAAAAAACAATCCAAAGCACTATTAAAGAATTCAATATTATTCCCCATATCTAAATTAAAAATCCCGGAAGTATACAAAACATCAAAACTATTGTCTTCAAGGTGGTGGTGTTTAAAAATATCCAAGCAGAAAAATTCCCCCGGAAGACTTTTTCCCTTTGCTGCTTCTATCATATCTTCTATTATATCAACACCTGTGTACTCAACATTAATACCTTTACAGTTAAGGTACTCCAGAAGATTTCCCAAGCCGCATCCCACATCCAAAATCTTCTTGTTTTCCAAATCAACATTAGCCGCCAGCATTTCAAATCTCAGTTCCTGAGCTTCCTTACTTTCCCATCCTAAAACTTTATAATCAGGCAGTCCTTTGCCCATATTTGGTTTATAAAACGCTTCAATATATTTTTTCCTATCTACTCTCGCAACCGGAACACATTTACAATTCATAACATCTCTCCTGAGTATACAATACGTTTAGTTTGTTCTACTTATAAAAAACAATAAGTTAATATATTATACCCTTAAAACATCACCAAAAATCAACATAAAAATATTATTTTCATCCAAAATAATAGGTCTGACTCCCAAAATAAGAATCAGACCTTTATATCTTAACTTTTTCTATCATATTGGGTAGTAATCAACCTACACTACCAGCTACCTTTATATTAAACCCTCATTTTATATCTTGTTACCACAGTCCGGACAGAACTTGGCTCCCGGTGATAACTTTGTTCCACACTGGCTGCACGCAAGTTCCTGTGATGCGCCACAGTCCGGACAAAACTTCGTACCCTGCGCAATTTGAGCATTACACTTTACGCAAGAAACGCTCTGCTGTGCTACACTCTGACCACAATTTGGACAGAATTTAACTCCCTGTTGAACTGGTGTATTACACTTGGGGCATGGAGTTGTCTGCTGGTTCTGAACAGGTTGTTGACCTTGCTGGTTGTTGGTGAACATTTGACCCATCATGTTTCCTATTGCCGCACCTGCGCCCATTCCTGCTCCCATTCCGGCAAAAGATCCATTACCTTGATTTTCAGCTGCTGAGTTAATAGCATCAAGGGCACGTATCTTCGAGTAAGTATCCATACCACCCATAAGACCAATTTTAGATCCTTGCATATACGCTTCACGAAGCTCTTCGGGAAGTGAAAGATCCTCAATTGATAAATCTACTATTTCAAGTCCGAATTGACCAAACTTTTCCATAACATTATCTTTAACCTTCTGGCTAAACTCAATGAGCTGAGTTTGAAGATCAAAGAAAGACAGCTTGGATTCAGCTATTGTATCCTTCAAATATTGTACCAGATATGTTCTGAAGGTGTTTGTAATGTCCTCTGTCTTGTAGCTTGCACGTGTGCCAAACAGCTCACGCATAAACTTTGTGGGATCAACCACTCTGAATGAGTATAATCCTCTGGCTCTGATTTCCACCTGTCCGAATTTAGGGTCGGGAATTGGCACCGGATTTTGTGTTCCCCACTTTTGATCTATAAACTGCTTGGTATTTACAAAATACACTTCTGCTTTAAAAGGAGAATTAAAACCGTATTTCCATGATTTCAATTTTGTAAGCAAAGGCATATTTTCTGTTGCCAATTCATAAAGTCCAGGGTAAAAAACGTCTGCAAGAATACCTTCATTTACAAATACAGCAGCCTGCGACTCTCTGACCGTCAACATTGCTCCCATCTTTATTTCCTTATTAGCTACAGGAAACCTGTAAACTATTGTGTCTGAACTCGAGTCTGTCCATTCTATTACTTCAATCAGTTGCCCCTTGATAAAATCCATTATTCCCATTCTAAAACACCCCTCTTTTTATTATTATAACTACATATTATCTATGCCGAAAAAAGCAATTCGACTGTCAATTAAAATAATTTATTAATAGATTAACATATTTTATTATAATTTAAAACATATTTTATTTCAACCTGATACTGATTCATATCTTTACACCCCTCTTCAGTAAAAAATCTTATAGTTTGGGCGATATAAGACAATTTTGAAAAGAAACATCTGCGTAGCTCACTGCTTTTGGCTTTTGGTAGTTGCCGCCGCTATATTTTTCTCACGTTAATACTTTTAGGCTGTAAATTGACTCATTGCATTTTTAATGCTATCTGAAGCCACATCAAGCTTCTTTGACAATTCTTCCATCTCACCGATTACCTTGAGATGTTCTTCAAGATTCTTGTCCAAATTCCCCTCTGATGCGCAGGCATAACTTGTAGATTTATTGATATCATCCACCACTTTTGCAAGCTTATCGGTTGTATTGGTCTGCTTGTAAGCTTCTTCTGCCGTTGCCTTGATGGAGTCAACCACATATCTTATAGTTTCTATAACTTCAGCAATGCTTGTTTTAACATTGTTTATTTTTTCCACACCTTCTTCAACTCCCATAAGCCCATTACCCATAAAGTCAACGGACAACTGTATTCTGCCTTGAATTTCCTTGATAAGTTTCTTGATTTCTCCAGCAGCATTATTGCTTCGTTCTGCCAGCTTCCGTATTTCTTCTGCCAACACTGCAAAGCCTTTTCCCTGCTGTCCCGATCTTGCTGCCTCAATTGCAGCATTGAGGGCTAAGAGATTGGTTCTTGAAGCTATCTCGGTTATTGTGTTTGTTACTTCTCCAATCTTTCCTGACGATTCTTCAAGCTGTGAAATTGAACCCGCGATATTCTGAACAGTATCTGTAACCCTTTTTATAACTTCTTCCGCCTCTTCAACCGCCTTACCACCGAATGAGGCGACCTCTATTGCCTTCATTCCGTCATCAAGCACTTTAGAAGTAGCCTCTGACATACTTTTAACTCCCTGTGCTATACCGCTTATTTCAGGGAAGTTTGAACTTGTATCCGAAACACCGTTCTTCATATGCTCAAAAACATTCTTAAATCCTGCTGAAATCTTTCCTGCATTATCTTTACTCTTATTGAATATGTCTGAAAAAACAAACTTAAATGAGTTTATTTCTTCCGTAGTACTGCTCATTTCATTGTATAATCGCTGCCTGCTGTCTAAGAACCTGTTCATCTTTTCTCCAAGCTGGCCTATTTCATCTTTCCCAACAACCTCGGTCCTTGCTGACAATTCTCCGCTTTCAGCCTTTCCAAGCAAGCTAATCATATTCCTGATGGGGTTGATTACATTGTTGGAAAACAGGAAAACACCCAGCATTCCCAGCCCTACCGAAAGTAAAGTTACTGCAAGAAGAATGATGATAATCCAATTTTTTATACTGTTTGATGCATTAATATCACCTTGAAGGTAATTCTTGAATGAAGCTTCCAGCCCTTTCGTTACAGCGTTACAACTTTCCATTAGCTCAAGAGATTTCTGATAATCAGACCTGAGATCTTTTCCATTAATTCTTTTGATTTCAGCTTTGAGGCTCTCTATGCTGTTGTCCAACTCCTGGTTCAAAGCCTTAATACTGTTTATCAGAGTCTTGTCTTCCTCAGATGTGTTGGCAGATATTGTATTAATGATAGTGTTGATTTCATTTGAAAAACTTTCATACTGGCTTATATCTTCCCTGAAAAGGGCAGCTGTCTCGTTGTATAAGCTGCGCTTCTGCAGGGTTAAGGAAATAATGCGGTTGACAGCAATTAACTGTTCAAGATCCGATTCGATTTTACCGGTACCAAGACCAATTATTGAATCATTAAGCTGCTTAGCATTCATTCCTGCCGAAGCGGTTTTGTTCCTTATGCTACCAATGCCCGACTTTAAAATTTCGATCTTTTTATTCAGTGTGTCAACCTTTCCCTGACCGAATGTCGTTAGATCAATCCCCTGAAGCGCCTTTACTTCTGCTTCAAGGCCTGCAAGCTTCTCCGCCAGGTCATTTATCTGCGTTTTCCCGGCATCTGAAAGTTTACCCGCCGTACCAATTTTAGTATTCATCAGATTAATATCCTGCTGCAAGCGGTTAACAACATTATTCCTCAGTGCAGTTTCGGCTTTGATAAGCTCTTCATATTTTAGTGAAGCTGTACTGAGAATATTTTTCATTTCTCCTTTGTTGTCCTCTTCAATATGACGCAAAACATTATCATTGTAGAGGCTTCTATATTCTCCGTTTACCTTCTGCAATATATCAAGTTGTTTAAAATCCTCTTCGCTCAGCCTGCTTTTCGCATCACTGTTCAAAGCCTTCAAGTTCTCAATGCTCTTATCTGCTTCGGTGTTAATTCCGGTAAATTTATCTGCCAAGGATGTATCATGGCTTATTATACTGTCAGAAATCAGCTGCTGCTCCTGTGTAAGGAGGCTTCCGATTTTACTTAGTCCATCACTAAGATCATGCCTGTTATTTATACTGTTAACCTTTGAAATCACTAAATTATAACCCCAGAAGGAAATTCCGAAAGAGACTACCGAAACTGCTATTATGCTTACGAGTGCCAACAACAACTTATTTCCTAAGTTTTTCATTGGTTTCATCCTCACTTAAGATTAGTGTTCAGCTTATGAATATATTATTCTCGCAATTATTTAAAATACCTTTTTTAAGTACCCTGAAAATAATGCATAGACTTAAATTGTCCTTATTTCGTAATTAAGGGGCGAAATTTGTTAATAATATATAATAAGTCGTATTAATAATCGGTTAAGATTAACAAAAAATTTAACTGTATTTTAAGCATACTTTTATTTTCTTTTAGTCAATGATATAATTATTTTTGAATGTTAATAATGGAAAAGGCGGTAAATATGAGAATGTCAAGTAAAACAAAGCATAGTAAGTATTTATCAATTATACTGGTACCTCATTCGACTAATAAAATTAAAACTATAAAAATCTCTTCAATGCGATATAAGCTCTACGCTTTATCTGCAATAACACTGACAGTTGTAATTTGCTTCGGACTATATTTCGGTTTTTTAGTTCATGATAATAACAGGTTAAAAAATGAAATTGCACAGGTACATAGCACCAACCAAAAACAAGCCAAGCTGTTAGATGAAAAAGATGAGATGATTTCTGCAATGATTGAAAAACAGGATGAGTATACCAAAACCATATCGGAATTCAGTAATAAGTATAAACAGATGACCGAAAATTATGTAGATGACAATATGGATAGCATAACCGCAAGCAGGGGAACAAGTAGCAGGTCTTTCATAAATGATGTAAGCGAACTAAAGGACATATTGCAAAATCTACAGGAACTCAACGATTCAGACGACAGTATTGTCGGCGAGTTGTCCGAAACAGAAGCAAAACTGCAAACATACATAGACACTATTCCAACTCTATGGCCAGCAAGCGGAAGAATCAGTTCTTACTTTGGAACAAGATCAGACCCATTCAACTCATCAGAAAAAAAACATGAAGGACTAGACATAGCTGCATCGACGGGAACCAGTATAAAAGCAGCCGCAAGCGGTACAGTTACATTTTCGGACACAAACGGTAATTACGGAAAATGTGTAATTATTAGTCACGGCAACGGTATTTCAACACTGTACGGCCATGCTTCCATGCTTCTTGTAAAAGTTGGTCAGAAGGTAAAAAAGGGTGACGTAATTGCTAAAGTTGGCAGTACAGGTAGAAGTACAGGACCACATTTACATTTTGAAGTGCGGGTTAATGGCACTCAGGTCAACCCCTTGGATTATCTTGATAAGAAATAATGCTCAATAACTATTTTGAGCCTGTTAGCATAGAAACAAATGAAATCCAAAATATTGAAGTTACAAGGAGTGATAAGTATGTTCAGCAAAGGCAATTCCGGCGCTTCTAACTCTTTTGATACACTTATCGGAGTCAATTCCAAGTTTGAAGGTAATATTGAAACCGAAGGAACGCTTCGGATTGATGGCAGGATAATTGGTGATCTAAGGATTAATGGCGATATTTACGTAGGGAAAGATGCATCAATATCAGGAAATATTTACGCAAACAATGTTTACATTTCCGGCAAAGTAGAAGGAAACATCGAATCAAAAGGAATTCTGAAAGTACATTCTTCAGCAAAATTATATGGAGATATCGCAGTTTATAGCCTTGTAACTGAAGAGGGCAGTTTATTTGAGGGTAAATGCAAAATGTTGGCAGCCGCTCCGGTGGAAGAAGTGTTACCTGGAAACAATCCCAAAAAATCAAAAAACAACAGTAAAGCATCTGTTACAGAGTAGTTGATCATTCGAAGTAAGCAAACAGCATTAATAGGCGCTTTTTAACATAGTAAATTTTTATTGAAGATATCAGGTTCCAAACAAACACTTATACAAAAATGGAGTATACAAAAAATATACTCCATCTCTTTTCTATTTGATTCAATCCTTACTGTTGCAGCCTTAAAGCGTTGTTCTCAAAATAATATCAGCTATAAGCATTTACCAATCTCAGTTTGAATTGCCAAGATCTATGTAATAATCCGGTACCTCTCCCACTATTACTGTTTCTGCTACAGGCAAACTGGTTTCAACAACAGTCTTTTTTTCAACGAAAGGTACCACTAATCCTACTTCAGTTTTTATCAGAAGATAAATCCTGTGCCTTGTCTGATTTATCCCTGCACTGGTAAATTCGGACTTAAAGTCCATTTCAACACTTCCCGTAGGAATTAACCTGATGTCTATCCGGGGGCCGCTTGCTGCAAATATCGGCTCCCCGAATATTGCTCCTAAAGGTATGGAAATTTTCTCATCTGTCATGTTGGACAGTTGTTCCTGAACCCCGAGCGATACATTTGCAAATATTCTGTTCAACTTGGCAACTTCTGTCTGAATGGATGTAATCTTACCATTTTCATCTTTGCTTATTGTTACTATGTCGCTATAATCTATGTTTTCCGGAAAATTTTCGTTAACAGCATTTCCAACCACTCTCGTTACAATGGACTTTACTCTGTATTCCGATATTTGAGTCATACAAAGCCTCAACCGGTTTTCTACAAAAGAAAGAAACAGCATTAAAATAACCACTATCAAAACAATTACTACGTAAAATTCGATTTTTCTGTTACGCCTGACATACCACAAGCGGTGATACAGATTGGTCTTTCTACGCATAAAAAAACCTCCTTACCATCATAGTATGACTGAAGAAGGCTATTTGTGAATTCTGTTACATTTCCGTTAAATAACATCATTTACTATCTGAAAAGCCATGTAGCGTTTTAATGTGGTCTCTATCTGTATATATATATCCTCAAGAAACATTTCATACAGGGATTTGTTTTCAATAAGATATTTACAATCTAATGATTTGTCAAGGATATTGCATACCTTTTTCAATACATCCTTATCCTCTAAAACCTTGTAGTTCCTATCCTTTGCTATAATCAGCTTTAGCAGTGAAGGCATCCTGATACTCAAATTATTATTAGGGTCTTCAAGGCCTAAAAGCATATCAATGTCAATTTCAAGCTCCTTAATTATCTTAAGGACTATTTCAAGTTTAGGGTTAGCTTTGCGTCCATTCTCCAATTGTGAAAGATATCCGGCAGATATTCCGACAACCTTTGCAAAATCCATGAGGGAATAACGCTTTTCTTCGCGCTTTGCCTTAATTATTTCTCCGAACTTAATCTCCACGCACATACCCCCTTATTCTTTAATTAGTTCTATTTTACAAAATTAACCGAAATTTTACAACAAGAAAATACTAAGCAGTTTTAGCATCAGTAAAGAATAGCTGAAATATAACTTCTCATTTTTCAACAAAGTTTTTACAAAATATAGTTCCACAGTTTACCGTAACAGGCATTACTGCTATGATTGCAGCTACTGCTGCTATATGTTATAATGTAATAAGTTTTACATAGAAAGATTAACTTTTGATGTACTTATTAAAGGAGAGGAACTTTTATGAACTCTAAGAAAACCTCTGTTTCTAAAGATAAGGCAAGTAAAAAGAAACAGCAATCATCCATTGGGAGAATTATTCGTAATTGTATAAGGGTTTTATTTCTCATCGGTTTTACCCTGTGTGTTATTTGTGCAGGGATTCTAGGCGGTGCAGCATTTGCTTATATCAGAACTTCTGAACCTGTTACTTCTGAACAGCTTATGCTTAAAGGTTTTACCACCCATGTATACGATTCAAAAAACAATGAAATCCTTGCACTTCAGGGTGCTCAAAACAGAGAAATGGTAGACGAAGAAGATATACCCCAATATCTGAAAGATGCCTATGTTGCTATAGAAGATAAACGTTTTTATGATCACAACGGCATTGACTTCAAAAGATTTGGAAGTGCAGTTATCAATTTTATACTTCCCGGTGGTGAATCCCACGGCGGAAGTACCATTACCCAACAGGTTATAAAAAATGTCACGGGCGAAGACAGACGTTCAATAAAAAGAAAAGTTCAGGAAGCATGGCGTGCAATGGAACTCGAGCGCAATATATCCAAGGAGCAGATTCTTGAGATCTACATGAACCTTATATATATGGGTGAAAATTGTTACGGGGTACAGTCTGCTTCCAGAACCTATTTCGGTAAGGATGTAAAAGACCTTTCGCTTGCCGAATGTGCTTCTCTTGCAGGGATAACCAACCTCCCCGGCAAATATGATCCCTTCACTGCAAAAGGCAGAGAAAACAATCTTAAAAGACAAAAAATTATTTTAAAGGAAATGCTTGATCTGGAGTTTATCTCACAAAAAGAGTATGATGACGCTGTTAAACAGGAAATCGTTTTTGCCGAATCAAATAAACGTAATAAGGAAGTTACCACAAACCAGCCATATTTTGTGGATCAGGTTATTTTAGACGTAAAGAGAGATCTTATGGCAAGCGGTTACACTGAGGAAATGGCTATAAAAACCATATATAATAACGGCCTTAAGATATATACCACCATGGATTCCGACATACAGAAAGCTATGGATGAAGTCTTCCTGGACGAGAAGTACTTTACCAAGGTAAATAAAAAGACAAGTCAATCTCCTCAGGCTTCCATGGTAATAGTCGACCCGAAAAACGGCCAGGTTAAGGCAATGTATGGGGGAGCAGGGGAAAAAATAGGTATTCCCCTAAACAGAGCGACTTCAATAAAGAGACGGCCAGGTTCTACTTTTAAACCCATTGCCGTATATGGACCCGCTATAAATGAGGGTATCATTACTGCCGCAACTGTAATTGATGATGTGCCGGTATATATGGACGGACCGGCCAAGGGTTTATATCCAAAAAATTCCGGTGGTTCGAAGGACTACGATGGTCTTACCACCATACGTAACGGTATTGCAAAGTCTGTTAACGTAATTGCTGCAACAGTATGGAAAAATTACTTAGGTCCGGATTTATCCCTTGAGTATTTAGACAGAGTAAATATAAACAGAGATAATGAACGCAATCTTGCTATATCTATGGGCGGTCTCAATGAAGGTGTAAACCCGCTTCAAATGGCTGCCGCATATGTGCCTTTTGTGAACAAGGGAATGTATTATGAACCGACAACCTATACAAAGGTTGAAGACATGCATGGAAACATTATCCTTGAAAAGAAACCGGCTTACAATATTGTATATGATGAGGCCGCTGCCTATATAATGGTCGATATGATGAAAGATGTTGTTAATACTTCTATCGGAACAGGTACCCGGGCTAAACTTCAGAATGGCAAAATGCCTACAGCCGGTAAAACTGGTACCACCGATAACAATTACGATAAATGGTTTGTAGGATTTACCAACTATTATGTAGGTGCAACATGGTACGGTTATGACAGGCAGGCAACCATTGCTACGGAGGAGCGCAACAGAGCACAAGAAATTTGGCATGACGTAATGGAAAAGGTTCACAAAGATTTAGAACCGGTTGACTTTGAAAAGCCTTCAGGATTGGTTAAAAAGACAATCTGCAAATACTCGGGCAAGCTTGCCGGTGAGTTGTGCTCAAGGGATCCTAGAGGAAATGCGGTCAGGGAAGAGTATTTTATCAAAGGCACAGAACCTGGCGAAGAGGAAACCTGTGATGTTCACGTACTTGCGAAGGTATGCAAAGATTCACAGGATATCTTTAACAGAAATTTCCTTGCAGGCGATTACTGTCCAACAGAATCAACTTTAGAACAGGTATTTATTCAGCGCAAAAAACCTTATACACCGCTCAACCCGGGTGACCCTTACCCAACAGACTGGAAGTATGAGCTTCCCGCAAGTGAGTACTGTAACGTGCATGGACCAAATGATGTTGAACCCGAAGATAATTCAGAAGACAATTCTGATGATAATTCGCTATTAGATTGGTTCGGTAATTTGTTCAACTAAAATCAGACCCATTAATCCATGAAATACAACAGCCCCCTATAGTTTTGACACTGTAGGGGGTTACATATTACTTTCTTGTTTCTTCGTTTTACTTTTTTATTTCTCCCTTATGCAAAAACAGAGAGCCCACATCATCTCCATTAATAATTTGCATTATTATATCAGGATCTGAACCATTTGCAATTACCATGTCAATTCCTGCTGCAGTTGCTATTTTGGCAGCAGAAAGTTTTGTGACCATGCCGCCCGTCCCCCTTGCCGACCCCACACCTCCGGCACATTTTTCTATATCAGGTGTAATTTCTTTTATTACCGATATCATTTTAGATTCCCTGTTTTTTCTTGGATCAGAATCGTAAAACCCGTCAATATCAGATAATATTATAAGCAAATCTGCTTTAACAAGTTCTCCAACCATAGCAGATAATGTATCATTGTCACCAAAAACCCTGTTAACACCTGATTCAATCTCATCAACAGCAACCGAATCATTCTCATTAACAATCGGAATAATCCCCTTCTCAATCAATGTCTCAAAGGTATTTATTACATGTTCCCTTCCTTCATGCTTTTCAACTATATCCCTGGTAAGAAGTATCTGTCCTACTACATGTCCATATTCAGAAAAAAACTTATCATATATATGCATAAGTTCAAGCTGCCCAACAGCTGCAACCGCCTGTTTCTCTCTAACAGTCTTAGGCTTGCTTTGCAATTTCAGCTTGCTCACTCCAACACCAATTGCCCCGGAAGTAACCAGCACCATTTCCTTTTCCTGATTAGCCAGATCAGACAAAACTCTAACCAATTTGTCTATTCTTGTAAAATTAATCTTTCCATTTTCGTAGGTCAATGTAGAGGTTCCAACCTTGACAACAACTCTTTTTGCTTTATTAAGCGCTTTACGCAATTCAATATCACTCATATAACATACCCCTTCAAGATTTTCTATCTCGTGAAACTCATGACTATAATTATACTATAAAATTACTTAAAGTTACTAATAAAATAAAAATTTATAAAGCCTTCGAATTCCATAGCAAGTGATATTTTGTAAACAAATTAAAAAGATTGGTCAATAATACCCATGATAAATTAAGTCCGCCGACCTACCAAAACAGAAGTATTTTTAAATGCTTTCAACGAATTATATAATAAAGAATATTTGAACTGCTATTTTTTATAATTGCACTTATTGCATCTAAAAAAGTATTTAGCTGTATGTAAAAAAATACTGACAGGGGGTTTTATTATGAAAATATCATCACTTTTGAAAAGCAATAAAGGAACAACATTTGTGTTTTTTGCTATTATACTCACTGTAATTGTAGCATTTGCGGCACTTTCGGTGGATGTCGGAGTAATTGCCTTTGAAAAATCCAAGCTTTCAAACACTGTCGACTCAGCCGCCCTTGCCGGAGCTCAGGAACTGGTAACTAATATCAGCAATACCCGGAACTTAGTAAGTACTTATATTGGTAAAAATAACAGCGGGCTTAAAGAGAACATAATTACAGTTAATGAAACGGAACGTACTGTCGAAGTAACCAGCAGCAAAACGGTTACAAACAGTTTTGCCAAAATATTCGGTAACAATTCACAAGATGTCTTCGCAACAGCCAAGGCAAGAGTTGAAAACATTTCTGCCTTAAGTGGATGCAGACCAATCGCAGTTGTAAAACAAACCTTTATCTATGGCAATATTTATACCTTAAAAGAAGGAGCTGGCGATGGTTACAGCGGTAACTACGCAGCCATATCCCTTGGTGGCAGCGGTGGATCAGTATATGAAAACAATTTGCTCAATGGTTATGACGGTACAATAAGAGTCGGCGATAAAATTCCCACAGAAACAGGTGTTATTGCGAAAAAGACATCCGATTCAATTGCCACCCTCATTTCAAGATGCACCCATACTCCTCCATGTACTCATACATATTACAATAAGAACTGCTCTAGAATTATATTTATTCCTGTTGTTGACACACTATATGTAAACGGTAAAAAACACATCGAAGTTCTGGGATTTGCAACTTTCTTTCTTGAGGGTGCTATAAATTCCGGCGGACATACGGATATTATAGGAAGATTTATAACCTATCATGCAGAAGGAGAAACTTCAACAGAAGTAAATGACTATGGCACATATGGAATAAGACTTGTTAAATAGCAACTTTATGTTCCGATAAATATATTTCATTTATTTAATCAATATTTGGTTTCATAAAACTCTAGTCAATATAAATCAATAGTCCCTGTGGAATAAAGCTCCGACAGGGACTATTACAATACTTGAAGGCTAATTATCATTATATACTTAAACCTATATAAATCGTAAAAACGATTTTACAAGGACAAATTGAATTTTCAAAAAGATTTATCAGTTATCAGTGCTAATACTGTCAAGTATCCCGTCCCATTCTCTCTGCACGGCATCTGCAAGCTGTTTTGGTGTCGAGTAAGGCCCTCGTATAACACTATATTGCACAAAAGATGAAAACCTTGACAATTTCACATTCACATGTACAGGCATAACATGCTCCCACGCACAGGAGGGGTTTTTCAGATAAGGGGCAAGAGATCTAATAAATTCATTATCCACATCAATATCAACTACTGGAATTACCTGTGCCATTTCAACAAATTTTTTGTAATTCTGCTTATCACACAAAAACTCCAACCATTTTAAGGCAGCCTCCCTATTTGGAGACTTATCGTTAACACTTATCATTATATCATATTTACCCGATATCTGGACAGGGTCATCGCCCTTTATATCTCCAGGCAGAGTAAAACAACCGAATTCCATATATGGACTGTTATGCTTAATGGTAAACGCCTGCCAGGATCCATCTACCAGCATTGCAGCTTCACCGCTAGCGAATCTGTCAGGTACACTTACATAATCTATCTGGTCAAAACCATTTCCTAAATATGTTACAAAATCCAATCCCTTCTCCCAGATTTTAAGAGATTTCTCATCATTATATTTTCTCTCACCTGTCCAAAGTTGTTTTGCATAAGTTGGCAAATCAGTTTCTGTTGCGGCTACAAAACCGTTGGAAATCATGAGCAGCGGCCAACTGTCTTTTGCCCCGACAATCAAAGGTTTAATTTTTCTCTCTTGTAAAACCTTGCATATATTAACAAATTCACTCCACGTTTCCGGTACCTCTAGCTCGTTTTCTCTGAATATCTTTTTATTATAAAAAACAGTGTTTAGTGCAGATAAAGCAAAAGGAACAGCGTATACCCTCCCTCCAAGCATGGTAGACTCCTCCAAGACACTCTGTTTCCAATTCTTCAAGTTAGGCATATCGGTTAAATCAGAGTAATAACCAATTTCTATTTCCTGTTGAAATTGGGGTTTAATAACCCCTTTTGCCCAATCAACCTGTATTGGATTTGTCTGGAAATTTAGAACAAGATCTACATCACCCGCCAATAACTTTTGTGCCTTTACCTGATCATACATTGCACTATCAACCAGTAATACTTCGACCTTGATATCAGGGTTTTGGCTGGTGAATTCATTACCCAAACTATCAAAAACATCCTTATATCCATGTACCATAAACCTTACTGTTACGGCATCATTAACTTTGGCAGGCTCCTTATCCGGGCTTGTCGTTGGATCCGGTCGTTCCCCCTCTACACTACTGCATGCAGTAGAAAAAACAAGTACCGAAAAGATCACCAGTAATATAATTATTTTATAGATTGGTGTAAATTTCCTGTAAACCATAAATTTCCTCCTTATGCAAAGCTCTTATTCCCAGATATCTTAAGACATTCCTTGAACTTAATCATAATAGCACGATACATAATTATTATCGGCATTAATTTATTAAAATTTATAGTAAATTGATGTATAAATAAACTTTTTACTCGAAATATAAACACATAATTAAACCTATAATCTTATTTTCTTAATATGCCGATATAAAACAATGTATCAGTATTTTCTTAAATGTTTATAGAACCTCTAATTTTTGCAGTACAAATTATACCAAAATCTTTGAGGTGAGATAATTGGATATTAAGAAGAATATATCAATGCGACTGGATAAGTTTATTAAAAATATCTTTCATCCCAAACAAAAATTTCTCAGGATTTTGACTGAATTTTTTGAGTTCAATTTCAGAAGAATAACAATCAACACAAGATTGATTATTGCGTTTATTGTCATATCAGTTTTCCCGATTGTGATGCTTGGAGCCATGAGCTTCAAAAAGTCAAGCTCTGCCATAGAGTCAAAAATAGAAACCTACTCAGTTCAGGTTGTCGATCAAGTAAGCCAGAATATTTCTTTGCAGATGAAAAAGTATGAGGCTATCTGTAATGAACTGATAACTTACAGTGATGCTGTTAATGGCGTCAGTATGTACGTAAATGTCGCTTCAAAATTTGAAAAGTCAGCAGCTTATACGAAACAAATAGTACCTCCATTTATCGCCAACTTTAGTGACAACACCAACGTAATATCCATATATCTAAAAATTCAGAATAAAAATGAACTTTTAAAGATACTTAACACAGACAATCATAGTAATCTAATAACCCTTGAAGACACTGTTACTCTTGATGAATCAGTTTTAACCTCCTCATCTTCGGGGAGCTGGCTAAGTAAAAAACTTGTTAACGGCAAGGATTCAATTATATATGTAAAGCACTCTATTCCTTACACCATTATTAATGGCATCCCTAACTATTTCGGCTTCAGATTGTCGTTATATACCGTTTATGATCAGAATTTCCTGTCCACTATATATAATAATGTAGATTTAGGTAAAAACGTAGATATCTTTGTTATGGACTCCAAAGGCACGGTCATATCAAGCAGAGACATTGTTAAAACACCTCCTAACAGCTTATACAGGGAAGAATCCTTTATAAACAAGCTTTTAAGCACAAAAGATAAAAAGGACAGTTCCTTTTCCACAACTATTGATAACAGCAAACACCTTGTGACCTTCTCAGCTATCAAAGACACAGACTGGTTTGTTGTAAGCACAATTCCATATGCATATCTCCAGAATGAATCCCGGAGTATTTTATGGAGTATTCTCAGTATTGCCCTTATAATTCTCAGCCTTGCACTTATTCTATCTTTTCTTATAACGCGGAGTATATCCATGCCCCTTAAAAGAATGCTAGTTCTTATGGACGAAGCAAGCATGGGAAACCTTTATGTAAATATTGAAGACAAGTACCATGACGAAATTGCTGTAGTATTGCAAAAGTTTAACAGCATGGTGGAAAACATAAGAGGTCTTATTTCCACAGTTCGGACAAGTTCGGACTCCGTCGTGCTGGATGCTGAGGAGCTTGCTGCCTTTTCAAAGGTATCCCAGATTACATCCAGCCAAACAGCCGCAGCTGTCCAACAGATATCTCAAAGTGCACTAGACCAGCTTAATGATACCACACAATGTGTTAAACATGTTAGCAGCTTGTCAGAAGACATAAACCAGGTTGTAGATAATATCACCCATGTATCCGATATTATTTTAAATACAAAAAAACTTAGCGATAACACCCTCGAATCCATCAGTTCACTCAACAAAAAAGCTTTTGAAACTCATACCGTATCGGAAAATATAACCTTAACCATAAATTCTCTCAGCGCTGAAATGAAGGAAATCAAAAAAATCATCAAGCTAATTGTAGAAATAGTTGAACAAACAAAGCTGCTGTCTCTTAACGCTTCCATAGAAGCAGCAAGGTCAGGCGAATCCGGAAAAGGCTTTGCCGTAGTAGCTAAAAACATTAAAATTCTTGCAGACAAATCAAAACGTTCTTTGAGCGATATAAGCAATATAATAAACAAAATTCAGAAAAAGACTGAAGATACAGTACTCTCAGCTGCTCACGCAGATGATATAGTCAATCTTCAGCTCGAAGCAGTCTCTGAGGTGGATAAGAATTTCCGGACGATTTATAATGCTATGGAAGAAATAATAAATAATATGAACAGTTCTCAGGACTCTCTGAGTAAAGCTCTTGTATCAAAAGAATACACACTTAGGTCTATAAGCAATATTCATATGCTATCTTCAGATACCGCATCAGCAACACAGGCTGTGAGCATATCTGCCTGTGAACAGGAAGAAGGTGCCGAACAATTAGCGGATCTTGCCGTAAAACTCAATGACATGGCCAGAAACCTCAACAAAATAGTTGATGTATTCAGAATAAATGACTAGGAAAATCCGTAAAAAACACCAAGAGCATAAATGTATTATATTTATCTGAATAAAAATAGTAAAAAGCTGCTGTAAAAGTCTCACAGCAGCTTTCCCTATATTAACACAATTTTTAGAGCGAATATCAAAAAATCACCGGTATAAAATTATTTGCTGGCTTCTTCAATTGCAACGGCTACTGCAACAGTTGCACCAACCATAGGATTGTTACCCATACCTATCAAGCCCATCATTTCAACGTGAGCCGGAACTGAAGATGAACCTGCAAACTGAGCATCTCCGTGCATTCTTCCCATAGAGTCTGTTAAACCGTAAGAAGCAGGACCTGCACCCATATTATCCGGATGAAGTGTTCTACCTGTTCCACCACCTGACGCAACAGAAAAATACTTCTTACCGTTTTCACCGGCCCATTTCTTATATGTACCTGCAACCAAGTGCTGGAATCTTGTTGGGTTTGTTGAATTTCCTGTAATGGATACGTCAACACTTTCCATAGCCATTATAGCCACACCCTCATTTACATCGTCGGCACCATATACTTTTACTTTTGCCTTATCACCCTTTGAGAATGCCTTTTCTTCAACAACTTTCAATTCCCCTGAATAATAGTCATAATCTGTCTTAACATATGTGAAACCGTTTATTCTGGAAATTATGTAAGCTGCATCCTTACCAAGACCATTTAAGATAACCTTTAAGGGCTCTTTTCTAACCTTGTTTGCAGTTTTTGCTATACCTATTGCACCTTCTGCAGCTGCGAAGGATTCATGACCTGCGAGGAAGCAGAAACATTTTGTCTCTTCTCTTAACAACATTGCGCCAAGGTTACCATGACCTATACCAACTTTTCTGCTGTCTGCAACTGAGCCTGGAATACAGAAAGCCTGTAAACCCAGACCGATAGCTTCTGCTGCATCAGCAGCATTCTTGATGCCTTTCTTTATGGCTATTGCACAACCTAAAGTATATGCCCATACAGCATTTTCGAAAGCTATAGGCTGAACACCTTTAACTATTTTATCAACATCAATCCCTTTGGATAAACATAATTCCCTAACCTCTTCGAGGCTGCCAAAACCATATTCAGCCAAACACTTATTTATTCCATCTATTCTTCTTTCATAACCTTCAAATCTAATCACGTTTACTCACCTCTCTTCTAAAATAAATATTATTCGTGTCTTGGATCAATTACTTTAACTGCTTCATCAAATCTTCCATATTTTCCAATGTTCTTTTCATAAGCTTCCTTAGGGTCTACACCCTTTCTGATAGCTTCCATCATCTTTCCGAGATGAACGAACTTATATCCGATTACTTCATTTTCTTCGTCAAGTCCAATGCCAAGGACATAACCTTCAGCCATTTCAAGGTATCTTACACCCTTGTCTTTTGTTCCAAACATTGTTCCAACCTGGGAACGAAGTCCTTTACCAAGGTCTTCAAGACCTGCACCTATTGGGAGTCCACCTTCTGAGAATGCAGTCTGGGTTCTTCCGTATACAAGCTGTTTGAATATTTCTCTCATTGCAACGTTGATAGCATCGCAAACGAGGTCAGTATTCAAGGCTTCGAGAATAGTTTTGCCTCCGAGAACTTCAGCTGCCATTGCTGCTGAATGTGTCATACCGGAACATCCAAGTGTCTCAACAAGAGCCTCTTCAATTATACCGTTCTTAACATTCAAGGTAAGCTTACAGCAACCCTGCTGTGGAGCACACCAGCCAATACCGTGTGACAAACCTGATATGTCGGTTACTTCTTTTGCCTTTACCCATTTTCCCTCTTCAGGAATTGGGGCTGGTCCATGATTTGGTCCTTTTTTTACACAAATCATTCCTTCTACTTCGTGTGAATAATTCATGAATCTTAATCCCCCTTCACAAATATAGTTTACTAATACATAATTCTGATTTATCATAACCCAATATTGGGCTAACGCAGGGCTTAAAAACACTGATTTAAACCTTGCGCTAAAATCATCATAAAGTTTCAGATAACATTATACCATAATTATTAAAATGTCGAGATAAAAAAAGAGATTTTTTTGTTAATTTTTTTACAAAGTTTTTTCACCACTTTTTGAAGGCAAAAAACACTGCTCCCAGGATGAAAGCAAATGAAACAAGATAGTTCCATCTGAAACTTTCTTTAAGATATAAAACAGAAAATATTGCAAACACCGAAAGAGATAAAACCTCCTGCATAATCTTCAACTGCGTTGCTGTATAGTATGAACTCCCGATCCTGTTTGCAGGAACCTGAAAACAGTACTCAACAAAGGCAATAAGCCAACTTACCAATATAACTATCGGTAATGCTGTACTTTTATACTTCAAGTGCCCGTACCAGGCAAAAGTCATAAATATATTTGATATTAAAAGCAAAATTATTGGAAGCGTAAAACTCCCTCCTTTATAAACTATAGTCTATATCCCTAATAAGGATTATAATTATGTGTTTTAGTGCATATCTTATTTGATGTTACTGTACCTTTGAGTGGTAGTTTTTCCTTCTCATTGTTTGGTTATCCAATTGTATTGACTAAAAGCAGTATGGAAACAATAAAAATCAATATACTGAAACTTAAAACAATAAAGGAGTCATACTTTTTGCTTGCTTTGATACATATAAGTGTGCCCAGAACGATCAGTGCAGCTACCCCAATGAAAGTGCCCAGAATAGCAACAAAGAAATATGTAGTATTATTCTTCATTTCATCAATTCCCAAATTCAAAAAGGCAGTAAGCGCACTAATCAGCAAAACCAGTAAAAAAACAACAAGTGATATTATGTACCGGAGCATCCTCCCATGTTTTCCCTCTTTTGTGTAAGTGCCTTCAAATACATCTTTGAATTCAGGTATTTCAGATGCCGTAACATATACGTTATTTCCAACATCATACAGCTTGCTTGCAGGGTTAATCATACCTTTCCGGTACAGCTTGTATAGTTTTTCCACACTTTCAATGTTAGTTTCGCCTCTGCCAAGAAAGTACCTGTATAACACTATTATAGCCCTCCTTTGCAAACAATGGCAGACTTCCCTAAAAACTCGTAAGATTTATATCTCCCCACGCGCCGATCTTGTCACCAATTATTATCAAGACACCTTCCACCCCATTAATCCGGGATGCAAATTCTATTGCACTTTCAATATCTCCTTCGTTTTTTACTCTATTACCGGCTGCGGTAGCAACAGCGTCAGACAAAAAAGTATTCCTTGCCAGGATAACAGCGGCATCTGCTTTTCCAAAGCTAAGCGAATGTCCAACTGTTCCGGAGGAAGTACAAATTCCCATTGGCGTCCTTTCAGGCTCTATTTCAATGGCAATTTTCTCGCTTAACGGCGACTTTCCTGCATATATGCCAACCTTTCTTTTTGAGTTGGTTTTAATAAAAATATCGCCACCATTTTCAACAATAATTTCATCAGAATATTTCAGAAGTTCCAGACCTGTAAGCTCGCTAACAGCTCCTGCAACAGCAGCCATCGGCCCCACTCCAGCCTTATAAGCCGCATCGCACATTTTTTGTACTATGTAAGGCGCATTTTCAGCAGGCTCCACAGGCTGAAGAGCAGTTAAAAACTCCGGATCCCGCTTAATATACTCCTCAAGTTCTGACCTGAATTGCTTAACCAACAAAAGAGCTTCGTTGTTAAGCTCTTTCGTTGCACCTATCATTAAATCGGTCTCTTCAATACACACGTCAAAAAACTTTAAATTGGCGCCTTTGAATAAGCCTCTGTAAACTCTTTCCTCGTACATAAAATCTCCTGAATAAAAAAACAACTATATTGACACACACATAACATTAAGTGGACATGCTTTCACACATAGCTCACAAACCATGCATTTTTCTTTATCAAAAGTAAGATTCCAGCTTTGTCTGTCCATCCCAAGTGCTCCGGACGGGCAAACTGCAGTACAAGCTCCGCAATGAACGCATTCATTTTCCTGCCATATTAAACTCTTTGTAAACAATTTGTACTTTATTCCCTGATCCTCTATGTACTTAAGCCCTGCTTCTATATTCCCATCATCACCAATTATATCAATGACAAGTTTCCCCTCTTTATTCAGACTGATATCTGCATGAAGGATATTAATCTGCAGGTCAAAATCCTTTATAAGATGGTAAGTTATAGGCTTTGTAACCTCTGAGGCAGGGTAATATAAGGATACTTTAATCTTTTTCATTTTCAGTCCCCCTTACATCAAGACTATTGGGTTGGTTTTCCGAAGGAAGCGATGCAACGGGCTGAGAAACAAGAAATTCACCATTTCTGATCTGCTGCTTCAAGAGTTCTGCAATCTCCCTGGCCTTCTTAAGACTTGACATAGGAGCTGTGGGGACTTTTCTTCCATTCAATTCCACAAAACCGCTTCTGAGCTCTTCGTAGGAAACAGTCCTTAAAGCCGGTCTGGATCTTGAAGGAACACTGTAGTCATAAATGTTTGTAAAGATATCTTTATCTTTTACCGCTGTCTGTATCAGCATTTCCTCATCGAGAACGGGTATAGGAATACCGATTCCAACAAATAGTGATATTCCATACTTTTCGTATATGGCTGCTCTTACAAACCTTGTATCCATCTGCTTGATGTCTCCGATAAGAGCCAATGTTCCTGCTCCACCCATCGGAACTCCGTTTTCGCCTCTTTTCTGTCCGGGATTATGCTGTGTACCTTCCCATGCAACATATCCCTGGGCACCGCCTATGAATACTCTTGTACCAATACCGATGGTTCTATAGTTTGGATCATTGAGTAATGGGCTTAACTGTCCTGAAGTACTGTAAGAAACATTACCACAATTAGGCAATAGGGTACCCAGATATGTATAAAGAGTTTTATCTGACGTGTTAGTTGCCGCCGAATAATTTTGATAAGCATTTCTCGGATTAAACATAAAAGCCTGGTTTACATTTGACTTGTTTATATATGTTGTTATGTCTTTTCTTGGATAACAATCGGTACCATAGCTTTCTGCGTAAAGCTTTATATCTTTTCCTGCTATCAAGTCTTCAATTACATGAGCTCCGCCATAGGTGCCTCCCGCAGCTTCCGAAACTTCAGTTGCTCCAATGTAAGCATCAACCGCAGCTATACCGGCATATGCAGGCACATCATTGAGCCAGACCTTTGCCATCCTTATTGGAGGATCTGAGTGTCCGAAATTAATGAATACTCCGCTTGAGCACATAGGACCGAAAGTAGCAGTGGTAACAACATCAACCTCTTTTGCCGCCTGTTTTACACCTTTCTCTGCTACAATATCTATAATTTCATCAGCTGTGGCAACTACAGCCTTGCCGCTTTTTATCTTTTCATTGATCTCATCAAAGCTCTTATACCCCATCTTTATCTCTTCCTCTTTTTTAATAATACTCTAATTATAGGCGTTTATTTTCCATATTTCAATGTTTTTACGACAAAACTTTTAGCTAAAAAGGCACTTCGGATTTTTGCCGAAGACTATTTGTAACGAAACTTTCATATTTAACATAAAATAAATCAGAGTATCATATTTAAGGAGCAGATATGAACAAATATCAGAAACTTGAACAGATTACAAACGGAATAAATGCTGCATATAAAATAAGAAGTGCAACAAATTCATTGAATCAGAGAGGTTCCGAATCACAGCAGGAAATAAACAATGTTGAACTACTTATGCAAATGCTCAGCGTTATTGCCCAGTACTCCCCAGAACCCCAAAGGAATTCATTAAATGACAGGCTGGAAAAAACCACAATCTATCAGAATACATACAAAAACCTTAAGCAGCATTTAAAGAGCATGCAGTCAGAAAGGCATGTTGACAGTGATGGGTTTGTAAAGACACTTGAAATCGTGAAGCCCGTTATAAATGGTGAAAAAAGAAACATAATTGAAAAAGTCCTGCAAATTCATGAAATTCTAAAATCCTGATTTTACATAAAACCTTTTATTTTTTATATTCTTAATCCCTCTTATACTTATTTTGTCATAGTGCAACTCCGATAAACCCAAGACTCTTCTTTCTACCGGAGTTCGCCTTTTTTTTACCCAAATCACCTGTTCTGTCTGAACCTTTGACTGAGGCTGAAATATGTTTTGTATTATAAACAATGCGTTACCCAATGTTGTGCCAAAACCGCTGTACTCTTCCCTAATTCCTCTTGAATCGATAAAGTATACAATTATAAGGCACAAGAACCCAAAAACTATTGCGAAACATCCCAGTATAATAAACGACTTAATAAAGTTAATTAAAAACATGTCACCCATTTACTTTTCACCTTCTTGTACTTTAAAATAGTTTTATAACTATTATAACATAAAAAAGCATTTTCTAAAAATTCCACTATTGTTAATAGATGCATATAATAAATGTGAAGAAAAATATTCCCTCATTGTCAATAGAATTTGTAATGTTAAAAAGCGCTAGTATATATTCTTTTACAATTTAAAATACTATCTATGGAACTCAATAAAACAGAGAAAGGGTTGGTTCAATAATGTATAACAGTTATATTGAAAACGGAGTTATTATTGTACCAAATGTTGTAGCCGAAGGTGAAAAGACAACAGTCAAATATAAAGGATTGCTATACAATTCCGGCGCTGATGCAGTATACATGCGCCTCGGATATGGTTCAGACTGGAACAGCCAGACAAACGTAGAAATGTCCAGAACTCACGAAGGCTTTGAAGCCGAAATTCCGGTAACATCACCTGAAAAGCTTAATATGGCGTTTAAGGACAGTGCAGGCAACTGGGACAACAACTCTGGTATGAACTACTCTTTCGATGTTGAGTTAAGGTAGGCATAAATACAGTAAAGGGGTTGGCTAACAGCCAACCCCAATTACTTGCCCAATTTCCGGAGTAAATTTATTTAAACCAGACTTTTCGCAAACTTATCACCATATTCAATGCACTGATTTAATTCCTCAGTTGTCAGTTGGTATTTAAACTGTATCGGTTCATTTACAACATTGAATCCCATATTCTTAAGGGCATCACTTATATGCTTTGCTCCTTCACCACTCCAACCATAGCTTCCAAAGCCGGCTGCAGGTTTCCCCTTCATTTTACGTACTTTCATTTCTTCCAATACTAACGAAATCGATGATAATGGTCCGTTATTCACTGTACAGCTTCCAACTATAACAGCTCTTGCTTTAAACAACTCTGTTATCAAATCGCTCATATCAGTAATTGATGAATTGTAAAGCTTGTAAGTAATGTTGTTCTTCAGGAGACCTTCACCAATAGCCTCACCCATCTTCTTTGTAGCATCATACATTGTATCATATACTATCACAACATTACCCTCGTTATAATCGGGCTGCGACCATTCATGGTACTTTTCAATGATCTGAACAGGATTTTTTCTCCATATTACCCCATGGCTTGGCGCAATAACATCTATAGGAAGATTTAAAGCCTTAATTTCTTCAATTTTCTTCAAAATCAGTGGTCTGAAGGGTGTTAGTATATTGGCAAAATATTTTATAGCTTCCTGATAAATTTCACATTCATCCACCTCATCGTTAAACAATGATGCAGGAGAATAGTGCTGTCCGAAAGCGTCATTTGAAAGTACTACATTTGAGCCGGTAACGTATGTGAGCATACTGTCCGGCCAGTGCAACATTTGCATTTCAACAAAGATAAGGTCACTTTTACCTACGTTTAATTTGTCTCCGGTTTTTACTATATTCAGATTCCAGTCACTGTGAAAATGCCTCTTAATGCTTTCCGCTCCGTGTTTTGAGCAGTAAATAGGCGTATTAGGAATTTTTGACATAAGATAGTCAAGACTTCCCGAATGGTCAGGTTCGCAGTGATTTATAACTATATAATCTATATTTTTGATGCCTACTTCACGGTCAAGATTATTAACAAACTCTTCTTTGTACGGTCCCCATACAGTGTCTACAAGGACAGTCTTTTCATCTTTTATAATGTATGAATTGTAAGTAGAACCCCTGTGAGTAGATAGCTCATTACCGTGAAACCTTCTTAAATCCCAATCCTTAATTCCAACCCAATAGACCTTATCCTTTACGTTTATCATATCAAATCTCCTTCCGTAAACATAGTTTCAAGTAAAATCCAATTTGTTATATATATTCCCACAATTAATTATTATAAACGTAATTTGGGTTTGGACATGCGGATAATAATAAATCCGGCAATCAGTTGACTGCCGGATTTATTATTTTATACATACAATGTTATTTCTTAACACTTTCCTTAATCCATGGAAGCTTTCCGCCCACCTTCAATATTTCAGCATCTAAAACAGATAATGTGTGGGTAAGCTCAATTTCAAAGCCTTTAGTAACATTCTTAAGCTTAACATCGCCTTTTAAATCACCAATGGCAATTTCAATCTTATCGCCCAGCTCAATCCTGTCATAATCTGCAGGATTCTTAAAGGTCAAAGGCACAATTCCGAAATTAACCAGGTTCGCAAGGTGAATTCTTGCAAAGGATTTAACAATAACTGCCTTAACTCCGAGATACTTTGGTGCCAAAGCTGCATGTTCACGGCTTGAACCCTGTCCGTAGTTTTCACCGCCAATAATGAATCCTCCGCTGCTTTCCAGAGCTCTCTTGTAGAAATTTTCATCCACTGCCTCGAAAACATACTTGGAAATCTCGGGGATATTGCTTCTCAATGGAAGAATCTTTGCACCTGCCGGCATAATATGGTCGGTTGTAATGTTGTCACCAACCTTAAGCAGTGCTGTTCCATCGAGAACATCCGGAAGTTTATCAAAGGATGGCAGAGGTTTGATATTTGGTCCTCTTACTATTTCAACCTTCTGAGCTTCCTCTTGTGGCAAAGGATTTAATACCATATTGTCATTTATAAAGAATTTATCGGGCATCTGAATCTTTGGACATTCACCTAAATCCCTAGGATCGGTTATCTTTCCTGTAAGAGCTGCTGCGGCTGCAACTTCAGGACTTGCAAGGTAAACCTGGGCATCCTTGGTTCCGCTTCTGCCTTCAAAGTTTCTATTGAAAGTACGGACTGAAACTCCCGCAGAGCAAGGTGCCGAACCCATACCGATACATGGTCCGCATGAATTCTCCAGAATACGTGCTCCTGCCTGTACCAGATAGTTCATTTCTCCGCTGTCTACCATATGCTCAACAACCTGACGAGAACCAGGACTTATTGTCATACTTACGTTTTCATTTATGGTCTTTCCCTTTAACGCATTGGCAACCATCTTTAAATCCCTCAATGAAGAATTTGTGCAAGATCCGACACCAACCTGGTCAACCTTTATGCCTGCTACCTCCCTTACAGTCTTTACTTTTCCAGGACTGTGCGGAAGAGCTATCATTGGCTCCAATGTGTTTAAATCAATTTCAATTATTTCATCATATTCAACATCATCTGACGGGACAAGCTCAACCCATTGATCTGCGCGTCCCTGTGCTTCGAGAAAAGCTTTGGTTATTTCATCACTTGGGAAAATACTTGTTGTACAACCTGTTTCTGTGCCCATGTTGGTAATTGTCGCACGATCAGGAACAGAAAGTGTTTTGACACCTGGCCCATAATACTCCAGTACCTTACCTACACCACCCTTAACATCTATCCTGCGTAAAACCTCCAATATAACGTCTTTTGCTGATACCCAATCGCTAAGCTTTCCTTCAAGTTTTACACCGACTACTTTTGGAAACTTGATTCTAAACGGTGCTCCCGCCATAGCGGCAGCAACATCCAATCCCCCGGCTCCCATTGCGAAGCTTCCGATTCCTCCTGCGGTAGGAGTGTGACTATCGGAACCAATTAGTGTTTTTCCAGGACGTGCAAAACGCTCTAAAAACAGCTGATGGCAAATACCGTTCCCAGGCTTGGAAAAGTATAAACCATAACGTTTTGCAACAGATTGAAGATAGCGGTGATCATCAGCATTCTTGAAATCTGTCTGCAAGGTATTATGGTCAACAAAGCTCACGCTGAGCTCGGTTTTAACCCTGTCCATTCCTATAGCTTCAAATTGCAGATATGCCATTGTACCGGTAGCATCCTGTGTCAGTGTATTGTCAATTTTGATAGCAATCTCATTACCAATAATTGCTTCCCCATCCACCATATGTTGTCGTAATATTTTCTCAGTAATTGTACCTCTCATTTCATGACCTCCAAATCAGGTTTGTTCTAGAACAATCTGTAAAGATAAAATATGATTTACCCAAGCTTATTTGATTACAAACAGCGGATTACCATTTATATTATTACAGTTCGATCTCTTTAATACGTTTTGCATTAATAATATATAATTTTTAAAAGTATTGCAATAAATATTATACTCAAAAGCAAGCAAAAATCAAAAAAATGTTCACGAAATTTTTTCCATTCATACGGGTTTGCAGTGTCGAGCATTACTTCACTTATTGCAGCTTTCGTTTGCGGTATGAATTTCTATGCACATGATACCTTGTTAACTTTCCCCATATGACGAAGTTCAGTCCATATCATCACCACTGATACTGAGGCTGCAACAAAATCTGCAATCGGACCTGCATACATAATACCGTCAATTCCCATAAAGACTGGCAATATGATAATCAATGGCAACAAAAACAGTATCTGTCTCGTCAGAGAAAGGAAAATACCTTTTTTGGGTTTGCCTATGGCTGTAAAGAAGGTAGAGGTTATAGGTTGCATAAAATTTATAAATGTAAAGAAAAGATATATCCTGAAATACAATGTAGCAAACCTGTAGTATTCCGGTGAGCCCGAACCGAAAATAGATATAATCCCCCTTGGAATAAGTTGAAAAAGCAAAAAAGCGGGCAAAGATACTGCCATACCATAAATAAACGAAAGAAAGTAAACCTTTTTTACTCTTTCATACTTCCTTGCACCGTAATTGAAACTTGCAATAGGCTGCATCCCTTGCGAGATTCCAATTACAACAGCAAAAAACAACTGATTGACTTTGGTAATAATTCCGGCAGATGCCAACGGTACTGCTTCTCCATAGGAAGATAATGCACCATAATAGGCAAGGGATTTATTCAGTACTATCTGAACAATCATCATCGCAATCTGATTAAAGCAGGATGCTGCTCCCAAGGCCATAATCCTTCTGGCAAATTGCCATTTTGGAATTAAATGTTGTCTTTGAATACGTACTGTCTTACAATTGCGCAAATAACGAAAGGCCAGCCATGCAGCAAAAGCTTGTCCGATAATTGTAGCTAATGCAGCACCGGTCATTCCCATATCAAATCCAAATATGAATATAGGGTCAAGAATGGTATTGATAACTGCTCCAGAAAGATTACACAGCATTGTATATTTCGGGCTTCCATCTGCTCTTATAAGGTGCCCGCCACCAGTGGAAAATATCAAAAAAGGAAATCCTATTGCAGTGATACCTGTATAAGTCTTTGCATAACCCAAGACATTTTCCGGCGAACCGAAAAACACAAGTAAAGGCGTCAGAAAAAGCTCCGCAACTATAAACAATATCAAACCGCATCCAAAGAGCAGCGCCGAGGCATTACCAATGTAATAAACCGCTTTTTTCCTGTCTCCCTCACCAAGTGAAATATTAAAAGCCGACGCTCCACCAAGTCCAAACAACAAAGCAATTGCTATGCAGGATATACTTAAGGGAAACGAAACATTAGTAGCTGCATTACCAAGCTCTCCAACGCTTCTTCCTATGAAAAACTGATCCACGATGTTATACAATGCACCTACGAGCATCGCCATTATACTTGGCAAAGCAAATTTTCTTATTAAATTATTTATATTCGAAGTCCCTAACGGATTTTCCATCCTGGTTTCCATAATACACCTTCATCATAAATTCCGTAGTTCTTACTATTAGTACCTTTGTTACATATTTTACCTAAAAAACACTAAATTATTTTAACACACTGCTCTTTAGTGTGTCTATAATGTTGAATAGTTATGTAAAACAAAATATCGCAGCGATAGCTACCCTCAAAGTAGTACTGCCGCTGCGTTATATTTAAGACATTAACTTTTGATATTACTTGAGTTTTGTTTATCTTTAAGTATTATTCTTATCTATCATTCATTGGTTTATACGGAACTTTTCCGAGTACATTTTTATATGCGGGTCTTATAATCCTTCCACCGTTTATGATTTCCTCCATCAGGTGTGCGCTCCATCCTGCAATTCTTGAAATTGCAAAAAGCGGAGTATAGAGCTCAAGAGGTATTCCTAAGGACTTATATACAAAGCCGGAGTAGAAATCCACATTAGCACTTACTACTTTGTCTTTTCTTTTTACTTTTGCAAAAACTTCCGGAGATATTCTTTCTATAAGGGTAAAGAGATTGTATTCTTCTTCATTACCAGTTTCCTTTGCCAACTCCTGTGCTTTTCTTTTGAGTACAACACCGCGGGGGTCTGAGAGAGTGTAAACCGCATGACCCATTCCATATATCAATCCCGATCTGTCATAAGCTTCCTTATTAAGTATTTTTATCAGATAATCACTAACTTCGCCTTCATCAGCCCAATTCTTGACGTGAGATTTTATATCCTCCATCATCTGCATTACCTTTATATTTGCACCGCCATGCTTTGGCCCCTTCAAAGAACCAATAGCAGCTGCAATGGCAGAATACGTATCAGTACCACTTGATGAAACTACACGGGTTGCAAAGGTTGAATTATTTCCCCCTCCGTGCTCGGCGTGCAATACAAGGAGAAGATCTAAAATTTCGGCTTCCGACCTGGTATATGAGCTGTCAGAACGTATCATATGCAGAATATTCTCAGCTGTGCCAAGCTCTGGCTTCGGGCTGTGCAGAAAAAGACTCTGACCGTCATGATAGTGCCTTTTTGCCTGATAGCCATAGGCAGCCATAGTTGGAAATCTTGCAATAAGATCGATACACTGCCTTAATGTATTTTCCACACTTGTATCATCCGGGTTATCATCATATGAGTAGGATGCAAGCACAGCTCTGGCAAGCTTGTTCATAATATCTTTACTTGGTGCCTTTAAAATCATATCTTCCGTAAAGTATTCCGGTAATTCTCTTCTTGATCCCAATAATGCCGAAAATTCATCCAACTCCTCTTTTTTAGGAAGTTCTCCAAACAGAAGCAGATAACAGGCTTCTTCAAAGCCAAAACGGTTTTCACCCAAAAAACCTTTTACAAGATCAAAAATATCAATACCTCTGTATCTAAGTCTTCCCTGTACAGGAATCTTTTCACCTTCATCCATAATGTAGGCATGAACATCTCCAACCTCCGAAATACCTACCAAAACGCCCGTACCATCAGCATTTCTAAGCCCTCGTTTTACATTATATTTTTCAAACATTTCAGGCTCAATATTATTGTTCTTTTTTATAACTTCCGTATATTTACTATAAACCCCTTCAAACTTCATTCTTATACACTTCCCCTTTCAATAAATTCAAACTGGCTTTTTTTACATGTTCTATGGTTAGCTCCTCAGCTTTTTTGGCATCTTTGCCGGATATTGCGTCATATATTGCTTTGTGCTCTGTCAAAGCTTCCTCAGCTCTGCCACTCTTTCCTAGTGAATATGTTCGAGCCCTTTGAATATAATGGTGGAAATTTCTCAGCATATTCATCAGCGGCCTGCTCTTACTTGCTCTGAATATTGCTTCATGAAATTTTGTGTCAAGCCTCAATATATGCTCCAAATCATTCTTCTCGGTGTAAAACTCTTCTAATTCCAAAGAATCTTTCATTTCCTTAAGCTCTTCCTCTGTAATGTTTTCGGCTGCCCATCGAGCTGCAAGTCCTTCAATCATCAACCGTATTGTATAAATATCATCAATATCCTTAGCTGATATTCCTGTAACTACTGCTCCCTTATTAGGAATAGTCTGTACAAGACCTTCGAGTTCAAGCTGCCTTATAGCTTCACGTATAGGTGTTCTGCTGACACCAAGCTCTTCTGAAAGTTTTGTTTCGATCAGGCTTTCTCCTGCTTTGTATGTGCCATTTAATATGTTATTTTCCAAATGGATGAATACTTTTCCACGTAGCGAGGAATTACTGTCGTTATCTATATGTTCAATTTTTGCCATGTATGCTCTCCTCCTTTGCACAGACAATATCTTTTGTGAGCCGCAGCATTAATTCTTAACTTTATTTCCAAGAAGTAGTATGCAACATATCACAGTTATTTATGTATCCTCGTATAATTGTATACAATTATACATACATAGTCAAGAAAATTTCAGACTTTTCATTCAGAAAAAATCCGAGAACTCTAGATCAACATACACGCAAAAAAGCGGTAACAGTTTTACCGTAACCGCCGCTTTTATCTATAAGTTTGAGGCATTTTCCGCTTCAAGACTTTTATTAATTTTCAGGTAATATCCTAAGCCTGCTTTACTCCCTCACTCTACATCGGATTTAACAGCTCGTCGCTGTCCTGCTCATTAAAACTGATTGTACTAACTCTCCACCTTCCTGAGAAGTAAAACCAGAGGTTAATAAGAATAGAGCTGATGGTCGCAAGTGGTACTGCAAGACCTACCCCGAACAATCCCCACCCTGCAACATTACACAGAATGAATGCCATAGGTGCTCTTACAATAATACCGGACAAAATGTTGCTGAACAACGAGTATGAGGTATGCCCGGCTCCTACAAACAATCCGTTCATACTGAAAGCAATCGGTACTAAAAGATAATCAAAACTGAAGGCACGCAAATATGGAATCCCGGTACGAATCATCTCCTCATCCTTAGCATACATTCCAAGAATTTCTGTTGGGAACAATGTGGTTAATATAAAAATTGAATATGAAATAATAGCTGAGATAATCATTCCGGTTATGAAAGTCTTCTTTGCCCTATCTTCTCTTCCTGCTCCCAAGTTCTGCGCGCACATGGTAGAAATTGCCGCATTCATTGCAATTGCCGGAAGAATGGCAAACCCATTGTACTTTCCAACTGCTCCCACAGCTGCTGATGCTGTTACCCCAATGGTATTTACAATTGTTGTCATAACAAGAAAAGACAGATTAGCGATGAGATTCTGAACCGAAATAGGAACACCAAGTTTCAGTATTTCCCTAAGCTGTATTTTATCAATCATAAACGATTTAAGTTTAAAATCAAAAATAAATTTCTTTTTAATCAGATATGCGATGCACAAAAACATGCTAAGAGCCTGTGATATCACAGTTGCAATCCCGGCACCCGTCGCTCCCGTATGAAACACCCCAACAAATAAAAGATCCAGAACAATATTGACTGCGCAAGCTACTGTTACAAAATACAGGGGACTTTTACTGTCACCCATACCTCGCATTATGGAACTGAGCGCATTGTATCCAAATATAAATATTGTTCCAATTGCAGTTACCATAAGATAACTGCTCGCTTCACCAAATGATTCCTGTGGTGTCTGAATTAGCCTTAAGATTTGATCATGCAGGACAAGCATAAACACTGTCATAAATATGGCAGTGATAATCAAAGAACTAAACAAGGTACCTATTATTTTCTGCATCTGTTTCGTCTTTTCTGCTCCTATCGACTGTGCAATAAGCACCGTTGCTCCAGCACTCAAACCTACCGCAAGATTTGTCAATATCATAGTAACCTGCCCCCCGATATTGACTCCTGACATACTGACCGTTCCATTGAATCGTCCGACAACAACCATATCCGCAACGCTGTATAAAGTCTGAATAAGGTTTGAAATGATGAATGGAAAAGCAAACATGAGTAGTTGTTTTACTACATCCCCTTTTACCAAGTTGTTGTGTTTATACATGAAGATAACTCCTTTACTTTCTGTAATTGTACCGATGGCCTGTATAATGTTATTCTCTTTTATTAATCAGGATTTCACTGATGTGTTTACCAGATTCGTGGTCTGCATGACTAACATTTCCGCTTACAAACCAATTTCAGTACAGATTATCATAACATAAAATTTTATAAATTAAAATAGTGCACTAATCCTTACAGCTTCATCCGAAGTTGATCAATGCACTTTTAGTAAATTTTCCCACACTATTTCCCGCAAACTCAGCTACTTGCCTTATGCTCCCGAAATCGGCATTATATAATTATTTGAAAAAAATAGATTTGATTCATAAATGTATATGTGCTAGAATGATAAGGTGTAAAAAGTGTCATGCATTTGACACAGTTTTACTCCCCTAAAGAGAGCTACATAATATGCTCTCTATTTTTTTTGCATTCACAAATTCCCACCCCAGTTTTTTAGCATAATCTTAGTGCGTTTCATTATTGAGAATATTTAATTTTACTGGTAAAATGATTATATAAGATAACGCCATTTGTAATATTACAAACATTCTTTGTTTATCATTATTTTTGATAGGGGTGTTATTGTGCTAAAAAAATTCAAAAATCAAAAGCTTTGCGTTCAGCAAACTGATTTGCTAACGGCAAAAAAAACAGAACGTAAATTAGTAAGCCATGGTGTGAGAATCGTCTGTATCATGCTTATTTCTATTCTCTTCTTTTAAGTTTTCTACATATCAATCTCACACAGACGTCCGCTGCAGCAGATTTCAAATATGGTGATTTAGATGGTTTAAGAATTAATAAAAGAATAGAAGGCTCCACAAATATTACAAGAATGTGGAACCTTTCTATTTGAGTAATTTTATTAACAATTTTTCTAAAATACCATTGTTATGCTTAAAGCCAGCAAAATTTCCATTACAGCTTCATTCTATTGTTTCTGTTTGATAAGACATCATCTAAAGCAATTGCCTCATTTACCACGCTGTCAATATCTGAAAGTACCGGATCTGAATCTGTATTTGAAATGATCTGATGCTTAAACGTAACTATTGCACTTTCAATATAGTCCATTTTGGAATGTACCATTTCAAGTTCGTTCTTTTCGTTTCTTATCTTTTCCAATAGCCTCTCATCCAGTTCAATAGCTTTTTCGAGGTCAGCCATTGCTCCGGGATTCTTAAGGAAGTCTTTCTTTCTCCTGTTATTCTTTAAACGCTCTTCAACTTTATTTACATTGACAGTATATATTTCTTTAGCTCTTACACTGTAGTTATACATCAACTTAAAATATACCATAACCAGGTTTAAGGCCTGCTCCACTATTTTCTGCTTCAGCGGATCATCCTTAACATGACTATAATATCCCATCAGCGCTTGCTTCTCGACATATATGTTCTTTAACTTCTCTCTCATTCCATTAGGCAATCTTCTCAAGATGTTCATATAAAACCGGTCACACTGAGTGCTGAGGTTTTGAATACCCTCTACTTTCTGCTCTATATTGTACTCACGCAAAAAATCTTCATCTTTAGCTGTCTGCAGTACAAAATAAACATACCCCGCAGCACCCACCAGTAAAAGCGGCAGATAACCTGTAGCTATGAATATACTGATGATAATAGTCAGTAAAGCTATATTTTTAAGTTTTGTAGCAGCTTTTAAAAACATTTTAGAACGCATAAGTAACCCTTTACCTCCAAATGGCAAATTTACTGTATATCACATCGCAGCGGAAGCAGCAATCAAAATAGTAAGTTCCACTCCCCAAAGACTTATCCAATTTCTCTGGTGAGAATAAATTCTGTCCTCCTGTTTTTTGCCTTATCTTCTTCAGTGGCCTCGTTAGCAACTATGGGTTTATCCTCTCCCCACCCTCTTGCAATTATTCTCTTTTCGTCCACACCCTTTTGGACAAGATATTTTTTAACTTCTGCTGCCCTGTCCTTTGAGAGCTGGAGGTTATTTTCATTGCTGCCTACTGAATCAGTATGGGCATCAATAATCAGATAATATTCAGGGAATTGGGACAATATATTCCTCACTTCTTCAAGAACTGCAATTGATTCGGCCTTAACTGTTGCCTTTCCCGAATCATAATATACCGATGGGATATCAACTTTTGCAACTCTTTCAGTATTCTGCTCTATACTCTTTTCGTCCTGTTCTTTAAACTCCTTCTTTGGCTCTTCTGTCTGGCCTGCACTTCCTGATGTGCCGGAATCAACTGCGTCTACAAGAAGTTCTTTAATTTCAGAAGAGTTGTTTATATTCTCCAGATATCCTTTATAAGCTATCGCTTGTGACAGCTTGAAATCCATGTTCAGGTCACCGTATCTCTTCCAGGTTTCAACCGTATCATTAATTATTCCGTCTAACTTGTTAGTATTCCCGTTAACTCCAAAATAGCCCAAGGTATCATTAAGAGCCATCAATTTAATATCCTTAAATGACGCCTCAACATCCTTCCTGGTAACTTCTCCGTACTCACCTTTTTCAGTCATCAATTCAGCGAGCTTTTCGTATGCCTTATCAGGTTTCTCAATTATATATTTTGAAGCCGCATACCAGGTTTTGAGAAAACTCTCAACCTTTTCGGGATTGTTTTGCAGATAGTTTTTGTTTACAACCAGCATGGTAGGTACGAGATCAGGAACTTCCTTTGTAGTTATAAGGACTTTAACAGAACCAGGCTTTGCAGCGTTTATTTCATTAACGGCAATATTCATATCCGGGCTCCATGATACAATCACGTCGGCATTTCCCGATTTCAGATCATCAATAACTTGTGACATTTCATCTCTCTCAATAGGCTCTATGTCCTGATATCTCAATCCAACCAACCTTAAAAATTTGTTTAATATAAATTTACCTGTACCATCTCCTACATAGGATACTTTCCTGCCTTCTATATCATTCAGGTCTTTAACTTCAGCTTTTGCAATAATTCCATCTGCTCCACGTGAAAAGTCCGTGATACCTACTATAACCCCGGCATCCGGGTACTCTTCCTGAAATTTCATAAACGCCGGAAGTGACATTTCAGTGGCCTGAATTTTTCCATCACTTAACGCTTTTATCCTGTCATTATCAAAGGGTATATACTCTACATCCATACTAAGTGAGTAGTCCCTGTTATACTCTCTGCTCAACCCGATTAAAATCGGAGTTCCACCTATCCAGCTATCCAACCCCATAACGAAGTCACTGTTTGAAGAGCCAAAATCCTTCCCATTACCTTTAGAACCATTATTCCGGGTATCATCATCATCATCAATTATGTCCTTCTGCTTCAGCTTATCTTTATCATCACTTGAAAAGAATCCAAGAAATCCACCGTTTGAACCGTTTCCTTTATAGTAAAAAGCAGCAATTCCAGCAGCAATTATAAGTAGAAATATAATGATATTTCCCCATTTTATTCTTTTCCCTTCCATCTGACTCCTCCTGTTAAAAAAATAAGTCTCATAAGAGAATTATAACTATTTTACTCTAATACTTCAAGTTGTGATAATTACAATTAAAATAAGCGAAAGGCTTCCCTTTCGCTTTTAATTATGCATTCTAAAACAACTGATTAATTATTTGTGGGGGTGTTTACACCCCCATATACTTGGTCGGAGTATGGAGATTTGAACTCCAGGCCTCTTGGTCCCGAACCAAGCGCGCTACCATCTGCGCTATACCCCGAAAACTATAACATATATATTTTAACAGCATTGTTTCATCTTATCAATATTAATTTTTACTAATTTGAATTTTGTTTCCGTTCAGGTGCAGCAACACTTTAATCACCTGTAAATTCACACTTTACAAAACAGGTTGGCAGCAAAACAAAAAGGATATTGCACCTATAATCATAATTTGTGGCGCAATATCCCTCAATTAAACCTATTTTTATTTTACAACCCTACTCATCACTTTTGTGTTGCTGCCATGATGTCTTTATACGCCCAATGATTTTTATCAACATCTGTAAATTGACTTTCTACCTTATCAGGCATTTCTATTCCTAATGCCCTATTTATTAATGCTGTGCACTCGGAACGCTTAATATTGTTATCGGGTCTGAAGGTTTTGTCCGAATACCCCTTTATGTATCCCTTCGAGGTTAGCATATTAATATACCCCTCAGCCCAGTGCCCTGTTATATCTGTCAAACTATTTTCAGTTGCATCAACTCCATTAAGCTCAAGATACTTACACAGAACCACCGATAATTCTGCTCTGGTTATATATTTGTCAGGTCTGAAGGTATTGTCTTCATAGCCTTTAAAATAACCCTTCTGAACCACATGTTCTATTGCCCACGCTGCCCAATGCTTGTCTGAAACATCTTTAAATGTAGTACTCTCCAGCCCACTCTTTGTGACTTCATCCAGATTAGCAAGTATAACAGCCATTTCAGCTCGTGTAATGTTATTTTCAGGTCTGAACGACTTATCCTCGTATCCTCTCATATAGCCTCTATGTTTGCCATCAATTCCTGGTATGATAGGATCCGGTGTCTCTATGATCTCTGAATCCGGTGTAGGTGATGGCGTTGGTGTGGGCGTTGGTAAAGGTGTCGAACCAGTTGTTCCTTCAGATCCCGATGTTCCTGTACCCGACGAACCTGATGAACCTGTGCCTTCAGAACCCGGTGTAGGTTTTGGCGTCACTGGTGTTGGTTCAGGCGTCACAGGTGTCGGTTTTGGCGTCACCGGTGTTGGTTCTGGTGTCACTGGTGTTGGTTCTGGTGTCACTGGTGTTGGTTCTGGTGTAGCCGTTCCAGATATTGAATTAAATTCGTAAGGACGTACAATTGTAAAACTACTGTTGTTTGTGTAATCAAACTCCGTCTGGTCAACTACTACTTTGGCATATAACCTTACTCTTTCTGCTATTTGTTCATCACTAACTTCAAACTCAACAACTGACTTTTTTGTAAGTGCAGGATAAAGATTTTTTATCTCTTTCGAGCTTATTAAGTTTTTGAATTCTTTATCTGTGTAAATTTCTACTTTTGCACTGTCAACAGTTGCAAAACCATTGTTGATAACATCCACATATACATAACCCCGGTTCTTCTCATAAAGTGCATTATAGAGATTGGTTATTTCCACATCAACAAAGGATAGATTAAGTTCACGAGTATTATTTGAAGTATCTGCATCGTTTGCAACTTCTATAACTCCCTTAAGTGTCACTCCCGAGTAATTTGCAGGAATCGGATAGTCAAACTCGGCTATCAAACTGTTTCCATGGCTTATACTTTTATTCATTTCTTTTTTACTAACCAGTTTGTCTCCATCATATAACGCAACACTAATATTCTTTGCCGTAAGGTCACCGATATTTTCTACTTCAACATAAACTTTCGTTTCCTCTCCCGGCATAACAGCATTATCCTCAAAATAGATTCCGTCTGAAGGAATTGCTAGGTCTATTTTCCTTACATAACTCGTTGAGGTCAGTAAAGTGCCGTCGTAATAATACTTTGAGGTTCCCTCATCCTTCTTATAAACCGATTTGTTGTAAACAGCCATTATCTCATTGCCATTGCCTGCAAGAGTTATATCTCTAGGTATTTCCATTGAATTGTGCTTCAATTCCACTCCCTGTGTCCAGGTAGAACTTGTATCTTCATAAGTGCTTATAAACAGTCTTTGTTCTCCACCGGTGGCAGTGGTCCATGCAAGTGCAATCCCCTCATCGGTATTGGTCGCCTGAAGCTCTTGAATACCAAAAGCCTTACCTGAATTTACAACTATTTCTTTCTTGCCCGATTCAATTCCTGCTTTGTAAATCAAACCATTATTATTCCAGAACACTACAGGTTTACCGTTTTCTACAGCTATCGAAGGATGGTTGTCGTCATATATGTTGTCAAGTAGACCCCTAGGTTTTGACCAGGTTTTTCCGTCAAATATACTTGCATATAGTTTGTGGGAGCCATTTTCCGAATAAGCATTTGTAGTATATACAAAGTAAGCCTTTCCGTCGTGAAGAAGCAAGTCGCTTTCATTGACGTTTACCGAATTTGTAATAAATGCTTTTGGTGCTGTCCAGCTTGTTCCGTTATTGTATACAAAATATATGTCATCGGGGGTTTCCTTCGTGCCGACAGCCTTTTTCCCGGGATTACTCACCCATGCAGCAATAGTCTTTCCACCATCAGTAGCAATCTGGGGTAATTTATTCAAGCCATATGTCTCTGGGGATAATACCTTTCCCCATGTGCCTTTAGAAGGATCATACTTTGCAATTTCAAGTTTCATTTTCGCAATAATGTTTTCAGTAATATAATCTGCTGAAACCTTAGATAAATCACCAATTTTTTCAGGCATATCCAGCCATATTGCGTAGGTGTCTTTATTATCTGTCGAAAGGTTCGGGTAAGCATCTGCAGTACCATCGTTTTCAATCTGCTTAGGCTCGGACCATTTTCCGTTATCATATATGGAATAGTATAATGCAGTTCGGTTATTGTCGGTTCTTCCACTGTCATCACCTATAAACACCATAATCAGGTCGCCAGCTGTCCCGTCAAGCTCTGAAATCTTTGCTTCCGATTGCGGATAAGCATATTGTATTATATCTTTTCCCCCAACCCATTTCTGCTTTTCCAGATAATCTCTAGGAGATGTTTCAAATAATGACTCATTTGAGGTAGAACTATTAGCAACCGGTGCAGCATACATTTCACGCTTCATTGATTTTTTCCCGGAACTGATGCTTTCAGTTCCTATATTGGAGCTATTATCATTTCTTTGTGCTTGCCTGGCAGAAGGATCATATACTACCCATTCTTTTTCACCAATTACTTGCTCAGTCGATATAAACCATACAAAAGTTTCTTTAAATCCCATAGACAGACTGAGCACTGTTCTTAACGTTGGAATTGTAAATTCAAGTCCTCCTTGTGCCCAGAACTCTCCACCTATGAGACCGTATCCAACTTCCACGCCGATAGCTGCTCTTAATGTAAGCTCAATAACAAGCTCCAAATTAATCATTACTTCTTCTATGCTATCGAAACTTCCCAGACCACCTATTGATACATTTGTCTTGAAGGTAAGCGTTCCATTTACTTCCACCGAAACATACCCCGATAGCAATACTCCTCCGAAAGTAGCATCCAGCGGAACACTGAATTTAAACTCAAAGGTCAATACCCTTATTTCTGTTTCATTGGCAATTATAAATTGATATGATTCTATTTCCCATTGCAATGTTCTGTCATTGTAAACACATTCAAGCTTTACGGTTACTTCACTTTCCGATGTGATTCCAGCCCCTAAAAAGGCATCCACTTGATCAGGCACATCAAAATTGGCAAAAGAGCCGTTTACACCAAGTTTTGATCCGGCTTTTGAAGTAAATGTAGCTTTTCCATTGAAAAAATCATAATCTACGTCCAGATCAAAATCCAAACCGGCAGATTCGATACCTAACGATTTTAGCGGACCACTGTCAGAAGGCATTTCAACCTCAGGGAGTCCTTCCCCTGTTGCAAACTCCAAAACTCCATCAAGTCCACCAACTAAATCAAACTCAAATTCTTCTTCAAAGGCATTTTCCAAATCATTCTTCCAGGAAACAGCGTTTAAAAATGGGAATTCCTTTGCCATAACAAGTTTCGCATCAACATAGTCAGAAGTAGCTCTTCCATAAATCCCTTCAGCCTCTATTGCAAATAGGATTCTGTCTCCTACAGCCATCTTGCTGCGAATATTCGTTACTTTAATTATGCTAGATGTGCTCTCTCCGGTGTGTTTAATTCTCCCACTCTTATCAACTATCTTATACAGATATTTTTTAACCTCTCCTGCATCCTTCAAATCCGTATCAACCCAAAAGGTAATAGCTCCTCCATCACGTAAAAGATTTAAGGGAAGAATTGAGCTGGTTGGTTTTGTACTGTCAGAACACCATGAGGTTACTTTTTTTACTTCAGGCATTCTTGACATTGCTATTACCACATAAGAACCATCGCTTAACTCTACATCTATTGTCTTCTTAGGAAATCCATCAGCATCAATTTTTATTTGGTCATCCTGTAGTAAGATATCTTCGAAATAAAACATACCATTGCTGCCCGTATGCGTTTCATAAGTATCAACAGTTATAACCGCATTACTTATCGGTTTGTATATGTCTTTATCATAGACATATCCTGATATTGAACCAAAGTCTTCAGCAGGTAAAAGCCTCTGATCAATAATCCTTACACTTTGTGAAGACTTAATCATCCTGTTTTTATCAGATGAAACAACTATTGAGAATAACCCTATACCATTCCATCCTGCATAAACATCATCAATGCTGTATCCTTTGTATACATATTCACCATTACCGTCCGTTTCTACTTCTGTCACAGTATTTTTCAAATTGTCCGTGATTGTCAGTTCACATTTTTCATGTACTATGACATCCTTTGAAATTCCTCTGCCGGTCACTATTTTTATGTCGGGCATTTTGTCATTTTCTTTTGAGCGATACTTTGTCAGAGTAAGCAAGTCAACCTGTCTTCCTCCCGGTACATCCATCACATAAAACTGTGCCTTTACTCTACCAAAAGTCCCATATTCAACCATTCTGGTTTCAATTGGCATTTCCAATCCGCCTAATGCTTTTGAAGCCAATTCTTTCAACGCCATATTCCGGTCCTCGTACCCTTCAAACAATTCCTCGTCTGCAGAATACTCCTCCCACAATATTTCTCCCGGCGACAACACGGAACGTGAAGTCTTAACTAAGGACATATCTTCTTTTGTTTTATAGCTTCTTATAAACGTTGAATCTCCCATACTTATATTGGGCATGTAGATTTCTGAGCTTTTTTCGTTCATGAATCCAACTCTGTAAAGCAAATCATCCCCTGAATACTTTACCTTTTCAACTTCAACTATAAGCCTTAAGCCGGAACTATTATCTACAACTATGGGATTCTCTGTTACAAAGCTTGCTGATATCTGTTCGTTGAAGGTCTCAAGAATTCCGCTAAAATCAGCAGATAGGTTGTAGCTTCCCGGTGTGTCCCCACGAACTATCCACTCTATTGTTTTGCTGTCTTTTGCAGCAATTGTTCCTATGGAAACAGTCTGATCGTTTCCACCTGCAATAGAAATACCTTCAGGAGTTTTTAAGGTTGCAACGCAATCCTTTAAAGCATAAGTTCCTTCAGTGTTTATCAAGTGAAGTTTTACATCAAAGAATTCTTTCAACCATGTAACTCTTCCTGGAATATCTATTAGTAAGATAAACACTTCCTGCGTTTTTGGATTAGTATATGTTTTGACTGCAACCTCTCTGCCTCCAACTGAATAATATCCTCCTCCACTGCTACCTGATGAACGATTACCTGCTGAAATATGCGAAATTGAATACGGTTTGTTATTGTAATTAAGGTTAATTTCATATCTGAAAACATTCTGGTTTCCAGGAGCATTAACATCTATCCCAACTGCCTTAATTTCTTCCAACGACATCTTAGTGGCCGTAATATTACCTACTACTATCTTTGATTCTTCCAAAACAAAGTTCAAATTGTTTTCTTCATTTTTAACAATCAATACATCCTGCTGTTTTGGAGAATAACCTGCCTTATATGCACCAATGTCATAGGAACCGGGTTCCAGCTTCAAGGATATTTTACCGCTAGCATCAGCATACATTTTAAATTGTTCCGGAGTTCCTACATTTACATAAATTATTGCTTCAGGAACATATTTCCCTAAATTATCCTTTACAGTTATGTTTAAAATACCCGAGAAATCCTTTTCCAGTATAGTTATTGACTTTTCTGCCTTTTCCTCATTGCCGGATGTATCTTCAACTGTTAAAACAACTATATACTCTCCCGGCTTAGAATAAGAATGTTTCACTCTTATACCTTCACCTGTTGTACCGTCACCAAAATCCCATGTGTATTTTGCTATACCCACATTGTCCTTTGATGCACTTGCATCAAATTCAACCTCTGTATCAACCTCAGCCGATGAAACACAGTTTATGTATGGCAAAGGCTTAACATTATCAAGGTCTAATGGGCTGACAGCTTCACTTAAAGTCTCTGAACTGTTCCCTAATATATCCACAGCAACAATTTTGTATATATACTTCTTTGCGGGATCAAGATTATTATCAACTACCGACAATGTTGTTTTTCCGTATTCCCCAACAACTGTATAATACATAGTTTCCGTAGTTCTGCGGTACAATTTAAATGCCACAAGGTCTGTTTCGTCACAAGTCCATTCTATAGATAATCCTCTAGCTATAGGCTCCACCCCGATCTTCGGTGCTTTTGGTGCCACATTGTCTATAATGTAATCCCGATATTTGTATTCCGAAGTATTGCCTTTAATATCCACCGCATAACCACGTGTCTTTAAAACACTTCCTGCCGTGAATATAGCCGTATCCAATTCTGCAGTAAACCCATCAACGGCATAAGCCGAACCCACTGTATAAAACTCTTTCCACACTTCCCCATCCAAACTGTATTCAGCAACCATCTTTGATAGTCTTGTATCATCTTGGGCTGTTAAAACATAGGTTAGGATTCTACCGATTCTTGTATTATTTTCAGGGTATACACTTGTTATCTCGGGTTTTACATTATCAACAAAACTTTCTGCATCAAGCATTGTAATTTCTACCGGATCACTGTCGGGACTTAAGTTTCCTGCAACATCCTCACAGATAACCTTATAAAAATATGTTTCCCCCGGTACTGTGGCTGTATCAAAATAGTTAAGGCTCTTAAGATTTGTTGCAATTGTAGTGTATACTCCCTCTGCCTCAAGTGCTCTTAAGACTCTAAATCCCTTAACATATGGTTCTGTGTTGTTATTCCACTTTATTTCTATACAATCAACGTAACTGTATGCTGATATGCCATCTACCTTATCAGGAGCCGTCCTGTCTATTACATACTGATTATATGTATTTGCACTGTTACTGACATTTCCGCCAAAGTCCTCTGCAATAGCTCTGACGTAGTAATTTCCTTCTCTTACCTCTGAAACATCAATGTAAAACGCAAGATTTGTTACCTGTTTAGACCCATAGGATAAAGTCCTTTCGATGTAATCACTCCAGTCATTTCCGTCTAAAGAAGTTTGCACAGTTATCTTTTTAAGACTAACATTATCATCTGCTGTAATAGTTAAAGGAATAGTGTTTGCAAAGCATGATGGTGCAGGGCTTATAGATACAATCCTTGGAATTTGGGTATCCTCAACAGATAGGATGGTTATAGTTTCCGAAAACGCTTCAGAATTATGTCCATCTCGGTCTGTAAGCCTATATCTTATAGTGTAGTCACCAGCAGGCAAATACTCAACATTCCAATTTGCCTTGAAAAGCAAACCATCAGGTGTAACCGTATATGCATTTGTATTGGTTATGGAACTCCAATAAGTGCTTTCACTGCTTTTATATTCAAACCAGACAGTAATACCGTTTTTATTTAAAATATCATCCGTTAGTGCTTTCAGTTCCAATTTTTTGGTTGAAAATCCCACAATACTACTCTTTCCGTCATAAGCATCGCTTATACTGACAAGTGCAGGAGAATGAGAAATTGTCTCAGAAAAATCGGAGAAATTCATAGAAGGATCAAATGCCCTAACTTTATAACTATATTCAGTACCTGTTTCCAAGTTGCTGTCAAGATATTTAGTTGTATATGAGACTCCAACTTTTTCACCATCTCTGTATATTTCATATCCTGCCGTATAGCTGTTATCCGAAGAGGCATCCCATGAAAGTGTAATACTCTTGCTTGCATGATCTGATACTACAAGATTTTGTGGTGTGGAAGGTATTTCCTCATCTCCAACCTTTACACTTATCTCTACAGGTTCTGAATTATTACCTGCATTGTCAGTTGCCATAATTTTAAAGACGTAGGTTTGCCCCTTGTTAAGTCCAGCCGCAATATACTCCCTTGACCAATAATTCGAGGTCATAAGTTTGCCGTCTTTCCATATTGTATAATAATCCTTATAGTAGGCTTCGCTTGAAGTCCAGGATATTCTTACACTGTCAATCCCTTGTGCTACGGAAAAATTCGAAAGGACTGGAGCAACAGTATCAATCGTTGCATATGACCAACCACTTACTGTTCCTTTGAAATCTCTTGCATTAATTCTATAACTTCCATCACTAGGAATACTCATAGTTCCTTCAAAATTACCCTTCGCATCGGCAAGGAGTTTTATACTGTAAGACGCCCACGAATTATAGCTATTATTGTTGCCATAATAAAATGAAACTGTTACATCTCCTTCTCCGTTTGATGTTTTACCTTTTATCTTTACATCGTTTTTCTTTTCACCAATACTAATCTGCAAGCTGACTGTTGGATTGTTTACAGAAGGTGTTTCTTCATTATTTTTTAACTTAACAAATTTCGAACCGGTTATATTTCCAGCCTCATCCGCTGTAAACACTTCAATTCTATCTTGAGTAACGCTTGAGGATTCATAACTTAAGGATTGATATGTGGTGGTGCTGCTTGATAAAGAAAGGGAGTATTTGTCTGTTCCCTCAGCCCTCTTCAACTCTCCTGCAATGGTAATACGACCCCCGCGATGCACAAACACACCCACAAAATGAGGATTGTTTGTGACCTCAGCTAAAACATTTATTGAAGAATTAAAATCTACACCTTCCTTAGGTGAAATTATGGTGATATCATTTTTATTGCTATTTAAATATGCCTTAAACACACTCAAATCGCTTTCATTCCCATAATCATCAGAGAACTGGAAATATTGTGTCTTTGCTATATCTTCATTTTCAAATGTATGGTATACATCATCTGATACCCTTTGGTATTCTAATGTTTTAAGTGTCTCAACATCTTCGGAGTAACGAACCTTGGTATAATTGAGGGTTCTTATATCAAATTTCACATTGTTGCTTAGTATAAAAGGTTTTCTTGAGGTACCATCTTCCCATTCGGAAGGCGTAATTACAGGTTTTAGTTCATAGGTACCATTGTAGTTAAAATATCTGACCCCTATGAGCTCCCCATCTGCCTTTACTGAAATAGTGTAGTATCCTATAGGCAGCGATTCAAGATCACGTTGGTCAATCTCTAAAACATCTTCTTCTGCCCTCTTTACAAGCTTAATATTCTGCTTCACCCTGACCGCAGTATTATAGCTGTAGATGTCCGCTGTATAGGACAATCCTGCTTTAAGATTTTCACAATATACAAGATAGGGGTAACCGTCCATAACATATTGCAATAATGGAGGAGCATCTTTTTTATCCGAAACATAATATGCTAAATTACTTTTGAGCACATTTCTGTCATCAAACATCTGAATCTTGAAGAAGCCATAGTTTAAAGGAGTTTCAAGCTTTAAATCATAATATCTCTGTTGGTTATGAACTCTTTCAGAAGCTATAGTACAATCAATTATATTGTCTAATGAATCTAAAATATTAAAGCTATATCCATCAATGGAATATGACTTATCAATACTTATTGTAACAATATCACTTCCATACACAGCTTCACTCACTGCAAAGTAACTAGCTTTGCTTTTTGGTTCAAACTTCACATACTTTTTGAAGCTGAGATTTTTCCCATCATCCTTAAGACATATTTCATATATTTCCCCTGGAACAATATCCGAAAAATCCACAGCTACCCATATATCCTTTAATGTTCCGTCGTAGTACTGTGCTACAGTTTTCCATACTCCCGCATTAATTTCTTCTTTTGTATCTACATTAACAAAAACCAGCTCTGGGTCTTCCGATATTCCTTTTACCCAATTGCAACTGAACTTTACGTCATCGCTGATAGTTAATACATTATACATCTGACTATTACCCTCTAAGTCAAAAAAAGATGAATACCAGGAATTATTGTTTTCTATTTTGAAACCGTCTTGAGAAAACTTCTGTTCCTTTGAATTGAAATAATACTCATAATCCGTACCATTTATTCTGATAGAGTACTTTGTTTCGTCTTTGAGTGTTTTGGTTATATTAAGCTTACCCTTAATCACTACATAGCCTGCGTTGTAATTACCATTCATTCTATATGAAGAAACAGATTTCTCGATAGTATCCTTATCAAGACTCCCATAAACTTCACCTTCTGCCACAAGTTCAATATTTATATTTTTATTGTCTGCACCCATAATACCATTATCTATATCATATCCGGTTATTGTGAAATCAACCTTTCCATCAGCAGGTAATATCGGCGGATAAAATGTTATTTTCTTATCTACGTCAGTATAATTGTTGAAGGATGGTATGGTGAAGTCTGCAGAATCAAGTTCTCTTCCATCATACAAAACCTTTAAATAATAAGATCCACCCGGATTGAGAATCTGCAAGTCACCCTTCTGCGGAAATTTCAGAGTAAACACACCGTCATTATCAGCTTTGACGTCTGTTATATTTGATATCGGTATATTTAAAGAGTTATTCAGCCTTCTGTATAAAGCCACTTCATATCCAATACTCTTATCACACCAATCAGTTGAAACGCGAACTTCTCCCCCTTCAACATCAGTTACACTTACTGATTCAATGTTAAGATTAGTGGTAGTATAGGGCCTAAAACTAACCTTTAGGTCGCATGAATATATTTTGCCTGGATAACTTATTTTTACAGAGTATATAGTATTTAAATCAATAGCTTCATTAATTTTTATTCTGAACCAGATTTGTGATTCATCGTAATAGGAATAATTAATTTTAGTTCCTACAACTCTTCCTGATGCATCCAAAAGTTCCACATTTATTTTGTCAACATCTACATTCTTAAGATTGTAAAAACTACCAGTTACAATGAAGTTGTCAGTGTTTTCATATAAACCCCAGTAGTAATTTAAATTACTGATAATCAAATCATCAGTTACAACTACTCTCGAAGGCACATCAAATTCTGAAATACCTGAAACAAACTTAAGTGTATATTCTCCTTCCTCCTTGAGAGTACCGTTAAAACTTATCTCTGGAACTCTTACATAATATAATTTCCTGTTAAAATACTCCTCATTATTATTTACATAATTATAGTATGAATTGTAAAAGTCATGGTATATCGTGGTTTGAGAAATACTTGCCAAGTTGGACATTCCAATCGCTTTTCCATTACTTAAGAGCAAAAATTTACCTGTGGTAGCATTGGTGTCATTCAGATAAAACGCACTAATGCCTTCAATAGACCTGCCACCTTCAGGCACATAAATATTAACTCTATTTCCCAATTCCATCTCAGCTTCACAACTTTCGATAACAGGTTCTGAAGCATAGTCATTACATTTGATTCTTACAGTATACCTGTCAGGCTCTACGTGTTTACTGAAATTGCATACAAATTGCAGGTAATTGTCATCAGGATCTCCAATACCGCCTCTGATACAATCCTGTGGTATCTCAGGTATGTTATCAATGATCACACCATCTTTTATAAGCTCGGCACTGAAAACAAGGTCTCCTTCTAAAGCCCCAACAGCTATATCTGCACGCAAGGAAGGCATATCCACTACTATAGAGGCCTTATCTTCCGCTGTGTATGTATTGTTCGAAAATTTATATAAAACCTCGGAATTTTCGGACTCATATTTTTTTACCGTTACCTCTGTAGGTAAATTTTGATTCACACTCAATAAGATTCTGTACTTTCTACCCTTATATAGCTTGTATGCCACAGAATTTGCGAATTTAGGATAGGTCCTTATACTTACTAAAGTATTGCTTTCGCTGTCTGATATGTACATATAACTGAGAGTCTCTTTCGATGCAGTCACAATATACACTGCTGAAGATGTGGGAGTAAAGGACATTGAAGTATAGCTTAATTTTTCTGTACTACCCTCTTCATTAAATACAACCACTTCATTTTCTTTTATCTCCCGAAGTGTTTCATCCATTGTTTCGTCTTCGGTTACCATTGAATCTTTAAAGCCGAAGGATTCATTTACAATTTTTGCAGTCTTTGTAACATAACCGTCTGATACAATAGAATTCCGTTCCTCTTCGCCTTCCTCTAGCGGAAGCGTTATACTGCTTATTTCGTCCTGAGGCTCTGTCGCCAGTCCCAACTCAGGTGTTGACGTTGGCGTTATGCCCGGCAGCAAAGTTACCACAGGCTCATTTGTCGCTGTCTGAACCGGTATTGCGGTCGGTGACGCATATACGTTCTCAGTTACACTTTGCAATTCCAATGAATTCGCTGGATTCTTTGATTGTTCACTCGAAAAATCATCAGCAAAAGACAAATCCGGCATAATGATACTGTTCAACATAAGAACAGCAAGAACACATGCCAGAAGAGATTTGAATCTCCCCATCAGATTATTTCCCCCCTAAATGTTTTTATATATATAAAATAAATTTATATAGCATTATTTTTTCTATATTTGAAAAGAAATGTATTGTAGCCAAAGTTGGAATAATAAGATTTTTATCTCATCATCTTGTGAATTATAGATATTTTATCTCATTAAATTTTATTATAGCAGAATTTTCACTGAGTAAAAAGTGCCCAGTTAAAAAAATGACTTTTTATGTAAACAAAAACATTAGTTATCATCCTTCTATTTTACATTAATCCATTCTTCAGCTTTTGGCAGTATTTTGGAAGTATAAATTATTACCCTGTAAAGAAAAGGCAGTATCCTCTCATGTTTGATGTAATAAACATAAGTGATACTTGCCTTTTTTTTACTAAAAATCCGCAAATATTTCACCGAAATTAATACCTGCTATATGTTTGCCGTTGTACCTTGCTTTTATATTCAGCTTGGCCTCCTGAAACTCTTCACTGACTGCGCCGTTTTCAATGGCAACCTTTGCTTCAATAAATGCAGCCAGCTCATCTGAAGCCTTTATAATTCTTCCGTCTCTAGGACTGTATTTATCCTCATTATATTTTTCATTTATCTCTTCGCAAGTTTTATTTTCTGCTTTGCCATCAATCAGAACAACGTTTTCAAATTCACCCTCAATAAACATTCTGATCTCAGGTAAAAACTCCTTTGGCACCAATGGATAAAGTTGTTTTTCCATCTGTTCCTTTTCAATTTCCTTGATCAGATCACTCAAACCTTCAACTGAACTTTTTATAGGTGAAATTATATCCCTCGTGAGCACCTCGGGAAGATCATGAAAAAGCCCTTGGAAGAAATTGTTGGAGCACCTTACAGGACATGCATCTATCTCAAGTGAAAATAAATAGGACAGAATTGCAACAAACAGCGAATGTCCAAGTACCGAAGTCTTAGGTATCCTATGGAGATGAGACCACCTGGCCTGAAATCTCAAATGACCGCATAGCTCAATGAAATTTTTGTAATTATTATTTAAAGCCAGCTGCTTCATCCCCTCAAGATCATTATACTTTTCTATCCGTTCAATAAACTCTCTCTTTATATCCTGTACCTCATAACCATTGGGATTTAAACGCTCAATTATTTCAAATTCCCACCTGGATGCATAGTTGTGAGCCGCTTCGAGTATCTTTTTGTTTATCGATGGTTTATCTTCCTCAAAATATTTTATAAATCTGTTACAGAAGTCTTCTCCCAGTGGAGAAATAATAGTCTCCAGATTGTCATATACAAACTCATTCAAAAGCTTGTACTTCTTCGGATCCGCCTTGATTTTATAAAACACAGGAGGCTTAATGTCAGTTATGACAATTCTTTGGAGCATTTCGAAAATACCGCCCTCAATTATTTCAATCCAACTGAAACCAGGCTTGTTTTCCTCAAATTTACCTAAAAAATATGCAATAAACATCTTATGTGCCTGCTTATCAAGCTCGATGAGTTCAATCGGCCTCAGTTTGTCATTCCAACGTTGCATGTATGCTGCAGAAAATATTTTGAGTATCAGACTTTTTCTTATCATAAAATATATCACCTTAACTCTTTGATTAATTAACATAGTGCAAAATAGATAATATACATAAACTATAACAAACTTTGACAGGCAATACAACATTTCATTATTCTTGTGAAGTTGGCAAAAAAGTGTATCCCCCCGTAAATCTTTGTACTTTCATAATGCTTTATAATTGTATTTGGTATCTACTTTAAAACTATGCACTCTCCGTGGTCACAATTGTTGAGCCCTTTGTGCGGTTCCCTGCTGCAACTTAAATTCATTATCTCATCTATCTCAACTCTTTCCTTATGTGGTATTCCGACAAATTCCATACCGTAGCGGAAAGCATCGCCTCCCGATTCTTCCCTGACAACTCTGCCCTTAACTTTAATTTCTTTTTCATTTATATATCCGGCAAATACTATCCTCATTTCCACAATATCATTTATCTCAAGCTTTCTTTCTGTCAAAATCAAAACTCCCGAACCCGATAAGTTTAGCACCTTAAACTTACCCTCAGTTTCAAACTTTTTATCACCAAACAATCCTTTTCCTGATATATTATTACATCTCATATAGTTTCTTTTACCATCCATTTTCATCTCTCCTCTCATATCCTATTATATACCCAGTATCCATAAGTAATAAACTCGACATCAAAAAATAGCCGTGAACACCTCACAGCTATTTCCAGGATATCTTAATTTCCTATTTAAGTTTATTTTCCCGCTTTCTTGTCATCCTTATAAAACCCGGCTGCAGTCTGTGCATATTTCTTAAGCTTCTCATATACCAGATAATTTATTGTTCCGGCCGGATAAGTTCCGTCTTTTTTCTTTTCTCCGGCTTTTATGCCTGTCAAAATCTCAATACCTTCGTCTATAGTTTTCACTGCATATATAGTAAACTTTCCTTCCTTTACGGCTTCAACCACGTCATCATTCAAAACAAGATTTTTTATATTCTGATAGGGAATAATAACTCCATGTTTGCCATCTAGGCCACGCAGTTTACACAGTTCAAAGAAACCCTCGATCTTTTCGGTAGCTCCGCCAATGGGCTGAATCTCACCTTTCTGATTTACAGAACCGGTCACCGCTATATACTGCTTTATAGGCACATCTGCAAGACTTGAAAGCACAGCATACAACTCGGCACTTGATGCGCTGTCTCCATCCACTCCGCCATAGAGCTGTTCAAAACACAGACTGGCAGTCAGAGTTAACGGAATCTCCTGGGCAAATTTCTGACCTATATAGCCACTTAGTATAAAAACCCCTTTTGAATGAGAAGTACCACTCATTTCTACTTCTCTCTCAATGTTCACAATACCACTTTCACCCATAAAAGTATTGGCGGTTATTCTTGATGGCTTTCCAAAGGAATAGTCTCCCATATCAAGTATTGTAAGACCATTTATCTGGCCTACCACTTCTCCATCGGTGTCCAGTATAATTGTGCCGTCCTCAAGACTTTCAAGAATCTTTTTATCGTATTTATTGGATCTGAATATCTTCTCAGAAATAGCTTTTTTTACATGTTCGGCTCTAACAAGGCTACTTCCCTCAATTTCAGCCCATGCACAGGATTCGGACAGTATCTCCACTATATCGTTAAACTTTGTTGAAAGCTTTGTCTGATCCTCTACAAGTCTTGAACTGTATTCCACAACCTTTGCAACTCCTGTCCTGTCAAAATGCAAAGTACACTCACGCTTACAAAAGGAGTTTATAAACTTGGCAAGCTTCTTGGTGTTTTCCTTATTTCGCTCCATTTCAGCATCAAAGTCAGCTTTTATTTTGAAGAGCTTTTTAAAGTCTTCATCAAACTCATATAATGCCTGATAAAGATATTCACTTCCAACTAAAATTACCTTTATATCAACAGGTATAGGCTCAGGCTTTAAAGTAGAAACCGCAACAAGCCCCATTTGCTCCTTCATATTTTCAATAGCAATCTGCTTTGTCTTTAAGACCCTTTTTAATGCCTCCCATGATTGTACATTGCTCAATACATCCTTTGCCTGAAGAATCAAATAACCTCCGTTTGCCTGATGGAATAATCCGCCCTTTATCATGGTATAATCAGTAGTCATGGTTCCGAACTCATTTTCGTACTCTAATTTCCCAAGCAGGTTAAAAAAGGTCGGATTAAAATCAACTATTACCGGAGCACCTTTTAGTTTGCTATTATCAACCAGCAGGTTTACCCTGTATTTATCTGTAGGATTTCCTTCAGAACTGCGTATCCACGGAATAAGCATCTGCTGCTGTTCATCCGAATAATCTTCTTCTCTGAAGTTATCCAGATTTTTTAGTATATCTTCCTGAACACTTTCAAGAAAATCAGTGACCTTCTTATAATCCTGATATTTCTCCTTCAGGTCATTAATGTGCATTCCAACAGCAAATAACGCAATTTTATTCTCCCATTCGGCAACCTTTTCTTCTGCTTCCTTTTCTATTGCCTTTATTTTCCTAATAATATCTATAGTCTCAAGCTGAACTATATTAGACTTTTCATTAATTTCATGTTTAAGTTTTTCATCAAGATCTCCATACTCTTCTTCAGATATTGTTTTTCCCTCAACTACCGGAAGAAAATATATGCCGGAATTAGTCGTCTTTACCTTGAATCCTTGTTTTTCAGCATCATCATTCAACTTTTCCAGAAGATCATTTCTCTTTGCCTGATACTCTTTTGCTATAGATGTTTTTTCCCTTTCATAATCCTCACTGTCAAAAGCCCTTGATATCTCCAACTGTAGGATTTTTATAAAATCCTCCATATCATTCTGAAATATCCTTCCTAGACCTGCAGGCAGGTTTAACGCTGAAGGCTGGTTGGCATTACTAAAATTATATACATAACACCAATCGTCGGGCGTTTTAGCCTTATGGGCAATTTTTTTCACATAATTCTGAGCATAACTGGTCTTTCCTGTCCCGGTTGATCCGCTCATAAAAATGTTATACCCTCGTGTCTTTATCTTCAGCCCAAATTGCAAGGCTTTTGCTGCCCTTTCCTGACCGATTATATCCTCTAATGCGTCAAGTTCAGAAGTATCATTAAATTTAAAGGAATCCGGGTCACATTCTTTCTTGAGCATTTTATAAGGTAAACCTTTTATTCGCGGCATAATGCTTCCCCCTTTTGCACTACTTTTTAGCAATAAAAATATTAATACCTTTTATATCATCATATTATCAAAATACAAGATCAAACTAAAGACATTAATGGAACATGATTCATAGGATAACCAACTGTATATAATCAACGGTATTTATCCTTTGTCTGCTTCGCACATTCCTCAATGAAAATTCCAAAGACACGCCGTTCCTGCGCAATTTCAAGACAATTGACCCTTGAATTTATCAATTATACATTTGGCAATCCTTAAGACATTATATTCTACTAATACTAAAGAAAATCCTTTTTTTAATCGTTATATTTGTGTCATATTTTACATAACATTTTCTTTCCACATTATTATCGCATCCTCTTTATTGTCAGCATAATACTCCTTGCGAAATCCTTCACTCCTAAATCCGAATTTGGTATACAAGTTTTGTGCTGCAATATTGCTTCTTCTAACCTCAAGTGTTAACTTTACAATATTTTCCTTAATTGACAGTTCAATAAGACCTCTCACCAGAGTATAGCCCACACCACTTCTTCTGTATTCGGGATGAACCGCAACATTTGTGATATGTCCTTCATCGAAAACCTTCCACAACCCGGCATAGCCAACTGTCTTCCCATCTACCTTTGCTATAATATATCTGGCAAATTTGTTATTTGTGACTTCTTCAATAAATGCCTGCTTTGACCACGGAATTGAAAAACTCAGTTTCTCTACCACCATAACTTCATCAATATCATTAAGTGTCAAACTACATACTTCTATCCCGTCTAAACCCATTACTTTTCACCTTTTGCACAGAGCTTCTTTTCTAATTCCCGCTCAGCCTGAGATTTCCTCAAATAAAAGGGAACCAATTCAAAACTGCTCTCAAACTTTCCTTCCTTCGCCATTTTAAGTGCAATTTCAGCTACTGAAGATGCTCTCTGAAGCCTCATTGCCAAAGGTGAAAATTCACAATTTCCACTTAATTCGGTTATAAAATAGTCCCTATGTAAATCAATTGCATCTCCTGTAAAAATAACAGTTTTATTCTTTTCTTTTATAAGTTGAACCAATTCATCTACAGGTATGCCCAAGTACTCTGTTATCCTTTCCAGCTTGCCGTCCTTTGACTGATATAAAGCTGTGAACACCTGGTTGTTTCTTGCATCGAGAATTGGGCAGATAATAAAGCTGCTTGTAACAACATTATATGCCAATGCATCCAATGTTGGAACACCAATCACCGGTTTAGATGTCGCAAAAGCCATGGCTTTTGCAGTAGTAACACCTATTCGTAAACCCGTAAAAGAACCCGGGCCTGTCGATGCTGCAAAAACATCAATATCTGACGGCATAATTTCCAAATCTTTAAAAATTTCCTTTATCATTACCATAAGCTTTTGTGAATGCGTCTTCTTATTATTCAAAGAGTACTCACCCAGGAGCTTTTCATCATCCATCAATGCAATAGCAGCAACTGCTGTAGAAGTATCAATAGCAAGTACTTTCATATACAAAACCTCTCATTAAAATTTCTTTCTTAGATCTCTAAGGGATAACGAAAAAATAACATCCTATTCTCATATTTGAAAACATTATCAAATCAAGTTTTTTCGTTATCCAGAGTATGAATTTATATTTTAGTCATACCTAACTCAACTTTCCCACAGTATTTATGATCTCTTTGCTCATCGCGGCCAAAAAGTACACTTTTTGACCTTAACTTGTGAGCAACCAGAGCCTCAAAATACTATAAGTGGGAAAGTTGAGTCTCCAGCCTATCAATGTAACCCTCATACTTTTCACCTGTAAAACTGATACGGATCTCTCTTGCATCCACCCCAGCACTGAGGTTCTTGCTTATTTCCACCCAAATAAGGTCGTCAGGCAGAATATCTTTTATCAATTCAGCCCACTCAATTACAACAACACCGTCCCCATACAGGTATTCCTCGAATCCGATGTCATACATCTCTTCGGGATCTGAAATTCTGTATACATCAAAGTGATATAGCGGATTTTCAGTCTTATATTCATTAACAATAGTGAAAGTTGGACTGGTTATATAATCTTCAATACCCAGAGCACCAGCTATCCCATTTGTAAAAGCAGTTTTACCGGTACCAAGGTCACCTGTCAGGCATACCACATCTCCAATGCTTAAAATGTTTCCAAGTGCCTTGCCGGCCAGCATTGTCTCATCTGCAGAAAAGGTCTTAATCTGTTTCATCTTCTTTCCTTTCATACACTACTTGTCCATTAATAATAGTAGTAATAACCCTTGACTTGATTTCCAGCGGTGGTCCATTCATTATTATTACATCCGCATCCTTCCCTCGTTCAAGGCTTCCAACCCTCTTGTCAATCTCTGTAAGCTCTGCGGCATTAATTGTTATCGCCTTAAGAGCCTCTTCTTCGTTCATACCTTCCCTTACAGCAATTGCAGCGGAAAGTGAAAGATACTGGATAGGAACACAGGGGTGATCTGTCATAATAGCGGTCTTAACACCGGTTTTTGCCAATATACCCGGAGTTTTAACAGTCTGGTTTCTAAGTTCAACCTTTGACCGGTCTGAGAGTAATGGACCTACAACGGCATGAACTCCTTCCTCAAGCAGAATATCTTTAATGAGGTGCCCCTCTGTGCAGTGTTCTATTGTGACCCTTATATCAAATTCCTTTGCAATCCTTATTGCCGTAAGTATATCATCTGCTCTATGGGCATGAGCCTTGATAGGAATCTCCTTATTGAGCACCTTCAATAAAGCATCAAATTTCATATCGTACTCTGGCTTGTCCACATTTTCTTTATCATTATTATATTCTTCAAGCAGTTCCTTATACTCTTTCGCCTTCATGAGGCTTTCTCTTAATAGCGCAGCTGTTGCCATACGGGTCGATGGTGATTGTTTTCTTTCATTATAGACTGTTTTAGGGTTTTCTCCAAAAGCAACCTTTATTGCTACAGGGTCTTTTACTATCATATCTTCTATCCGTTTACCATAAGTTTTAAGCGCAACAAACTGCCCACCTATTACATTAGCACTTCCAGGGCCTGTTACTACAGTAGTAACTCCGTTCTCCAAAGCGTCCCTAAAGCACCTGTCAAGATGGTATACTGCGTCAATAGCACGTAAATGAGGAGTTATAGGATCAGTCATTTCATTTCCGTCATCACCTTCAAAACCAACGGAGTCTTCCCACATACCCACATGGCAATGGGCATCAATAAAGCCCGGCAACACATATTTCCCTTCTGCATCTATAATTTTCAAATCCTTATTACTGGGAAAACTTTTTTTGTTCCTGCCAACTTCGATTATTTTTCCCTCGTCAATAAGAATGTATCCATTATCATAATTAATACCAGCCATAGTAAGTATTTTCCCATTTTTTATAAGTAACATATGACCTCCAAAAAAATACAAATTTAGTGCTGATTAACAAAATAAATTTCAAGAATTTTATTTTGTTAATCAGCAAAAATCATAGGATGTGCATTTTGAACATAATTCATTTTTAGAAATGAATTATGTTCAAAAGCACTAGATTTAATCTTTATTTTATTATAACGTTTCCATAAATACAACCAAAATCTCGGAAGGGTTCATTTAATAAATATAAAGAAAAATATACAACCCTCGACAAATTTGATTGACATACCTTTTTGCCTAGATTTGCCTGTTAATATTTTTGTGAGTTTGTACGAAAATCAGCATATATTTATATAACTTTATATATGGGAGGCGGAATACATGAAAGGGAAGAAAAAAACCATTATTATAACAATTGGTTTTATAATTGCAACACAGATATTAATTGCAAATGCGATAGGTGTTAATATTCTTGATCTCGTCTTGCAAAAAACTGATTCAATTGCAGCTCAAACAGCAAATAATTCAAGCAGCTCACTGGAACAGGCAAAGCGAGAAGCCTTGGAAGAAACCACCAGATATGTTGACGAGTATATCGGAGATGTGGAACATACTCTCAGTGAGTACGCTAATACAGAAACTGAAGCTGCAAAACTAAAAATCAAACAGAAATCCAAAGAAGTAAAAGACGCTCTTGATGCCAGCAAGACAGATGCAATAGAGAGTGGTAAATCCAAAATAAAAATCAAAATTGATGCAGATTTAAATGACGTACTTTCTGAACTTGACGATCAGATTTCGATTAAGATTCAGGAAAAATTCAAAAATTAGAATACATTTCAAATTACCGGTATTGTAATTCACAAAAATAGGACTATAATTTATTTATTAACAGCACCATTTAAAAAGGCAGAGGAAATAAATCTTTCATTTCTTAATAAGAAATGATATGTTTATATACCTGCAAAAAGCCTTGGGTGGAGACGCAGCTCCCACCTGAGGTCTTTCTCATTTTCATCAGATGGGTATATTTTTTCTTCACATTAATACATGCACCCACATCAAAGCATCAGACGGTTTTCTTGACAGTTTTCCTCAAGATTTCGGTCGTTATCGCCATAAAAACTAATACTGCCAACAGATAGTATGGGTATAAGGCTATTGAAACCTTTTCTGCCAACAAACCAAACAACGGAGGCATAAAGGTTGTTCCTACATATGCACATGCCATTTGCATGCCGATCATAGCCTGAGATAATTCACGTCCAAAGTTCTCAGGCGTTTGATGAATCATACATGGGTAAATAGGTGCGCAACCCATTCCTGCTAAAAACAACCCAGTACACAAAACAAATCCTTTTGAAGGCAGCAGGATTAAAATAATAGCAACAGCTATTAATACCTGACCTATTTGTATCATTCTCGAACTACTTATCTTTATTGTCAGAAATCCTGATACAAAACGCCCAAAGGTTATTCCCATATAGAATAAGGATATCCACTGGGCTGCCACCTCAGGGGATATCCCCCTGCTAAGCACCATAAAACTACTACCCCATAGGCCGCACGTTGCTTCGAGCGAGCAATAAAAAAAGAACGCTATTAAAGCAAACTTTGCTCCTTTTATTTTTATGAGCCTACCTAATCCCAAGTCGCTACCCTTATCATCCTCATTATGGACCTCAGTTTTCTCCAACTTTCTCCATAACGGTAAGGATATGAATAGAATAACAACAAGTATAAGTTGAATAATTCCAATCGTTTTATAACCCGATGTCCATGTACCGTTTTTAGTCAGACAATAAGACATAATCACAGGGCCAACGGTTGCTCCAACTCCCCAGAAACAATGAAGCCAACTCATATGCCTTGCCTTATAATGAAGTGCAACAAAATTATTCAAAGCAGCATCAACTGATCCGGCACCCAAGCCTAGCGGTACCGAAAATACGAAAAGGAAAACAAAACTTTTTGAAATGCTAAAACCCAATAACGAAAGCGCTGTCATCAGAACGCTTATTGCAGTAACTTTTCCGGTACCGAGTTTTCTGATTATCTTTGCACTGAACAGACTTGAAATTATTGTGCCCCCGGCAATTGTCATAGAAATAGCTCCTGCATAGGACACCGGAACATTCATATCCTGATACATGGAAGGCCATGCCGCCCCCAGTAAGGCGTCAGGTAATCCCAAGCTTATAAAAGATATATATATAATAACCAATAAAACTGTTATCATAGAACCTCTTCTCCTTTAATTAATAAATAGGATAGTTCTTCAGTAAAATACTAATATATCTTTATTATCTCTAGAAACCATTCTTCAACTCCATACTATATACAAAAATTACATAATATTTTTATACATGAGGTAACCCGTCAGGTAAATGCCTAATCCGACGGCACTGATAACAGTTATCCATTTGTCTGCTTCTTTTCGGTTTTCCCCAATTTCCCCCAATATAACAAATATGGGCAACGCACATAACATATATCTGCTGCCGCTAATGAGCCATGTCACTGAATAATTGACAATTGTATACACCAACAAATAGGCAGTATATATAAGATTATGCCTGCGAACCCCATAAATAATCAAAGCTGCCGCCAGAATGAAAATTAACGCCTCCGGAATCCAAATGGAAGCAAGCATATTATCGCTCTGAGAAAAGTTTAACGCATATTGGAAAACATCTTTTACAGTATTGGCAAAATAAGTGTTTACATGACCCCAGTGCTCCCTTTGATAAATCATAAACTGAAATGGGTTTCCATCCACCTTGTAATTGAGATACAAGTAATATAAAGGACCCACCAGAATAAGAGCTATGCATAATCCCCTTGTAAAAACCAATTTAAAAAGTTCCTTAATTCTCTTATCCCGGATCATCTGAAATGGCTTATAATATGTAAAAAATTCAATACCTGCAACACCTATCAACAAGATTCCGTGCAACCGGGTGAGTGAGGCCAGAATTCCCAACATTGCCACCATAAGCCAGTTATGACGCTTAATATAATAAAATGCCGCCGCTGTTGTACAGAAAAACAAACTCTCTGTCATAACACCTCCAAAATAGAAGGAGAACGGAAATATAGCCAAATAGATAAATGCCTTCTTTGCAATTGATTTCCCGTATTCTTCGGCAATTAAGGCATAGAAGTAACAAGAACCTATACAATAGCTAATAACTGAAACCACCAACGCAGCAAGCTGATAATCCCTGATTACATAATGCATCAGACGGATAGTCGTCGGGTACAACGGAAAAAATACCAGAAATAAATGCTTACCCTCCACAATACAATTACTATATCCCTTACTAGCCAAATCAATGTAATTTGATGAGTCCCATCTTATCCAACTATCCAGAAAGCTTTTAAAGGTATATACAGTGCCTTCGTCCATAAAAATCCTACTGCTAAGAGCACCAAATAAATAAATGATTATCCTGATACCCAAAGCCCAGAAAAACACTCTTACCAGTTGTTTTTTATCAACTTTGTCTCCTGTCATATCTTTTTGTGCTGTAATCCAGTTAAAAAAGCGATTATCAGGCATAGGCAACCCAGACTGATTTAGAAACCGGATTAACCAAATCACAACAATTATAGCTAATATCGCAGTTGTTACATAATTAAACATCATTTCCCTCCCAGGTCAAAATAAATAAAAACTCAAAAACGGCTTAATTCAAATGAATCACTTGCTTATATCAAGCTTTTTTTATTACCCCTTTTGGCAATGAAACATTGCTTGTCCTTCTAACAGCTGCGATTATATCAGATTCTTTTATCTCAACTCGTCCATCTCCGGATGCAACCATTGCAGCTTCGTTAAGTAAGGTTTCAATCTGCGAGCAACTCAAGCCCTCAAAGGAAGCAGACAAATCCTTTATTGACAAATCTGCTCCTATTTTCTTGTTTTTTGTGTAAATGTCGATCAGTTCCAACCTGGTATTAAAATCAGGGTAAGGAACAGTGTACTTCTTATCAAATCTTCCTGCACGGACTAAAGCTTCATCAAGGGCTTTATAATTATTTGTTGCTGCAATAACCATTACTCCGCTCTGACGTGTGAAACCGTCCAACTCGTTCAGCATGGCTGTAATAAGCCTGTTATTCTCCTTATCAATTCCTGTGCCCGAATAATTTCTCTTCTCGCCTATTCCGTCAAATTCATCAATAAAAATGATGCAAGGCTTATTTGCACGTGCCTTTCTGAAAAGAGCCTTAATTTTGCCTGGACCGATGGACATGATTGCACTTTGGAAATCCGTTGCCTTTGTTGCTATAAAATTCACATCAGCTTCCCCTGCAAGCGCTCTTGCAAACAAAGTTTTCCCGTTTCCGGGGTTACCCTCGAGCATTATTCCGTTAAGCTGACGTATTCCCTTAGCCGCATACTCTTCAGGATGTTTTAAAATATCTACAGCCTGCATCATTTCCTTTTTTAATTCGTGCATTCCTGCAACATCTGAAAACCTTGTTTTGTTGTGACGTATTACTTTAAATGTGCTTATAAAACCCCTTAATTTATATAAGGCAAATATTATTATACCAAAAAAGAGTACATTGAAAATTATATCTGTAATACTGACAAGAATTTCATCTACACCTTCTTCAGCTTTTACCTCAACCTCATTGAGCAGCAGAAATTCCTTGAATGTATTCAGTTCAGGATTATCAGTACGGTACTTTGTTTCCTCACCTTTGAGATAAAACCAAACCTCATTTTCTCCAATTTGTGCAGATGCTACATCTCCCTTTTCAACATAACCGTAAAACTCTTTATAAGGCACATATTCCGCTTTGTCATTACTAAAATAGAAAAACAACCCACAAAAGCCTATAGCCACAACTATTAACAAGATTATTACTCTTTTCCTATTCAAAAAGTTCACCTTTTCCCGTATGAATACACAATTTTAATGAATTATATTAAGTACTTCCACAAATTAAGAAATACAATGTTATTATAGCACTGTATTCGATTTATTGAAATACTTTCATAATTCAATCTCTTCTCAGTTGTTCAATTTTCCAACTGCATTTCCAAGTAATTCGTAAAAATGCCAGTGCAATTGTTCCTATCAATAAAGTAAAAAACCAAAATAATGGTTTTCCTGTCTGTATAGCTGCATTTATTTCCATAAAAAAGCCAAAAGTCTCTATTACAAGGAAAAACGAAAAGAATTTTCTGATTCTGGAATATTGATCAATCTTGGATTCATTGTCGGTATACATTTCAAAGGCACCCTCTGATGCAGATTTCCTTAGATAAACCCACCGATACCAACGGGCTACTACTTCAACTCCGCTTTCCTTCATAAATTCGCAAAATTCTTCGTATGCATCAGCTTTGTCATCTAATAAATCAATTTGATATAAATACTTACCCGGTTCACATTCCTCAAATGTATAAAATCCCAGAATATAGTTTTTAAAAGCATAGCCCCTATTAGACATTTTAGCCAACCAATCCTGTTCCGCATCCTTATCATAATACAATCTGAATTTTAACATATACTATTCCCCCTCCATTAACTTCGCATTATTTACAAGTTCGTTCAACCTTTTGACTTCATTGTCAAATACTTCTCTGCCACCCTTGGTAATTACATACTCTTTTTTCTTCCTTGATTCTTTGTCTTCGCTGAATAATTTAATCCATCCTTTGGCAAGCAAAGTGTTAATGGCTCCATATAGTGTTCCCGGACCTAAAGTCACCCTATTACCGGTAATCTCACTAACTTCCTGAATGATTCCATATCCATGATTTGGCTTTCTCACCGAAAGTAAGATGTAATAAATCGCTTCAGTTAATGGCGTATTCTCATACATATAACTCGACCTCCAATCTATCGCCTCTCGATATATTTAATATATCACGTCTCGATATATCTGTCAAGGATATATTCACATTCAACTTAGTACAATTTCTTATAACAATTATCATTTATTGATAAAAAACGCCCTATTAATGCTTAAAGAATGACCTTTTAGCATCCACAGAGCGTTTAGAAACCTACATATGGTAAAATTGCTTTACTCTATTATTACTGCCGTACCTGAAGCCGTTACCATCAGCATATTACCACCTTGGCCTAACACCTCATAGTCAATGTCTACCCCAATGATTGCATTAGCACCTAGAGCGCCGGCTCTCTTCTCCATCTCTTTAAGTGCTGCTTCCCTTGCTTCAATCAATTCTCCTTCGTATGATCCGGAACGTCCTCCAAAAAAGTTTGAGAGCCCTGCAGCAAAGTCCTTAATAAAGTCAACTCCGGATACTACCTCTCCAAATACAACTCCCTTGTACTCAATAACCTTTCTACCTTCTATATTAGGTGTTGTTGTTACAATCATTCTAATCCCTCCAACCTGTTATGTTATATTTTATTACATTATATTTATATTTTAGTTTTTCATGTTCCTATACTAGTGACCTGTAACAGAAATTAATTCTAGATCAGACGGGTCACAAACAGAGGGAGTGCATTTTTAACATTTTGAAAGACTAGAAATTAGTAATGTTAAAAAGCACTAGTAGTTTGTTACTATAATATGCTTTGCATCTGATTTAAAACGATTTCGTATATTTACTGCATAAGATTTTTCGTATTCTTCAACTACATACTTTCCGTACAATTCTTCTGTCAGTTCGGTTTTTCCTATTACCAGCAAAGCCTTACATGGCAGATTCTTAAAATCATTTGCCAGTCTTCTGTGTTCACCTTCTCCAAATCCATTTTTGTAACTTTCATTACCATAATCGTTAAAAATACAATCATAAGGTGGATCTAAAAAGATGAAGTCCTGGCCATTAGCCATATTGAATATTTCCGAGTAATCTTTGTTATAAATCTCCGTTCGTTTCAACAACTCGTAGTGTTCATCCGTAATCAATCTGGTATTAAAATTTTTATATCTCCCAAAAGGAACATTGTACTCACCTTTAGCATTATAACGTATCATACCTGAATACGCAGTCTTGTTAATAAAAAAATACAAAACGGAATCCAGATATTTTGATTTAGTTTTATGATTAAAAGCATCTCTTAATGTGTAATATAATTCTTCGTTCTTATTCTCAACTCTCTCAAGAGGATATTGCTTTTTTAATTGTTCATACTCAGCTTGATTTTTTTCATAGATTTTCTGTAGTCTATCCAGTTGAATTCTTAACTTTGGATATTCTTCCTTCACCTCTTTATAAAAATCATAAAGTCTGGTATTAACATCATTTATAATGGCAGTCTGTGGTTGTAAATAAAAAAACAACGCACCGCCACCAACAAATGGTTCTATATATCTGGAATATGTTTCAGGCACATATTTTATAAAATACTGAATCTCTTTTGATTTTCCGCCCCTATATTTAATCAATGGATTCATAAAATCCTCCTTGCTTTCGAGAATATGTGCAACTTAATTTTTATCTTGAGGTAAATGCCAGCCATCCACCAACAATAAATTTAATTGAGAATAGCATGATAAAAGCACCTAAAAACAGAATAACCCATTGGTATATATTATCCTTCATTAATTTCTTACCCTTTGAAAAGGTAATGGATATTGCAGCAAACCATGTAAAATCTGATAGAATATGCCCGATAAAAAAAGCCAAAACACCTAATCCCCCCAAAGTATAAGCCTGTCTGACAGATTCAATACCTGTTGACGCCCACCACATGATAAAGTAGGGATTTGTAGCACTTACAACTGCACCTTTCAGTATAAGGCTTCCCTGTCCTATGTTCTTTCGCTGTTGCTTTTCTAATGAAACAGCTTTTTTTAGGCCGGACTTTATCATATCATAGCCCATCCATGCAAGAAAGGCTCCACCAAAAATCCCAATAAATCCTGCTATGTATGAATTTGAAAAAAAATCCTTTAAGCCGAAAAGCATAACCATAACCAGAATTATTTCCAAAATCCCATGTCCTAAAACTACTAACGGTCCGGCAATATATCCTCTTCTTAGGCTCCCATCAATTGTAACTCCCAACATAGGTCCCGGCATCACTGCCCCTGAAAATCCTATTAAAAATGCACTAATAAAAACCCCCCATAAGGACAATCCCATCAACCCCTATAAAAACAACTTGTATAATAGATATAATATCATTTTTTGTGAAATAGTTCTATCCTTCTTGAAATCAGCTTATTGTAGTAAATACTTACACAATATAACCATACTCGTCCTTCACCCGATTATTTTTTTATTAAATACAATAATTGAAGTAATTGTATTTAGCACTTACTTCAACTATTTATGAGAATCTTAACCATTTTAATTGCGACTACTTATTCAAATATTACAGCATGGTTGCGAGCGCCAGAGAAAACGGGTTGAATCCATTTGAATATCTTTCATGATTTTCAGGAATACCCGCAAAATAATTGTGTACAAAACTTGAAATGTGTGGCTGAAACCAGTAAAAAAAATTCACAGATATAAAAGTATGAGAAAAGGATAAGAAAATTAAACAGAGGTGAAAAATGTGAAAAAGCTCTCAATACTTACATGCTCAATTTTTCTTCTTGTTCTGCTGTCCGCCTGCAGTCAGTCAGGTTCTTCAAACCAGGAGTCTTCGCAAACAGCCCAAAAAGCTGACAGTTCAGCTGCAGAGCTGCTGACTAGTGTGAAGACAACTCAGGCTTTTGCAGATGAAAAAATACCATCAGAAGATGTTGAAGCCATCCTGAAAGCAGGCGTCAATGCGCCAAGTGCAATGAATACACAGCCCTGGCATTTTTCTGTTGTTACTGACAAGGCCGTGTTGGAAAAAATATCCGGAGATATGAGTGGAGGCATGCCAGCCGGTGGAGCTCCCCCAAAGGGTGCTGTTCCCCCAATAGATGCCTCCCAGGGACAGGGCATACCCCCGCAGGGTGAGGCCGGCAAAGTGCCATCTGATCCGCCTCCAGGTTTGGAGGGTAAAGTACCGTCTGATCTGCCTCCGGGTATGGAGGGTAAAGTGCCGTCTGATCTGCTTCCGAGTATGGGGGCGCTAAATCTGGAGCTCCAAAAGCAGGTATGGCTGATGCGCCGCTGGTCATTATTATTTCCTGTCAGACAGGCTCTGAATTCGATGCTGGGCTTGCTTGCCAGAACATGGCTGCAGAGGCACAATTACTGGGATATGGGACAAAAATCCTTACCTCGCCCACAATCGCGCTCAATGGCAGCAAACAGGCAGAATACAAGAAACTCCTGGGCACACCCGAGGATCATACCTTTGTAGCAACGTTGCTGATTGGAAAAGCTTCATCGTCAAATGGAGAAGTGGATAGTGTGTCAAGCGCCAGTGTCCGTAATTCTTTTTCTGATATGGTCACATATGTGAAACCATAACTATAATTAACTAAGCGATTTTACCCTTGAACAAATAAGCCCCAAAAAGCCTCCAGCTGCAATGAATGCAAGCTTGGAGGTTTTATCAATGTCAGAACTGGGATTGTAATTATATATCTTATTGCTTGAGTTAAATTGTGCAACAGTAATGCGACTAAGCGAAGAAAACCCTTGCAAACGCAGTGTTTGCAAGGGTTTATAATAGCAAATATTATCTCTTTGAGAACTGTGGTGCTCTTCTTGCTTTCTTGAGACCGTATTTCTTTCTTTCCTTCATTCTTGGATCCCTTGTGAGGAAGCCAGCCTTCTTTAATACAGGTCTTAATTCTTCATCAGCCTTTATAAGAGCTCTTGAAATACCGTGCCTTATAGCACCAGCCTGACCAGTGTAACCTCCACCAATAACTTTACAGATTACATCGAATTTGCTTCCTGTATCTGTGAGCACTAATGGCTGCTTAACAATAACTTTCAATGTTTCCAATCCGAAATAATTGTCAAGATCTCTATCATTTATAGTAACTTTTCCTTCTCCAGGAACAAGTCTAACTCTTGCAACAGATTTTTTCCTTCTACCAGTTCCGTAATATTGTACCTTTGCCATAAAATTCTACTCCTCCTTCCTCAATTATAATATTTCGAGTTTTTCTGGTTTTTGAGCCTGATGTTCATGTTCAGTGCCTTTGTAAACTTTAAGCTTTCTAAACATTGCTCTTCCAAGGCTATTATGTGGAAGCATACCTTTAATAGCTATTTCAACAGCTCTTTCAGGTTTTTCCTGCATAAAAATTCTGTACTTAACTTCCTTCAATCCTCCAGGATAAAGTGAATGGTGTCTGTACAACTTTTGCTCCAGCTTATTTCCTGTGAGAACAACTTTCTCTGCATTCACCACTATTACATGATCACCAGTATCAACATGTGGAGTATATTCAGGCTTGTTCTTTCCTCTTAAAATTTTTGCAACTTCGCTTGCCAATCTTCCAAGTGGTTTTCCTTCAGCGTCAATAATGTACCACTTTCTTTGAACTTCATGGTCTTTTGCCATAAAAGTCTTCATTCGAATCCGAACCTCCTTAAAACAATCGTAAGAAATATTTATAATAATAAACTTTTAGTTCAGTGTTTAGTGAACCAAATTTTCGACACTTAACTATTTTAATACAGACCCAATGTAGTGTCAAGTGTATTTTATTGTTTTTTTGATTTATCTTTTATTTCCTTTGCTTTTTTGCCCTTATTTAACCTATACTCTCTTATAATCGTCCTCCATTTCACTTTTTGTATTGTCCCGAAAAAACCTCATAATCCAGCAGCAGCCTATCTTTTGCTTTTCTACGGAATAATATTTTTGGTTAACAATTATGAAAGCCCACAAATAAGCATAGAGTGCATATAATAAATGTGAAGAAAAATATACGCCTACAAGCATATCTTTATAAATACAATTTATACCTTATTCATAATATACCTCTACAAGGTATAGCCCTTGTGGCGGTGCTGTCCTTCCAGCCTTTCTTCTGTCAAGACTTTCTATAATACCGGGAATTTCTTCGGCTTTTATTCTTCCCATTCCGACATCAACCAGAGTCCCTGCCATAATTCTTACCATATTATATAAAAATCCATCACCGGATACTTCAAACCATATATTGTCTTCCACTCTTGTCAGGTTTACATCAAAAATCGTCCTCACAGAGGTTTTCACACTGCTTCCGGTTGCCTTAAATGCGGAAAAGTCATGTGTTCCTTTAAAAAAAGGAAGTGCCTTTTTCATATTATCAATATTTAAAGCATGGGATACATGATAGGATCTGTTCCTGAATATTGCCGAAGGAAAAGTTGAATTATAAATTAGATACCTGTACTTCTTACCCCTGGCACAATACCTCGCATGAAAATCCATGTTAACTTCCTCTGATTTTCTTATGACAATATCTTCTGGAAGCATTCTGTTCAATGCATATGAAAACCTGTCGTGCGGAATATTGGATTGGGTAAAAAAGTTTGCAACCTGTCCATAGGCATGAACACCTTGATCCGTCCTACTTGAACCGGTTATTGTAATTTGTTCCCCAGTTAGTCCTCTTATTGCTTTTTCAACCGTATCCTGAACTGTTTTTGCATTTGACTGACTCTGCCAACCATGATAATTTGTTCCATCATACTCAATTGTCAATTTTACATTTTTCATTTTCTTTTCACCTGTTTTCCCAAATAGAAGCTTTCATAGATTTACCAAGCTCCGGATTCATACCTCAGCGGTAAGGGATAACGAAAAACAACTTCCTATTCTAATATTTTGAAAGCATTATCAAATCAAGTTTTTCGTTATTCAGAGTAGGCAATTATATTTTAGTCGTACCTAACTGCATTTATTGAAAATAGAGGACACATAAAATGTGTCCTCTCATTCAAAATACTATAATAATGAGTACCTTAAGTTAACCACGCAAACAAGATAAACCCTCAGTTTATTCTTTACCAAGCATTGCTGCTCCAATCACTCCTGCATCATTTCCCATAAGTGCAGTCTTTATCTGCGTTTGTGGTATTTCCTCTCTGCTGAAAACGCCGGCACTTACCATTTCTCTTAAAGGTTTAAGAAGATATTCACCCTCTTTGCATATTCCGCCTCCAATTACAACTACTTCCGGCATAAAAGTGTTTATAACATTTATAAGACCTTCAGCTATATATTTTATATACTGTTTAACTACCTTTTCTCCAACTTCATCACCTTGTTTTGCCGCATCAAAAGCTGTTTTTGCGTCAATTCTGGAAAAATCACCGTCAACGAGCTTATTGATTAAAGATTGAGGATTTGCTTCGGCCGCCTTTTTTGTTTGCCTGATTAACGCAGTAGCTGATGCATACGCTTCCCAACATCCCTTTCTTCCACAAGTACACTGTTCACCATCACAAATTATCACTGAATGTCCCAGTTCCGATCCTGCAAAATTAAAACCGCTGTAGATCTTACCGTCTATTATTACTCCTCCACCAATTCCTGTTCCAAGCGTAATGGTGACAGAATGTTTAGCTCCCTTTGCACTTCCAGCAACACCTTCCGCAAGCGCTGCACAGTTTGCATCATTATCCAGCAATACAGGTAGATTAATATACTTTTGCATTTCTGACCTCAATGGAACATTCCTGAAGTTAAGGTTACCGCTAAAAACAAGTATACCCTCATCACAGTTTGGAGTACCCGGACTTCCTATTCCGATATTTTTCACTTCATCTATACTTACTCCTGCTCCTTTAATTACTCTTAAAGTCAGATCAGCCATATCCTTTACAATCTCAGTATAATGCCTTTCTCTATAAGTTGGAATGCTCTCCCGATAAACTATTTTTCCTTCTTCATTAACCAGACCGGCTGCAATATTTGTTCCACCTAGATCAATCCCCACGTAATACATAACTATCCTCCCAAAAATTTATTGATAATTGATTTAATTTACAATTATAAGCATGCTCTATCAGTTCAAAATATTCTAAGCTATCAACATTCTCTCAACAACTGCTAAAAATCATCCGTTAAAAATGTACATAGATAATTATACAGGCAAATTTGTGTCTTGTACATATATTATACGCTAAGCAATTATATGAATTATTCTATTATTCAAAAAAAGTTTTTCTAAAAAAAATGAAGAATTATTATAAGTATTTCAAATACTAGTACTACTGAAGATACCAATACGTCACTTTTTGAAAAGCTTAGTTCATTCATTCTGGTTCTTCCTACTCCCCCTCTATAACACCTTGCGTTCATTGCATCTGCCAACTCGTCAGCCCTCCTGAAGGCACTTATAAAAAGAGGTACCAATATGGGAACAAAGCTTTTAGCTCGCTCTATCAAATTGCCTGAATCAAAATCTGCACCCCTTGAAGCCTGAGCTTTCATAATCTTATCTGTTTCTTCCAGCAAGGTAGGAATAAACCTTAGCGCAATTGTCATCATCATTGCAAATTCATGCACTGGAATCTTTATACGCTTTAAGGGTTCAAAAAGTCTTTCTATTCCATCGGTAAGGGCTATTGGTGTTGTCGTTAAGGTCAAAAGGGAAGTGCTTATTACAAGCATAGAAAGCCTTAATGCCATCTTCGCTGCAAGATCCAAACCTTCAACAGTCATTCTAATAAATTTATACTCAAAAATTGGTGTTCCGGGAGTAAAAAAAATGTTTATTACAGCGGCGAAAACAACAATAAACATTAGAGGTTTTAGACCCTTCAATGAATATTTGACCGGTATTTGGGATACACCTATAGCAGTAAAGCTAAGTACAGCAAACAGTAAGAAAGCTGCATAGGATTCAATTGTCAGAATTGTTATCATAAAGACTACTGCCAATACAATTTTAACTCTTGGGTCTGTTCTGTGTATAATTGATTCGCCTGGAAAGTATTGCCCCAGTGTTATATCTTTTATCATAGTTTTTCCACCTTATTGCTTCCTCAAGTGCTTAATAATTTCAGCTTTTGCCTCAGCGACAGTAAAAATATTATCATTAATCTCCGGTACAAAGCTTTTAATCTTTCTCATCAAATATGTTATCTGAGGTACCGACAGTCCAATTTTCTCAAGCCCTTCCGCTTGACTAAAAACTTCTGAAGGAGATCCATCCATTTCAATAGTCCCCATGTTCATAACTATAACCCTATTAACCAGCCTTGCTATATCCTCCATACTGTGTGAGACGAGAATTACAGTAATCCCCAGCCTCTTTTGAAGATTGGAAATCAATTCAAATATATCGTCTCTGCCCTTCGGATCAAGACCGGCAGTCGGTTCATCAAGTACAAGTACTTTGGGTTCAAGAACTAAAACCCCTGCAATTGCAACTCTCCTTTTTTGTCCTCCCGACAACTCAAACGGCGATTTAGACGAAGCTTCCTCAGAGAGTCCAACAGTTTGTATAGCCTCATTTACTTTTACCTCTATTTCGGCCTTAGAAAGACCTCTTTTCTCCAGGCCAAAAGCCACATCCTTAAATACAGTTTCTTCAAATAGTTGATGTTCAGGATACTGAAATACTATTCCAACCTGATTTCTAAGCTCTTTTGTGTTTTTAGCGGATATATCAACACCATTTATGTAAATTTTGCCTTCTGTTGGCTTCAATAATCCGTTCAGGTGTTGAACAAGTGTCGACTTGCCTGATCCGGTGTGACCTATGATGCCTATAAAATCACCGTCAGCAATAACAAAATTTACTTTATCAAGCGCTTTTTTTTCATATGGAGTTCCCTTCATATAAACATACGAAAGGTTCTCTACCTTTATTGACATTTTACCTCCACTTACTTGGCAATAACGAAAAAATTTGTTTACAACAATACATAATAATATTTATACACTTTTTAGCACATTACTTCAAGACTGACTTAAAACCATCTGTCAAAAAAGAATAATAATAATTACAAACATCGTTTAATACACACATTATTATATGCTATAATCATATCGTAGAAGCTACTGCAAAACAAAGTAGCAAGTATTGCTACTAAAACTAAAGAAATTAATAACTTTTTTATTATCCATCAATCAATTGGGAAGATTAATAATACATAAATCTTAGAATCACTTTTGCTAATGGAATGAGAGTTATAATTGGAAAATATATCGGGAGGATAAAACTTATGGAACATTATTACTCACAAACACCAAGCGTGTCACACGATGAAAATAGAATCAGCTACAAGCTTAAGGATACAGAACTTGAATTCATAACAGATGCAGGTGTTTTTTCAAAAAAACGTGTAGATTTCGGAAGTGACCTCCTCATTAATTCCATACCTCAGATTGCCGGGGAAATACTCGACATAGGTTGTGGTTATGGAGTAATTGGCATATCATTAGCCCATTTATCTCCTTCAGCTAAAGTAACTATGATTGATATCAACGAAAGAGCTGTAGATTTGACAAGCCGCAACATAAAACTTAATTCCACTACTAATGCACAGGTATTGCAAAGTGACGGCTTCACTAATGTCACAGGAACCTTTGACGTAATTGTAAGTAATCCTCCAATAAGGACCGGTAAGAAAGTTATATACCCACTCTTTGAGCAAAGCATTAAATATTTAAATGATAACGGATCAATCTATCTGGTTATACAGAAAAAGCAGGGTGCCAAATCAGCTTTTGATAAATTGGAATCCATCTATGGAAACTGTGAAGTAATTAACAAGGACGCAGGGTACTGGATACTAAAGAGTACCCTATCCAATAAACCTTCTTGAGGCATACGTTAATTTTAAAGTAGGGTATTTTTCTTCACATTAATTAAATGCACCTTTTAAAGCATATTAGGCTGGGCATAAGCTAAATTAGTTTTCATGAATGGCTTGTGTCCGTTTCAGTTCTTTTCGCAACTTTCTCCATCAACCCTAGTATTATCTCTTCTGCTTTATCTATCTCAATTACATTCAATGGCACATCAAATCCTGCCTTTTTTAAGCCATATAATAGTTCGGTAACCGGTGGCACATCAAGTCCAAGTTGTTTTATTCCAACCACATCCGAAAAAACCTCATTTGGAGTACCATCCTTAACAACTTTGCCTTGATCAATAACAATCACTCTATCACCGTATACAGCTTCATTCATATGATGTGTTATATGTATAACCGTTATGTTTTCTTCAATATTCATTTTTTTCAGAACTTCCAGAACTTCTTTTCTTCCCACAGGGTCAAGCATTGAAGTGGCCTCATCTAATATAATGCATTTTGGCCTCATTGCAAGTATTCCTGCAATAGCTACCCTCTGCTTTTGACCTCCTGAAAGCTTGTGGGGTGGCGATTTTCTATATTCACTCATACCTACGTCTCTTAATACTTCTTCTACTCTAAGTTTTATTTCATACGATGAAATTCCGATATTTTCCGGTCCAAATGCAACATCCTCTTCAACCGAGGTTGCAATCAACTGGTTATCAGGATTCTGGAATACCATCCCGACTATCTGCCTTATATCCCAAATATGCTCATCATCTTCCGTATTGAGGCTTCCTATGTACACGGCACCGGAAGTTGGCAAGAGCAGAGCATTGATCAGCCTGGCAAAAGTAGATTTTCCAGAGCCGTTTCTCCCTATAACAACGACAAACTGTCCCTGTTCCACTTCTATACCCATGCCTGCAACAGCCGGAATGTTTTCTATTCCTTCATGATTTTTGTATCTATATTCTACGTTCTCAAACCTGACAATCTTTTTTTCCATTTTCTCTACCCATTTCTTAGTTCGATCAAACTAACTCAGATATTTTAATTCACAAGCTTAAGACATTTTTTATGTTCTGAACTTATACCGATGTTAAAGTGCTGTTTAAAAATAATTTACTGCTTGGGATAATGAGAAATTCAAACCATACTAAAAAGGATTAGTATGGAAATAAATCCACCTAATCCTTAAAGTCATTGGTTTATACAAACTCTAATATTACAACTTCAGCTCCATCGCCTTTTCTTGGGCCTACTTTGTAAATTCTAGTATACCCGCCGTTTTTGTCCTTATATTTAGGAGCAATCTCATCAAAGAGCTTATTTGTAAGACTTATTGTCTTTCCTTCAGCATCTTTTATTTTGTAGAACCAATTCATAGCTCTTCTTCTTGCGCTAAGTCTTGAAGGATTATCAACAGCTTTCATATCTGTTTTAACTTCCCTCTCATTAACGAAATAAGTTTTGCCATTTTTGGATGTAACCTTGTTAGTTATTTTTTCACCCTTTGGATCTAACTTAACAGCACTGACTTTTACTTGTTTAGATGTTGTATTATCACATTCCTTAACAGCTAAAGCGATAAGTTTTTCAGCAATATTTTTAACTTCCTTGGCTCTTGCCTCGGTAGTTTCAATTTTACCATTTTCAAAGAGAGACGAAACCAGACCTTTAAGCATGGCTTTTCTCTGGTCTGTAGCACGTCCTAGTTTTCTTTGCCCTGGCATTCTTATACCTCCTTTACACCAAATCTTGTTGGCTAAAATTTTTTCCATATGATAAAATGGATGTTATTTTTTCGTTATTCCTTAGTCTTCACTTGGAGCTAACGACAACCCTAAAGCCTTCAACTTGTTGAAAACTTCTTCTAAGGACTTTCTTCCAAGATTACGAACTTTCATCATATCTTCTTCAGTCCTGTTGGTAAGATCTTCAACAGTATTGATACCTGCTCTCTTCAAGCAGTTATATGATCTAACAGACAAGTCAAGTTCTTCAATTGTCATTTCAAGAACTTTTTCCTTTTTAGTCTCTTCCTTTTCTACCATGATTTCGGCATTCTTTGCATTGTCAGACAAATCAATGAACAGGTTTAAGTGTTCACTCATTATCTTCGCACCAAGACTTATAGCCTCATCTGCCTTAATACTTCCGTTAGTCCATACCTCAAGTGTCAATTTGTCATAGTCTGTAACCTGACCGACACGGGTATTTTCAACTGTATAGTTGACTTTGCTTACCGGAGTATAAATTGAGTCTACAGGTATAACACCTATCGGCTGTCCAGGGTGCTTGTTCTTTTCTGCCGAAACATAGCCACGTCCTCTATCGAGCGTTAGCTCCATATAAAGCTTGTGGTCTCCGCTTAAAGTTGCTATTTTATGATCTGGATTTAAGATTTCCACTTCTGCATCAGCCTTTATATCTGCAGCAGTTACTACTCCTTCACCATCAGCATCAATGTAAACAACTTTCGGCCCTTCCCCGTGAAGATCTAAGGACAAACCTTTTACATTAAGAATAATTTCTGTTACATCTTCAACCACACCAGGTACAGTTGAGAACTCATGCAATACACCGTCTATCTTGATTGAAGTTACAGCTATTCCAGGTAAAGATGAAAGTAAAATTCTTCTTAACGAATTACCAAGGGTAATTCCGTATCCACGCTCTAAAGGCTCAACTACAAATTTGCCATAAGTGTTATCTTCGCTCGAAATCACACATTCTATTCTAGGCTTTTCAATTTCTATCATCAAAAACCCTCCTTTTATAACAAATTTATTTTTTTGAGGGCAACTGATTCAATATTCTTTATCTCTAAACAAACCATATATTGAACTTCCATCTTAAATTCAGAATCCTCAGTTGCTGAACCAAGCAAGTACACTTAATACTTATTATATGGAATGAAGAAATATAACTTTCGGTATATTTCCCATCCCTGTTTTTATTACTTGGAATATAACTCAACTATAAGGTTTTCTTTTAAAGGTAAGTCAACATCTTCTCTTAATGGAAGAGCAACTATTTTACTTGTAAGGTTTTCAGCATCAAGCTCAAGCCATTTTGGAATAGCTTTTCCTGCATTTATATCTGCAATTGCCTTAATCTTCGGAGAGGATTTGCTCTTTTCCACTACTGCTATAGCATCACCCAACTTCGTCAGATATGAAGGAATATTTACTTTCTTACCATTTACAGTAAAATGGCCATGTCTTACTAACTGCCTAGCTTCAGGTCTTGATGTAGCAAGTCCTAATCTATATACTACATTATCAAGTCTTAACTCAAGGAGTTGGAGAAGATTTTCACCAGTAACTCCCTTTTTACTTACTGCCATTTCAAAGTACTTTCTAAATTGTCCTTCAAGAACACCATAATATCTTCTCGCTTTTTGCTTTTCACGAAGCTGTATACCATATTCTGACAACTTCTTCCTGCTTTGTCCATGTTGTCCGGGAGCATAACCCCTTCTGGAAACCGAACATTTATTTGTATAGCATCTTTCACCTTTTAAGAAAAGTTTTTCACCTTCCCTGCGGCAAAGTCTACAAGATGCATCGGTATATCTTGCCATTTATTTTTACACCTCCAACGAGTATTAATCTGTAGAAACCAATTTTATTTCTACATAATATATAATATTAATTCAAGATTAATGTAATATTTTACACTCTTCTTCTTTTAGGTGGTCTACAACCATTATGAGGGATTGGAGTAACATCTTTTATAAGACTTACTTCAAGACCTGCTGCTTGTAGTGCCCTTATAGCAGCTTCCCTTCCTGAACCTGGTCCTTTAACGTAAACTTCAACTGATTTAAGACCATGTTCCATAGCGCCTTTAGCTGCAGTTTCAGCAGCCATTTGAGCTGCGAACGGTGTACTTTTCTTTGATCCCCTGAAGCCAAGACTTCCTGCACTTGACCATGAAAGTGCATTTCCTGACACATCGGTTAACGTAACTATTGTATTATTAAAAGTGGAGCGGATATGTGCAGCGCCACGCTCAATATTTTTACGTTCTTTTCTTTTTCTAGTGGGTCTTTTTCCACTAGCTGCTGTTTTAGTTGCCATTAAATCGCCAACCTCCTTTTACTATTTCTTTCTTTGTGCTCCAACTGTTCTCTTTGGACCTTTTCTTGTTCTTGCATTTGTTTTTGTTCTCTGGCCTCTGCAAGGCAGCCCCATTCTATGCCTTCTACCTCTATAACAGCCAATTTCCATCAATCTCTTAATATTAAGTGACACTTCTCTTCTTAAGTCACCTTCAACTTTATGCTCTTTATCGATACATTCTCTAAGTTTGCTTATCTCATCATCGGTCAGGTCTCTGACTCTTGTATCAGGATTAACACCAGTCTTTTCCAGTATCTTGTTTGATAATGTTCTGCCAATACCAAAGATATAGGTTAATCCAATTTCTACCCTTTTTTCTCTGGGTAAGTCGACTCCGGCAATACGTGCCATCTTTCTTTACACCTCCATAAAAATTCCGTAAAATTAACTACCTCGGATTTAGAAAATACTCAGTCTTACTTTTTCTCACAGTCTAATTCGAAAATTAAGACTAAATGAAATTTTACAAGTAAGAACAAACATTTTCATCCCCTATGCAAAACAGTCTGTAATTTTTAATTAAATATATCAAATAAACAATCCAGGACACAAACAAGTTTTTTCTATCAGATTGATAAAAAGCTCCTCATTGTGCAGCCGCTCCTGTATGTTATTTTTATTTGCGCCTGATGACAGTTGACAAAAGACAGTCTATATATATTTAACGATAAGTACTGTCCATTGTCAACTGTCATCTGAAATATTTAACCTTGTCTTTGTTTATGCTTAGGATTTTGGCAGATTACCATTACTCTGCCTTTCCTTCTGATTATTTTGCATTTTTCACATATAACTTTAACAGATGGTTTTACTTTCATTTTTAATCCTCCTTCTACTACTTTGCTCTCCAAGTTATTCTACCCCGGGTCAAATCATAAGGAGACAACTCAAGTGTAACCTTATCTCCCGGCAGAATCCTGATAAAATTCATTCTCAACTTTCCTGAGATGTGGGCTAAAATTTTATGTCCATTATCAAGTTCCACTTCAAACATTGCATTTGGCAATGCTTCTATAACTTTTCCTTCAACTTCAATAACATCTTCCTTTGACAAGACTCAAATCCCTCCTTACCTGCTTTGAAACCCTTTGCTAAAAGCTAGATTATATTACTGTTCATTTGCTTCATCTATACCAGATAAAGCCTTTCGTATTTCAGAGTTTGAAACTCTAACTTTTTTCTCCAGCTTGTCACTCAACGACAGAATAACTTCTCCGGTATTCTCTAAATGCTTTATTTTCTTCTTCTTTGCATTTTCAATTCTTCTAAGGTCTCCATCTGATATCATTACAAAAGCTTCATCTATTATATCAACAACAATAAATTTATTCCCTTTATCCCTGCCAGCCTTCGAATACACTATTTGCCCAAGGGTTAAGTTCATTTAATTCACCTCTGTTAATTGCCTGGATCCTTAGTCCAAAATTGTCAGTATAACCGGTTCTTTTTCCGTCACAGCTATTGTATTTTCATAGTGGGCCGAAAGCTTTCCGTCTGCAGTTACAACTGTCCATTTGTTATTAAGTAGCTCAACTCTGTAAGTACCTTCATTAACCATTGGCTCGACAGCTAGTGTCATACCCCGTTGTAACCTATGACCTCTCTCTCTGCTGCGGTAATTTGGTATCTGAGGCTCTTCGTGCATTTCCCTTCCAATACCATGCCCTACATATTCACGGACAGCCGTATATCCATAGGAAGTAACGTAGTCCTCAATAGCAGAAGATATATCTATTATTCGATTTCCCTCTACTGCATTTTTAATACCCTCGAAGAAGCTTTGTTTTGTAACTTCAATAAGTTTTTCAGCCTCCGGGGATATTTTCCCAACAGCAAAGGTTCTTGCAGCATCACCATGAAATCCGTTTAAATATGCACCGATATCAATACTTATAATATCGCCATCTTTCAATTCCCTTAAACCTGGAATCCCATGTACAACTTCATTATTTACTGATGCACATATACTTGAAGGATAGTCTATTCCACCTGGGTACGGACACTTATAACCTTTGAAGGATGGTATAGCGCCATTTTTCCTGATGACTTCTTCTACCAATCTGTCAAGTTCTGCTGTCGTTACACCAGGCTTAATAGACTCTTCAATTTTTTTATGAGCAAGAGCCACAACTTCTCCGGCTTTTCTCATAAGATCAATCTCATTTTTTGATTTTATCGATATCATTTATATTCCACCTAAAGCTTTTTTTACACAGCTCGAAGTATCATCGATATTTTCTTGTCCGTTTACCGTGACAAGTTTTTTATCATTTTTATAATACTCTATAAGGGGTTCAGTTTGTTTGTGATAAGTTGTAAGTCTCTGAAGTACTGTTTCTTCCTTGTCATCTTCCCTTTGGACAACAGCTTCACCGCAACTCTTACAAACATCTCCCTCTGCTGGTGGGTTAAAAACTACATGATAACTCATTCCACACTTCGTGCATACTCTACGGCCACCCATCCTTGTTATAATTGTACTATCCGGAACTTCAATATTCAGTACTACGTCCAAGGATATCTCAGATTTAGTAAGAATTTCATCAAGCTTCTCAGCTTGATTAACAGTTCTAGGAAAGCCGTCAAGCACGAATCCATTTTCGCAATCAGGCTTTTTAAGCCTGTCACTTACTATATCAATTGTAACTTCATCCGGTACAAGCATACCTTTGTCAATATAATCTTTGGCCTTCTTTCCAAGTTCAGTGCCTTCTTTTATATTGCTTCTGAATATATCTCCTGTAGATATATGTGGTATGCCATACCACTCAGAAATTTTCACTGCCTGTGTCCCTTTACCTGAACCAGGGGCACCCAATAGAACTACTTTCATACCAGCCTCCAAAATACTCATATGTGGTCTGAATGTATTATGCTTTATATACAGACCACATCTTTACTCAAGAAATCCTTTATAGTGCCTCATCAGCATCTGTGATTCTATCTGCTTAACAGTATCTAATGCAACGCCGACAAGGATCAAAACACTGGTTCCTGCAAACCATACACCATTAATTTTGGTTATAGCCTGAAGTATTGATGGCATTATTTGAATTAATGCAAGGAATAATGCAGAGAACCATGTAATTCTGTTTAAGACTTTAGTAATATAATCTGAAGTGGGTTTACCTGGTCTTATGCCCGGTATGAATCCACCGTTTTTCTTCATATTATTTGCCAGTTCAACAGGATTGAACTGAATAAATGTATAGAAGAAAGTAAAGAACATTACCAACAAACCTGAAAGAATTGAAATTTCAACTTTACTCTGCATATTCGCAAAATATTGCAGAACAGGGTTTGTTGAGTTTGGTGCAAAGAATCCTACCAGTGTTGAAGGTAACGCAACAAAGGACATGGCAAATATGATCGGAATAACTCCGGCGAGATTTACCTTTATTGGTATATGTGTACTCTGACCGCCGTACATCTTTCTTCCAACCACTCTCTTTGCATATTGTACCGGTATCCTTCTTTCTGCCTGTTGAATCCAGACAACAAGAGCTATTACAAGCAGGAATAAAACCAGAACTGCGACAAGTCCTACGTAACCTAAAAAGCCAGTACCGAATTTTCCAGCAATCAAGTTTGTATAAAGAGCCAAAGCACCCTGTGGAGCTCTGGAAACAATACCGCCGAATATCAAAAGTGAAATTCCGTTTCCTATACCGTACTCAGTGATTTGTTCACCCAGCCACATCAGGAAAGCAGTTCCTGCTGTGAAAGACATTGTGATTGTCAGATATGATAAAAAGCCTGGATTTACAACCGCGCCTTTTAGTCCGAAATATAATCCGGTTGCTTGTAAGAACGCCAATATAACTGTTCCATATCTGATATAACGCCCAATAATCTTTCTTCCTTCTTCGCCTTCTTTAGAAAGTTGTTCAAGTTTTGGTATTGCTACGGTTAAAAGCTGCATAATGATCGAAGAGTTTACATATGGTGTTATGCTCATTGCAAATATAGTGGCCTGTGAAAAAGCACCGCCTGATACGATATCAAAGAATCCGAATATTGTTCCTTGACCAACCAGGTTCTTAAGTGTAGCTGCATCCAAACCTGGTACAGGTACGTGGGAACCCAGCCTGAAAATCAAAAGCATAATCAGACTAAAGAACATTTTTTTTCTTAAATCGGGAATTTTCAAGGCATTTCTAATAGTTTCCACCATTCCACCCATATTATATCACCTCGGCCTTTCCTCCCGCAGCCTCAATTTTCTCTGAAGCCGTCTTCGTAAATCTTGCTGCTTTAACTGTAAGCTTCTTGCTAAGCTCACCATTTCCTAAAATTGCAACTCCATCAACGACTTTCTTTACAAGTCCTTTTTCAATTAATACTTCCGGTGTTATAACTGCACCGTTTTCGAAAGCATTCAGATCTGATACATTAACCTCTGCATAAACTTTTGCAAATAGCTTATTATTAAAACCTCTCTTTGGAAGTCTTCTATAGAGAGGCATCTGTCCACCTTCAAAACCAGGTCTGACCCCACCGCCTGCACGAGCATTCTGTCCTTTGTGACCTTTGCCTGCAGTCTTTCCATTACCTGTACCGACACCTCTGCCTTTTCTCTTAGGAGCTTTTGATGAACCTGGTGCAGGTTGTAATTCAAACAACTTCATGGATTACACCTCCTTTTTATACTTCTTCTACTGATAAAACGTGTTCAACTTTTTTAATCATACCTCTGATTTGTGCGTTATCCTGTTGCTCTACTACTGATCTGATTTTCTTTAATCCCAAAGCCTTCACAGTAGCTAACTGACCTTCTTTAAGTTTATTGGTACTCTTTACCAAAGTAATTTTGAGTTTAGCCACTAGAGTTCCCTCCTAACCTAATACTTCTTCTACAGTTTTATTTCTGAGTTTAGCAACTTCTTCTACAGTCTTCAAACGGGAAAGACCCTCAATAGTAGCATGAACCATGTTTATAGGATTGTTTGATCCTAAAGACTTTGTTCTGATATCACGGATTCCGGATAATTCAAGAACTGCTCTTACAGGTCCTCCAGCTATAACTCCGGTACCTTCTCCTGCAGGCATTATTAATACTCTACCCGCACCATATTCTCCGGTCACCTCATGTGGAACTGTTGTCTCCACTAAAGGCACTTTTATAAGATTCTTTTTCGCATCTTCTATACCTTTTCTGATTGCATCGGGTATTTCAGCTGCTTTACCCATTCCAGCGCCTACATGTCCGTTTTCATCACCAACAACAACTAAAGCACTGAAACGGAAGTTTCTACCACCCTTAACAACCTTGGTAACACGACCGATATTAACTACCTTTTCTTTCAGATCCAATACACTGGCATCAATACGTTGCAAATTGTCTCCCTCCTTCTACTAAAACTCTAATCCTGCTTCACGAGCAGCCTCTGCCAACTCTTTAACACGTCCGTGGTATATATATCCGCCTCTGTCAAATACAACTTTTTTGATTCCGCTATTTATGGCCTTAGTTGCTACCAACTTACCAACTTCTTTGGCTGCTTCCTTATTTCCACAAAAGCTAAGTTTACCTTTAATTTCTTTGTCCAGCGTTGAAGCCGATACAAGAGTCTTTCCTGTTGAATCGTCTATGATCTGAGCGTACATATTGCTCAAACTTCTGAATACATTCAAACGTGGTCTTTCAGTAGTTCCAACTACCTTTTTACGAACTCTTGCGTGCTTTCTAACTCTAGCTATATTAGAACCAGGTTTTGTTATCATTTAGTCTCACTCCTTTTTACTTCTTACCTTTACCGCCGGTTTTACCCTCTTTGCGTCTGATAATTTCAGTTTCGTACTTGATACCCTTACCTTTATAAGGTTCAGGCTCTCTCTTGCCTCTTATTTTAGCAGCAAATTCGCCTACTACCTGTTTGTCTATACCTTTAACAATAATTTTGTTTTGAGCAGGTACATCAACAGTTATTCCAGCAGGTTCTTCCATTTCTACAGGATGGGAGTAGCCTAAAGTAAGAACTAACTTCTTTCCTTGCTTCTGCGCTCTGTAACCAACACCGTTAATTTCCAAAGCTTTCTCATAGCCTTGAGTTACACCTGTAACCATGTTGTTTATCAAAGACCTGGTTAATCCGTGAAGAGCCCTGTGTTGCTTTTCATCGGAAGGTCTTTCAACTAATATCTTACCATTTTCAATCTTAATTGTCATATCTTTATGAAATTCTTTTTCTAAAGTTCCTTTTGCCCCTTTTACAGTCAGAGTGTTGTCTTTAAGCTTAACATCAACTCCAGCCGGTATAGTTACGGGCATTCTGCCAATTCTTGACATCTTATTGCCTCCTGTTCTTGATATTGAGAGTTCCCAAACTTTTCGAAGAACCCTTTTCAGAATCTATTTTTCCAAGATACCAGATATATGATAAATATAAAACTCACTATACTTGATCCGATCAAAACAACAGCTCACTATATTTATCTCTTTTATAACGGATATCCCTATTACCATACAAATGCCAAAACTTCTCCTCCAACGCCTTCCTTACGAGCCTTCTTATCTGTCATAATACCTTTTGAAGTAGAAATTATAGCTATTCCCAAGCCGCCAAGTACCTTAGGTACCTCTCCCTTGCCTGCGTAAACTCTAAGACCAGGTTTACTTATTCTCTTAATACCTGTAATAATGTTTTGTTTATTTCCGGTATACTTAAGAGAAACTCTGATTATCCCCTGTTTTCCGTCATTTATTTCTTCTACACTCTTTATAAAACCCTCTTCCAACAGAATGCCTGCTATTGACCTCTTTAAATTAGAAGCTGGTATATCAACTGTAACATGTTTTGCAGAACTAGCATTTCTTATCCTGGTCAACATATCTGCTATGGTATCAGTCACTTGCATATGTTTAACCTCCTTTCGTAAGTTTACTACCAACTTGCTTTTTTAACACCAGGAATCTGACCTTTGTAAGCCAGCTCCCTGAAGCAAAGACGGCATATTCCGAATTTTCTGATATAGGCATGTGGCCTTCCACATAATTTACATCTATTATACGCTCTTGTCTTGAACTTAGGTGCTCTTTGCTGCTTAATAATCATCGATTTTTTTGCCACGCTCTAATCCCTCCTTTAGCTCTGGCTAAACGGCATACCGAGCAACTTTAGAAGTTCTTTAGCTTCTTCGTCATTCTGTGCCGTTGTAACGAAAGTAATATCCATTCCTCTTATCTTTTCGACTTTATCATAATCTATTTCAGGGAATATAAGTTGTTCTTTAACTCCCATTGAATAATTACCTCTTCCGTCAAAAGAATTCCCCGGAACTCCTCTAAAGTCTCTAACTCTTGGGAGAGCAACGTTTAAGAATCTATCGGCAAATTCATACATTCTGTCTCCTCTTAAAGTCACCTTACATCCGATATTCATGCCCATTCTAAGCTTAAAAGCCGCAACTGATTTTTTAGCTTTTGTTATAATAGGTTTTTGTCCTGTTATAAGTGCCATATCATGAGCCGCAGCATCCAATGCCTTCGCATTTTCCTTGACATCACCCACACCCATGTTCAAAACTATCTTTTCCAACTTGGGTATCTGCATTGCACTTGTATATTTAAATTTTTCCTTTAACGCTGGTGCAACTTCTTTAATATATTTGTCTTTCAAACTTGGCATTTATAAACCTCCTTTCAAAAAGAGTCTCTCTATCCCTTTTTAACTTCCTTAATAGTATCTATAGTTTCATTACACTTTTTACAAACTCTATCTTTATCGCCAGTTTCCAGTATTTTCTTACCAACTTTTGTCGGCTTTCCGCATCTAGGACACACTAGCATAACATTTGAGCTGTGTATAGGTGACTCCTGATGAATAATTCCACCTTGTTGAGTCTGTGATCTTGGTTTTTTGTGTTTTGTAGACATGTTGACGCCTTCTACCAAAACTCTGCTGTTTTCAGGATAAACCGCAAGCACTTTTCCCTTTTTGCTCACATCCTTACCGTTCAATACGATAACAGTATCGCCCTTTTTTACATGGACCTTATTGTTCACTGTAAGCCGCCTCCTCCCTTATAATACTTCTGGTGCGAGGGACAAAATTTTCATATATTCATTATCCCTTAATTCTCTTGCAACAGGGCCAAATATACGTGTTCCTCTTGGATTCTTATCATCTTTAATTATTACTGCAGCATTCTCATCAAATTTTATATATGAACCGTCTGCTCTTCTAACTCCTCTTTTCGAGCGAACAATAACACATTTTACTACATCGCCTTTTTTAACAACACCACCGGGTGTTGCATCTTTAACCGAAGCTACGATTACATCTCCTATATTGGCATACTTTCTCCAGGAACCACCGAGTACCTTTATGCACATCAGTCTTTTTGCCCCAGTATTATCAGCAACCTTAAGAGTTGATTGTACTTGAATCATGGTTGTACCTCCTTTCGATCATTACTAACGGGCTCTTTCAATAATTTCTACCAGTCTCCATCTTTTGTCTTTACTAAGTGGTCTGGTTTCCATAACTTTGACTTTATCTCCAACTTTACATTCGTTCTTCTCATCATGAGCCTTGAGCTTATAAGTTGTCTTTATAAACTTCTTATAAAGAGGATGTTTTACAGCACTTTCTATACTAACAACGATTGTCTTATCCATTTTATCGCTGGTAACCTTACCAACTCTTGTTTTCCTTAATGCTCTTTCTTCCAATGAATTTACCTCCCTTCAAGGTATTAATCAAGCCTCTATACCCTTTAACTCTCTTTCCCTCATTATAGTCTTAATGCGAGCTATTGACTTCTTAACATCCTTAAGCTTCATAGGGTTTTCAAGTTGGTTGGTAGCATGTTGAAATCTCAATTTAAACAATTCCGACTTTAATTCCCCGAGCTCTTTTTGTAATTCAGCTTGTGATTTTTCCTTTATCTCATTAGCTTTCATTTGCTTCACCACCCACTTCATCTTCACGTGCTACAAATTTACACTTAATGGGAAGTTTGTGCATAGCAAGTCTTAACGCTTCCCTTGCAGTCTCTTCCGGAACTCCAGCAATTTCAAACAGGATTCTACCTGGTTTAACTACTGCCACCCAATATTCAGGTGATCCTTTACCACTACCCATACGTGTTTCAGCTGGCTTTGCTGTAACCGGTTTGTCTGGAAAAATCTTTATCCAAACCTGACCGCCTCTTTTGATAAAACGTGTCATAGCTACCCTGGCAGCCTCAATCTGATTGCTTGTTATCCATGCCGGTTCAGTAGCTTGCAAACCAAAATCGCCATGTACAACTCTGTTTCCTCTTGTTGCCACGCCTCTCATTCTACCTCTTTGAACTTTTCTACGTTTTACTCTTTTAGGCATTAACATTATTTATCTCCTCCTTCCGTCTTTCTTTCCCTTTTGACAGCTGGAAGAACTTCACCCTTGTATATCCACACTTTAACACCTAATTTTCCGTAGGTTGTGTCTGCCTCTGCAAATCCATAATCTACGTCTGCTCTAAGTGTTTGAAGTGGAATAGTACCTTCATGATAATGTTCGGTTCTCGCTATTTCAGCTCCGCCAAGACGACCTGCAACAGAAGTCTTTATACCCTTCGCTCCAAGCTTCATTGCTCTTGACATTGCCTGCTTCATTGCTCTTCTGAAAGAAATTCTTTTTTCAAGCTGAGAAGCTATACCTTCAGCAACTATCTGTGAATCCAACTCAGGAACCTTGATTTCAGTAATGTTTATCAATACGTTTTTCTGAGTCATTTTTTCAAGCTGCTTTCTGAGCTCTTCAATACCTGCACCACCTTTTCCAATTACGAGACCAGGTTTAGCAGTATTAACATTAACTTTAACTTTATTTGCAGCTCTTTCTATTTCAATTCTTGAAATTCCAGATGAATACAACTTTTTCTTAATGAACTTTCTGATTTTGAAATCTTCTACAAGAAATTCACTAAAGTTCTTATTACCAGCATACCATTTGGTATCCCAATCTTTTATAATACCTATTCTTAGGCCATGAGGATTAACCTTTTGTCCCATTATCCACCCTCCTTTTCTATTAGCTTCTTTCCTTAACTACTAGTGTAATGTGACTGGTTCTTTTTCTGATTCTGTTTGCTCTACCTTGAGCTCTTGGCATAATTCTCTTTAAAGTAGGTCCCTGATTTGCAAATCCATCTGCTATATACAATTTGTCTCTATCAAGATTGTTATTATTTACAGCATTTGATTCAGCTGACCTTAAGAGTTTGAACAATATCTCTGAAGCTGCTTTTGGAGTATACCTCAAAATACCGTATGCCTCATCAATATTCTTATTTTTAATAAGATCCATTACAATTTTAACTTTTCTTGATGATATTCTTGCATACATTAAAACTGCCTTACCTTGATCCTTACCTATACCCAATTCTTTTCTTTCAGCCTTTGTAAGCACTGCAGGCTTCTTTGATTTTGTATGTTTTGAATTATAAACTTCCAATAAATTTTGTTTATTTTCAAGAAGTTCCGCTTGTTCTTTTTTAGCTTTTGCTGCCAATTGGAATTCCTCCTTTCATTGTAGAATTACTTTTACTTTAATGCTGTAGACCTTTCAGTGTGATTTCCGTGTCCTTTAAAGGTCCTTGTTGGAGCAAATTCTCCAAGTTTGTGTCCAACCATTTCTTCTGTAATATACACAGGTACATGTTTTCTTCCATCATGCACAGCTATTGTATGTCCAACCATCTGAGGAAAAATTGTTGATGCTCTTGACCAACTTTTCAAAACCTTCTTTTCATTCTGAGCATTCATTTCTTCTATTCTCTTCAGAAGTTTATCGTGTACAAATGGTCCCTTTTTAATCGATCTGCTCATTAAGCCATGTCCTCCTTTCATTCACTTCTTGCGTCCATCCCAGTATTGTTATAATCATCTTTTTAAACAATCTATTATTTCTGGTTCCTTCTCTTAACAATAAACTTGTCGGATGCTTTCTTTTTCTTTCTTGTCTTTAATCCAAGTGTTGGTTTACCCCAAGGAGTAACAGGACTTGGTCTTCCTATAGGTGATTTACCTTCTCCACCACCGTGAGGGTGATCAACAGGGTTCATAACAACACCACGAACTGTAGGTCTTATACCCATCCATCTCTTTCTTCCAGCTTTACCGATTGAAACATTTTCATGCTCATGATTACCAACTGTACCGATTGTTGCTTTACAGTTCAATCTGAACATTCTTACTTCACCGGATGGAAGTCTGATCTGTGCATAGTCATTTTCCTTTGCCATTAGCTGTGCAGAAATACCTGCCGATCTGACAAGCTGAGCACCTTTCCCAGGCTTTAATTCAATGTTGTGTAACAATGTACCAACTGGGATATTGTTCAACTGGAGCGCATTTCCTGGTTTGATATCAGCATTTTCGCCCGATTCAACAAAATCTCCTACTTTAAGGCCTTCAGGAGCTATAATATATCTTTTTTCTCCATCAGCATAATTCAATAATGCAATGTTTGCACTTCTGTTTGGATCATACTCTATAGCAGTAACTTTAGCCTTAATTCCATCTTTATCCCTTTTGAAATCTATTACTCTGTACTTTTGTTTTGCTCCTCCACCCTGGTGGCGAACAGTAATCCTACCGTATGAGTTTCTACCCGCATTTTTCTTTAAAGGCTCTAACAAAGATTTTTCTGGCTCTTTCTTTGTTATTTCGTCAAATGTAAGAACTGACATGCCTCTTCTTGCAGGAGAAGTAGGGTTATACTTTTTAACAGGCATTTGTTTTTCACTCCTTTATAAATCTTACCTCAAAAGATTATGCTTATTGAGTTACTCCGAATTCTTCAATACTTGTCTTAAGTTTCTTACTGACAGTAGCAGCTTTACCGCCTTTAGTCAAATACGAAGCAGTTTTTGGATCAGTATCAATTTTAACAATTGCTTTTTTCCAATCCGGCCTATATCCTTGATGAACACCCATTCTTTTTTGCTTTCCTTCGCAATTAACTGTATTAACCTTAAGAACTCTAACGTTAAATAACTTTTCAACTGCTTGCTTAATTTCGGTTTTTGTTGCTTTAACATCAACAATAAAGGTGTACTTTCCAGTTATCGCTTCCATATTACTCTTTTCAGTAATATGAGGTCTCTTTATAATATCTTCAGCTAATCTCATTATGCGTACACCTCCTCAACCTTGGATACAGCATCCTTTGTAATTATAAGCTTGTTGTGCTTAACTATATCGTATACATTAATAGTGTTTGCAAGCAGAGTTTTTATTCCTGGAATATTATTTGCTGATCTTTCAACATTTTCGTTCTTATCAGCTATTAATACTACCGCAGTTCCCTCAATTTTAAGATTCTTGAGTACTTCTGCCATTTGTTTTGTCTTTATTTTATCGAAATTCAACGAATCGAGAACTATTATTTCATTCTCACTTACTTTTGATGAAAGCACAGACTTTAATGCAAGTCTTTTAACTTTCTTCGGAAGTGTGTATCTGTAGCTCCTTGGTTTAGGACCTAGAACAATACCACCTTTGATCCATTGTGCAGAACGAATACTTCCTTGTCTTGCTCTACCAGTACCTTTTTGTTTCCATGGCTTTATACCACCGCCACGAACTTCGCTTTTTGTCTTTGTGGACTGAGTACCCTGTCTTTTATTTGCCAACTGGTTCACAACTACCTGATGAACCACTTCTTTATTTACATCAATACCAAAAACAGCTTCACTTAAATTTATATCTCCAACTACCTTACCGCTCATATCATATAAATCAACTTTTGGCATTTTACTTCCTCCTTTCGCCTTTTCTATTTACCTGACTTAACAGTGTTCTTTATAATTACAAGACCACCTTTTGCACCCGGAACAGCTCCCTTAACCAATAAAAGGTTTTTCTCAGCATCTACGCGAACTATATCAAGATTTTGAACTGTTACTCTGTCAACACCCATGTGTCCCGGAAGTTTTTTACCTTTGAAAACTCTTGCAGGATTGGTGTTCGCACCCATGGAACCAACTCTTCTATGATACATGGAACCGTGAGTTTCCTTACCTCTTTGGTGACCATATCTCTTGATAACACCTGCAAATCCTTTACCTTTTGAAATTCCTGTAACGTCAATCTTCTCACCATTTGCGAACATATCAGCTACTTTGATTTCCTGACCTACTTCATATTTATCAAAGTCATCAGCACGGAATTCTCTGACATACTTTTTAGGTGCTACTTTAACCTTTGAGAATTGACCCTTTTGAGGTTTGGTTAGCCTCTTTTCATTTACATCAGCAAATCCGACTTTAACAGCGCCGTATCCATCTGTTTCAACTGTCTTTTTCTGTATTACAGTACATGGACCAGCTTGAATAACTGTAACCGGAATTACCAAACCATGATCATCAAATATCTGTGTCATTCCGATTTTTGTTCCTAAAATAAATTTGTTCATCTAAATTTCCCTCCTGTGGTTATTGGTTCACTCTTACATACCAGCATAATACGTCTTTATGTGAACTTGACCTTATTTTGAAAGCAATTACTAATTAAAGTTTTATTTCTATGTCAACACCAGCTGGCAAATCCAATTTCATAAGTGCATCTACTGTCTTAGGTGTTGGGAGCAGTATATCGATCAATCTCTTGTGAGTTCTCATTTCAAACTGCTCACGGGAATCTTTATACTTATGTGGAGCTCTTAATATCGTTATGATTTCCTTTTCTGTAGGTAACGGCACCGGCCCCGACACTTGTGCCCCAGTTCTCTTTGCAGTATCAACTATTTTTTCAGCTGACTGGTCAAGAACCTGATGATCAAATGCTTTCAATCTGATTCTGATTTTTTGTTTGTTTGCCATACATAATCCTCCTTAAATTTGTTACGTACAACAAGATTTTTATCTGTACACTATGCCGGGTGTTTCCTGTTCGCTTGTATAAAAACCCAGGGTAATTACATGCCTGACGGCAGTTTAACCTGGGCCAAAATAAACAAATTAATGCACAGTTCATATACATCGCAAAATGTACAGTGACTTGTCGCCCGGTTTCTTAGAATCGGACATTCTCCACAAAAGTTACCTACTAAATAGTAGCAATCTCCTGTTTCATCGTATGCCACGCCACAACATTCAATATTTTACTACACAAATATATATTTTTCAAGTACTTTTTTAAATATTTGCAGAATGTTATAAGTTGTTTTTATTGGTAAGTATAGCTATTCTTATCCAACAACTTAATTTTCCGTATATACCTTATGAAAGGATCTATCTCACTTCCTACGTCTACATACGTGTTTGAGCCTTAAATTAAGAATTTGCTAAATAAATTCATGAAAAATTCCGAAAATAGATTTGTAGTTTTATTTATAATTTTGTTAAAAAATTATTTTATTGAAATAAACATTGAAGAAGTTTATTAATGATAATATCTTTTGCACGTCATTTCTGATTTTTCTCACAGTATTAAGGAGGTCTTTAAATGCTTGACAGACCTATTTCCATAGCGCTACTTATTAATGAAGTAGAGGGTGATTACCATGAGATACTTTTAAAAGGTATAAATGCAGCCTCTGACAATTTGGGTGTAAACTTAATAGTATTAGTCGGAAAGCCACTATATTCACCAGATAAATATGAATATAACCACAACATCTCATATGAATTAATAAATTTTGACAAAATTGATGGTGTGATAGTATCATCCGGCTCTATTGCTAAATACACTGATGAAAACCAGTTATATATGTTTATTAAAAAGATCCCTGTACCTGTAGTCTCTATTTCACTACCCTTCGGAGTCTCTTGCTGTGTGGATAACAGAAAAGGTTTTAATGAATTGATTAATCATTTAATAAATTACCATAACAAAAAGCACATAGCATTTATTACAGGACCGGAACTTCATAGTGAGTCTCTAGAAAGACTTCAAGTATATATTGATACACTGCATGAAAACAATCTTCCATTTAATAAAGATTTAATAATACACGGTAATTTTACATGTGCTTCAGCTGTTGAAGCTGTTAGTAAGTTTTTAAAAAAAGGTCTGGAATTTGATTCCATAGTCTGTTCCAATGATGAAATGGCTATTGGTGCTATAAGGGTTTTGAAAGCTAACAATATCAAAGTGCCTGAAGAAATATCAGTTACTGGTTTTGATAACATACCGTCCTCTTCTTTAAACCACCTGACAACAGTTCATCAACCTATTTATGAACTGGGTTATAATTCAGTTGAATTATTATTTAATCTTATAACAAAAAACAAATTTGAAGTAAGATTACTCGGAACACAACTGGTTATTCGTGAAAGTTGCGGGTGTAAATTTGAAAAATTAATTTCAGAGGAATCTATACTACCTAATGATGAAAATAATCACTCAATTATTGAAGAATTTGTAGCAATAGCAAAGGATATATTGGTCTCCTCTGAATATGAAACAGCTTTTAAAAAATTTTTTCAGCTTCTTATAGGACACATAAGCGGGAAAGAGCCCTCTTTTTCCGTTTATCAGTTATTTCGCCACATTGTCGATAATTTAACTGAAGACAACACCTTCTTACTAAACGATATAATGAAAAAATTGAAGTCAACCTTAATAAGAAACTTTGATTGCGATGCTGTTGAGCATTGCTTTTTTGACCTTTCAAATATTCTTATAGAAAAGTTAGCAAAAAAAAGTGCTACCAGAAGCAGAAATGTGTTGGATTCCATTAACAATTTACGCCAAGTATTAATTTATTCATTAATTTCAGCTGATAGTCTACAGCATGAGGAAACCTATTTTACAGAAAAACTAAGTGAAATAGGTTTGGAAAACTATTATGTTTACATGTTTGAAAAGTCATTTATTTACAACGTTTCCACCACAAATCATTACCTGGGCAACAATAATATTCGGCTACTATTTTCAAATGCTAATAGTGACCAAAGCACAATTAAATTTAATGAAATTTTCTCTAATATTCTAAGAAATGACAAAAGCACTTTTCTCGTATTTCCGCTTTTTTCCAGGACGAACACCTGGGCATAGCGATATATGAATACTCAGATAGAGTTTATGATGTCTCAATTTTTGAAACTTTATCAGTCTATTTTTCATGTGCTATAAAAATTTTAACTACTTTAAACTCAAGGAAAAGAATTGAGAATAAATTAAAAGTTGCACTTATGGAACTAGAAAATTATAATGAAAAATTAAATTTCTTATCCTACACGGATGAATTGACCGGTTTATACAATAGGAGGGGATTTTATAATTTTTCAGAAAAGTGCTTGGAGTTATATTCGGGAATGAAAAAAACAGGGTGCTTATTCTTCGCAGATATGGATGGATTAAAGAAAATCAATGATACTTTTGGACATGAAGAAGGTGATATTGCAATACAGTCAATGGCAGCAATTTTGCAAGAAGCCTTTCGAAAGAATGATATTGTTTGCCGACTTGGCGGAGATGAGTTTGTAATTCTATCCATAGTATCAAATGATTTTAAAGAAGAAATTGTACAAGAGCGAATTAAAAGACTTGTTAATATTCATAATGAAAAATCTAAAAAACCATATTATATATCCATAAGTGTTGGGTCAGTCATATTTCAAACAGATGATAAAAAATTAACACTTGATCATCTATTAAGCCAAGCTGACAATTTATTATATGAACAAAAAGAAAGAAAACATTCAAAGGGAGCCAGTAACCATGTTAAAGAGGATAACAATAGCATTCATGACAAATGAAGTTGAAGGAGATTATCATGAATTGTTGATGAAGGGAGTCAATGATGCTGCCTCAAAGCTTGATGTCAACGTTATTATAGTTGCGGGAAAAGCGTTAAATTCCCATATAAAATACGAATGTAACCATAATATTTCTTATGACTTCATAAATAACCTGAATGTTGATGGTGTTATTATGTCTTCAGGAACAATGGCTAAATATATTGATAGCAGTCAACTAGTTGAACTTTTCCAAAGGTTTACAATACCGACCGTATCTATAGCATTGCCTTTTGGCTCCTATTGCTGTATTGATAACAAAACCGGCCTTAGAAATGGAATAAATCACCTGATAAAAGTTCATAACAAAAAGAATATAGTATTAATTACGGGTCCGGATACACACAATGAAGCCATTGAAAGATACAATACTTATTTGGATGTATTAAAGGAAAATAATATTCAATTTAATCCCAATCTGATTATAAAAGGAGATTTTACATACAATTCTGCAATCCAAGGCGTAAGAACTTTTTTGGCAAAAGGTATTTTATTTGATTCAATTGTGAGTTCCAATGACGAAATGGCAACAGGTGCAATTAGAGTATTAAAAGAGAATAATTTTAGTGTTCCCGATAAAATATCCATAATAGGCTTCGATAATGTTTCAACCTCTCTTTTGCATAGCCTTACTACTGTCAGCCAACCTGTATATGAGATGGGATATAGCTCCGTAGAGTTACTGATAAAAGCAATAACTGAAAAAAAGTATGAATCAAGACTTTTAGATACGGAACTAATAATAAGAGATAGTTGTGGATGTTTTATACATACTTTAGCAAATGATAGCTTATTAAAAAATACTTCAATGAATTATGAATCTTTTATTGATGAATTCATAATGAAAGTATCCAGCGATATAAAAACTATAATGGATGTAAAAAATTTCAGAGTATTTACGGTGCACCTTTTCAACTATTTTAAATCCGCTCAGAATAGTAGTTGTAATGAAATACTCACATTATTTAGAGATCTTATTTCTATACTACGTGAAGACGAATGCTTTAAACTGCATCACGCTCTTATGAAGTTAAAAGAATTAGTTATATCATTAGATTTTGATCCAAAAGTTGTTGAATCCTGCTTTTCCAATTTGAATACTGTATTACTCGAAGAACTACATAAAAACAAGGTCGCAAGAAACCGTCAGGTTTTAGGATCAATCCGTAATTTAAGACATGTGCTCCTTGCACTATTCTCAACCATGAATGATGTTAAGCATTACAAGAAATACTTTTTTGAAAAGCTTGATCGGATCAATATACGGAACTTGTTTGTTTTTACTTATGAAAACAGCTTTATTTATCACAATCTTGAATATAATCTTTTTGAGAGGCCCCGGAAACTCAATCTGTTTTTCTCAAGGAAGCGATTAGCAAAAAATACAATTCAATCTGATAACATCTTCTCGATTATTTTAAATAAACAAAGGAGTACATATATTTTGTTTCCTATTTTTTTTCATGATGAACAATTAGGTATTGCTTTGTATGAATATCCGGATTGCTGGAATGAAAACTCTATTTATGAAACTCTATCAGTAGAATTCTCTTGCGCTATAAGAATCTCGCTAATGCTTAACTCCCATAAGAAAGTCGAAAATGAGTTAAAATATGCTTTAAAAGAATTTGAAGAATATAATGACTCCTTAAATTACTTATCCTTTAGGGATGAACTTACAAGTTTATACAATAGAAGAGGTTTCTTTAAACATGCCCCTCAGGCACTTGAACTGGCTGCAAAAAAAAAGGGAAAATGTTTTTTGGTATTTGCAGATATGGATGGCTTAAAAGCGATAAATGACAAATATGGTCATGGTGAAGGTGATATTGCAATTAAGGAAATCTCATCAATTATTACTAATACATTTTCTAAAACTGATATAATTTCACGTCTTGGGGGAGATGAATTTACTATTTTAGCTATGGATGTTGATAATTATGATAAAAAGCTAATATATAACAGGATTCAAAACTTGATTGAGTATCACAACAATAAATCTACCAAACCATACAAACTCTCACTAAGCATTGGAATTATTGAATTTGATGCAAACGATACTAATCTCTCTTTAGACACTCTTATGAAAGAAGCCGATGACAAATTATATAAAAATAAGCAGTCAAAGAAAAAAGACATATAAATATCACGGTACACACTTACATAAACAAAGCCTTATGGTTTAACCATAAGGCTTTGATATAAATCTGGCAGCGACTT